>DASYGP010000017.1:0-23307 GCA_035999615.1 Mycobacteriales bacterium
GATGTCGATGTCGGTTTCGTACTCGGCCCGCAGATCGGCCACATATTGCGGCCGCTCGGATTCGGGGAGCGCCGCGATCTTGTTGGCGAACACGGCATTCACCGCCGCCTCGGCGCCCATCACGGCGATTTTCGCCGTCGGCAGCGCGATCGTCGCATCCGGATCGAAGCCAGGCCCGCACATCGCGTAAAGGCCTGCGCCATAAGCCTTCCGCACCACCACGCAGAACTTGGGCACCGTCGCCTCAGAAACAGCGGTGATCATCTTTGCGCCGTGTCGGATGATGCCCTGCTTCTCCACCACCGTCCCGACCATGAACCCAGGCACGTCGGAGAGGAACACCAGCGGCACGTTGAACGCATCGCACAGCTGAATGAAGCGGGTCGCCTTGTCGGCGGAATCGACGAAGAGCACGCCGCCCTTGAACATCGGATTGTTCGCGACAATCCCCACCGGCGCCCCGCCCAGCCGGCCGAATCCCACCACCAACTCCCGGGCCCAAGAGGGATGAATCTCGAAGAGGGAGTCCTCATCCACGAGCCCGCGCACGAAACGGCGCATGTCAAAGGCCTGCCGTTCGCTGACCGGGACGAGGGCGGCGAGGTCGGTCGGCTTCGGTTCCCGGGATGCGGTGGCCGGCGGCGGCTGCTGCCAGTTCGAGGGCAGGTAGGACAGATAGGCACGCACCGCGGCGAGTGCCTCGTCCTCGGTCTTGACCAGCAGATGCCCCACCCCGGACTCGGCGGTGTGCACCCTCGCCCCGCCCATCGCCTCCAGGGTCGTGTCCTCACCGGTGACCATCTTCACCATCCGGTCAGAACCGAGGTACATCGACGCATTGCCCTCGACCATCACCACCACGTCGCAGAACGCCGGGATGTACGCGCCGCCCGCCGCGCTCGGCCCGAACAGCGCGCAGACCTGCGGGATGCTGCCGGAGGCGCGCACCTGGGTGTGAAATATCTTGCCGGCGCCGCGTCGGCCCGGGAAAAGGTCAACCTGGTCGGTGATCCGCGCCCCGGCGGAATCGACCAGGTAAATCATGGGAACACTTGTTGCGTATGCCTTTTCGATGATCCGAATGATCTTTTCGACGGTACGTGCGCCCCACGATCCTGCCTTCACTGTCGAGTCGTTGGCCATCAGGCAGACAGGACGGCCATCCAGGCGCGCACTGCCGGTCACCACGCCGTCGGCCGGCAGGTCGCCGGCGAGGACGTTCGCCAACTGCCCGTCCTCGACGAACGAGTCGGGATCGACCAGCCGGGCAATCCGAACGCGTGCCGCCAGCTTGCCCTTGGCCGCGTTGGCCTCGTGGTAGCGCGGTGCTCCGCCCTGCAACACCCCTGACCTCAGCTCCGCCACCGGGGGGTGGGTCGGCATCCGGGCGCCGGTGGCAGGGCTGGCCGCGTCCGGGCTGGCGGGGCCGGGGCTGGCCGGGCCGGGGCTGGCGGCTGCGGGGCTGACGGCAACGGCGCTGGCGGGTTCGGGAGGCGTGGATGCGGCTGGCTCGGTCACGGGCCGCGAGCCTACGTCGGTCCGCCGCGAAGACCACACCGGTGCATCCGCCGGCCGCGGCGTGCAGGCTGGGCGGGTGAGCACCCGCCGTCTGCTGTCGCTCCTGGCCGGCGCCTTGCTGTTGACCTCCTGCGGCGGGAGCACCGGCACGCTGGGCGGCTCCGGGGCTGGCCCGGCAGGCACCACCCCCGGGCTCGCCGGCCGGGTCCGCGCCACGGCGCCGGGGCTGCCACCGTCGCTGGCCCCCGCCCGCCATCCCGCGCCCGGCCTCACCGTGTGGGGGACGGCCGCCCCGGGGACCGGCGGACCCGACGTGACCGGATATCACGGCGACGCCGCGCGCAGCGGCAACTTCCCGGCGGTGCCCGCCCCCACGAGCCCGCGGCTGAGTTGGGATCGACGCCTGGACGGTTCGGTGTACGGCCAACCCCTGGTCATCCGCGGCACCGTCGTGGTGGCCACCACCAATAACAGCGTGTACGGCTTGGCTGCCGCCGGCGGTGCGCAACGCTGGCACGTCTCGCTCGGGACGCCCCAACAGGCCCGCACGCTGCCCTGCGGCAACATCGGGCCGACGGTCGGGGTGACCGGCACGCCCGTGTTCGATCCCGCGACCGGATGGATCTACCTGGTCGCCGAGATTGCCGGTCCGCACCACGAACTATTCGCGCTGGATCCGGCCACCGGAGCGATCAAGTTCCGCCAGCTGGTCGACCCGTTCGGCTCGCACCCCCTGGTCCAGCAGCAACGATCGGCGCTGGCCGTCGGCAACGGCCGCGTCTACGTGGCCCTCGGTGGCCGGTTCGGCGACTGCGGGGACTACCACGGCTATGTGCTGGCAACGCCGGAACGCGGCGGCCCGAACACCATCTATCAAGTTCCCAGCGCGCGGGAGGGCGGCATCTGGAACGCGAGCGGGCCCGCGCTGGACGCGGCCGGCAACGTCTACGTCGCGGTCGGCAACGGCTCGGCGACCGCCCCGGCCGACCCCTACGACGGGAGCGACTCGGTCCTCAAGCTGTCGCCCGGCCTCACCTTGATCGACTATTACGCGCCGCGCGGCTGGGCCGCGGAGAACGCCGGTGACGTCGACCTGGGGTCCACCGGCCCCACGCTGCTGCCCAACGGCCTGGTCCTGACCCTGGGCAAGAGCACGACCCTGCACGTGCTCCGGCAAACCGGGCTCGGGCACGTCGGCGGTCAAGTGGCGGACAGCACCGTCTGCGCTGGCTACGGCGGCACGGCCCACCAGGCGAACACGGTGTTCCTTCCCTGCGAGGACGGATTGCGGGCCGCGACCGTGGACACCAACGGGGTGCAGGTGCGCTGGCGGGCCGCGTCGGCCGCGGTGACCGGTTCGCCGGTGCTCGGGGGTGGCGCGGTATTCGCGCTCGACCCGGGGCGAGGAGTGCTGCACGTGCTCAACGAGCAGGACGGCCACGAACTCGCCACCGTGGCGCTGCCCGAACCCACGACCCGATTCGCGACCCCGGCGCTGTCGGGGGCGGCGGCATTCATCGGAACAGTCAGCGGCGTCGTCGCCATCAGCGGCGTCTAAATGGTCGGCATCAAAATGTCGGCGTCAAATATCGGCGTCAAATATCGTCACATCAAAATGCCGTCACATCAAAACGCCGTCACAAATGCGCCCGGTATCGCGCAACCATCAATAGATAGACCTCCCCGGCGGCCGCGTCAACCCCTCCGCGACAGGAGGTTCGCGGCCTTGCGCGAATTTTTGGTGATCCCTGGACGGCGGCTGGTCCGTTTGACCGCCGGGTGAAAAAAATCCGCTCCAGCCCCCATCCAGTACGACGCCTCGTGCGAAGATGCCGACGAAGGGGCCATCGGCGAATGAAGGGGCCACGGCAAATTCAGCCGCCATCCCGCTTCTGTTTCGGTCGTCCGACTAAGCGTCGCCGGGTGCTGCTCGGCGAAGGATGGGAGCTCCAATGGAGGAAGTTTCTCGGCGGATGTTCGTCAAGCGGGCCTCCTTGGGGGCGGTCGCGGTGGGAGCCCTTGCGGCCACCCCACTGGCCTGGGCCGAGACGAAGTCCCACGCGTCCAGCCCGGAACCAGACCTGAGCGGCATTTCCGGCCCGGTAGTGGCCCACGTTCGGGACCTGGGCAAAGGACTCGTGGACGTCTTCGTCGGTACTCGGCTGGTCACCGTCACCGATCGCGAACTGGCAAAAAGCCTGACCCGCATTGCTGCTGTCTGACGGCTGACGTCCAGCCGGCATCCGCGCGTGCTGGGCCGTGTTCTCACCGCTTCCCATCGACTCTAGGGGCCGTGCATGTCCTCCCATCGTGAAGCACCAGAAATCTCCAAGGACCCGGTAGCTGACAGCACCGACGTCTATGCGTTCGTCAGCCCCGACAAGGCGGACACGGTCACCCTCATCGCCAACTACGTCCCGCTGCAGGCCCCCGACGGCGGCCCGAACTTCTACGAGTTCGGCAGCGAGGTCCTCTACGAGATCAAGATCCGGCACGATGCGGCCGGCCGCTCGGAGATCAGCTACCAGTTCCGATTCACCTCGGTGCTGGAGAACCCGAACACGTTCCTTTACAACGACGGCCCGATCCAGATCAAGAACGGCCGGCTCGACACCTCCGCATGGAACCGGCGCCAGTTCTTCTCGGTGACCCGCGTCGAGCCGAACGGCAAATCCACCGTCCTGGCCTCCGACCTCGCCTGCCCGCCCTGCAACATCGGCCCTCTGTCGACCCCGGACTACGCCGCGTCGAGCGGCGCCCCGGACCCACTGACCCAGGCCTTCATCTACGAGCTGCCCAGCGGGGAGACCGTGTTCGCCGGGCAGCGCGCCGAGGGCTTCTACGTGGACCTGGGCACGGTCTTCGACCTGGGCAACCTGCGCCCGTTCGCGGCCGACCACAACACCTTCGGCATCATGCCGGTGCTGACCAACATGCCTGGGGTGAACTCGACCTCGGCGGTCAACGTGCACAGCATCGCCATTCAGGTGCCCATCACCTCGCTGACCATCGACGGCTCCAAGCCGACGAATTACAAGGACAGCAAGTCGGTGCTTGGCATCTACACCTCGGCCAGCCGGCAAACCGTCCGGATGATCGACGGCAGCGGCAAGGACCAGTTCACCGGCCCGTTCAAGCAGGTTTCGCGGATGGGGAACCCGCTGTTCAACGAGCTGCTGGTGCCGATCTCGAAGAAGGATCTGTGGAACGCCTTACCGCCGGAGTCGGACTCCAGCTTCGCCGCTGGGGTCGCGAACCCCGAGCTGGGGCAGCTGCTGCCGGTCCTGTTCACGCCGGACGGTGGGTCGACCCTGTTCCCGAACTTGGCGGCGCTGGATAAGCAGATCGCGGCCGGCACCAAAAAGCGGGATGACCTGCTGGCGATCTTGCTCACCGGCTTGCCGGACGGGGTCGCCGGGGCGTTCCAGAACAACACCGGGACCACGCAGGCCGACCTGCTGCGGCTGAACGTCGCGATCCCGCCGACGACCTCCGGTCCGAGCAACCTCGGCCTGGTCGGTGGGGACCCGGCCGGGTTCCCGAACGGCCGTCGGGTGTTCGACGACGTCGCCGTCATCGAACTGCGTGCGGTCGCCGGACTGACCTACGCGCTGGTCGACACGAGCTACACCGTGGACGGGGCCGCCAAAGCCGTCTACGACGTGACCAACGATCCCAAGGACGTGACCGCGGCGGGCTCGGTGCAGTACCTCACGAGCTTCCCGTATCTGGGGACCCCGCACAGCGGCTACTTCACCCCCGAGACCACGCCCAAGGCCGTTCCGCCCTCGGCGCCGTGACCGGGGCGGCGGGATTGATGAGCGAACAGCAGCACGGACCGAGCCGCACGGGCAGTGTCGTGCTCGACATCGGCGGCAACATCGGGGCGCTGATCATCCACACCCTCGAAGACCTCGCCGGCGAGGAGCTCGACATCGAGGGCCTCGGGGACGGCACGGTCAGCACGCACAGCCTCGTCCGGGAGCGGCAGCTCCCGCAGGGTGTCACCTACGCGGCGGTCTACCCGGGCCTGCCGGCCGGTGCCTACCGGGTGCAGGGCGTAGCGGGGCGGCCGGCCGAGAACGTCCAGATCCATGGCGGCCGGATCACCGAAATCGATTGGCGTACAGCAGGAACCACGAAACCGGGCTCCCGGCATCAACCGGACCTTGCACTTTCTGGCAGCACGTCATGAAGCCACCGATCGACGACGCCCGCATGGACAGGCGTCCGCAGCGTGAGGCTGCAGAAGGAGGTTGGACCGGGATGATGAGTACGCGGCGTTGCGCCGCTCGGTTCCGGGTGCGGCCGTTGGCCGCCCTGGCAGCAGGTGCTACGGCGGCCGGCATGCTCGTGGCCGCACCCACCGCGGCGTTGGCGGCTCCGGCCGTCGCGCATGCCGCGCACACGACCGCGCAGGCGGCGGCCGCCACGTCCCCGACTGGGTTCAACCCGGTCACGGCGCGGCTGGTGGACACCCGCATCGACGGCACCCAAGTCCCGAAGGGGCAGGTGCAGGGAGCAGTCTTCGTGACCTTGCCCTCCTCGGTACCGACCGGGACCACAGCGGTGCTCAACGTGACCGCGCTCGGGGCCGCAGGCCCCGGTTTCGTCGCGGTCTTCCCGGCCGGCACCACGCCTGCTCCCACCAGCAGCAACGTGAACTATTCGGCGGGCACCACCCAGCCGGACGCGGTGCTGGTCAACACCCCGGCTGACGGCCGGATCGTGCTGAATGTGGGCGGCGCAAAGGCCGATCTGGTCGTTGACCTCACCGGGTATCTCCCGGCGTCGGCCTTCACCGCGGTGGGCCCGACCAGGCTCGCGGACAGCCGGTCGAACGTCGGGCTACCCAAGGGACCGCTGACCGGGCACGAGACCATCACGCTGCCTTCCTCGGTGCCGTCCACGGCCGGTTTGGTGGCGCTCACGCTGACGGCAACGGGAGCTCAGCACCCGGGCAACATCGTGGCGTACCCGTCGGGTGGCACGGTCCCGGGGACGAGCAACCTGAACTTCAGCCCGGGGATCACCCAGGCCAACCTGGTGCTGGTGAAACCGGCAGGCGGGAAGGTTGACCTGCAGATCAGTGGCGGTCCCACCCAGGTCGTCGTCGACCTGAGCGGGTTCACCCCGGCCGGATCGTCGGTGATCTCGCTGGATCCGAAACGGATCGCCGACAGCAGGTCCGGGACGGGCTTGCCGAAGGGCTTGGTCACGGGTGCGGTCACCATCACGCTGCCCAGCTCGGTGCCATCCACGGCCAGCGCTGCGCTGATCAACGTGACAGCGGCCAGCGCGGTCGGTTCCGGGTTCGTCGTTGCCTACCCCGGTGGCAGCAAGCAGCCGGGCACGAGCAATGTGAACTACAGCAAGGGGCATGACGACGCGAACCTCGTCCTGGTCCCGATCGGGCCGAACAACACGGTCAGCCTGTTCGTCGGCGGCGCCGGCGCCCAGCTGATCGTCGACCTGAGCGGTTACGTGAGCCAGTAGCCGTCGGGTACTTGCCGCAGGAAAGGGCCCCCCTCGCGGAGCGAGGGGGGCCCTTTCCTGCGGCCGCTCCGGCTCCGCTCAGCTGGCGAGACGGGTCCGCGGCCCGGCCCGCAGCACCTGACTGGGCAACGTGCGGCCGACCAGGCCCTCCGCCATCTCCGCCACGGCCAGCAACGCGTCGAGGTCAACCCCGGTGTCGATGCCCATGTCCTGGACCATGTGCACCAGGTCCTCGGTGCAGACGTTTCCGGTCGCCCCGGGGGCATACGGGCAGCCGCCCAGCCCGCCGACGCTCGCGTCGAAATCGTCCACGCCTAGTTGCAGCGCCGCCAGCACGTTCGCCAGGCCGGTGCCGCGGGTGTTGTGGAAATGCAGGTTGAGTGGGATATCGGGGTGAGCGCTGCGGAACTCCCCCACCAGCGGCGCCACCCGTCCCGGGGTCGCCATCCCGGTGGTGTCGCCGAACGCGATGCCATCCGCGCCGGCGGCGAGCGCGCGTCCGGCGACGGCGACGACGCGCCGCACCGGGACGTCGCCCTCGTAGGGGCAGCCGTAGGCGGTGCTGACCACCACCTGGCAGGTAGCGCCCGCGGCGTGGACCCGGGCCAGCAAGGCTTCGATGTCCTGCAGCGATTCCTCGGTGGAACGGCGCACGTTCTTCTGGTTGTGCGTTTCCGAGGCGCTCACGACCACATTGAGTTCGGTGACGCCGAGCGCGAGGGCGCGTTCGGCGCCGCGCAGGTTCGGGACCAGCGCCGACCAGCTGATCCCGTCGATGCCCTGGATCTGCCGCCACACCTCGTCCGCGTCGGCCATCGACGGGATGGCCTTGGGGGACACGAAGCTGACCGCCTCGATCCGGCGCAGCCCGGTCCGGGACAGCGCCTCGATCAGCGCCACCTTCGCAGCAGTAGGCACGGGTGCCTCGTTCTGCAGCCCGTCACGCGGACCGACTTCACGCAAACTGATGCGGCGCGGGAGCTCACTCATGCTTGGCAGAACTCCACGACGACCCGAGCGAATTCCGGCCCGACGTCCTCCTGCAGGAAATGACCGCCGCCGACCAGGGTGGTGTGGGGTTGCCCCAGCGCGCCGGGGATGAGGCTGGTGAGGATCTTCTCGCCGCCGTGGGTGATCGGGTCCGAGTCCGAGAAGGCGGTGAGGAAGGGCTTCCCGAAGCCGACCAGCCGGGCCCAGGCCTGTTGCTGCCTGGGGGTCCCCGGGTCGTCCAGGCTCTGCGGGATCAACCCGGGGAAGCTGCGCGCGCCCGCCTTGAACCGCGGGTCGGGGAACGGTGCGTCGTAGGCGGCGACCACCTCGGGCGGCAGCTCGGTCACCGTCGCGCCCTGGACCAGGAACCCCACCGGCAGGTCCTCGGTGCGGACCACGAAGTCGTGAAAACGCCACCAGACCTCGGGCAGTCGGTGCTCGCCATCCGGGAATCCGGTGTTGGCCGCGACGACGCGGGCGAACCGTTCGGGCTGGAAGGCCACCAGGCGCAAGCCGAGCAGGCCGCCCCAGTCCTGGCAGACCAAGGTGATGCCGCGCAGGTCCAGCCGGTCAAACAGCGCCTCCCGCAACCATTCCTCGTGCGCCGCGTAGCTGTAGTCGGTGAGCGCCGCCGGCTTGTCGCTGCGGCCGAAACCGATCAGGTCAGGGGCGATGACCCGGTGACCCGCCGCGGCCAGGACCGGAATCATGTGCCGATAGAGGTAGGACCAGCTGGGTTCGCCGTGCAGCAGCACCGTCACCGGTCCGTCCGCCGGACCGGCCTCCACGTAGCCAAGGCGCAGACGCTGCCCGTCGCCGGCGGCCACCTCGACATACCGCGGCTCGTAGTTGAACCCGGGGAGGTCAGCGAAGCGCTCGTCGGGAGTCCGCAGAATCTGCATGACGCCGATCCTGGCACCGACCGGCGCGGCGCAGGTCACCACCGGCCGACGTCAGCAGCTGGGGTGTGATCTGCCGCCGGCTGCCGTGACACGGCATTCGGGGGAGAAAGCGCGGGGCACCGGCTGGACGCGGCCGCCGATCGGACTCAGCGGCCAAACGCGCTCAGCCGTCGTTCTCGTCCCGGTCGCGGCGCAGCTCATGCTGCTGCACCAACTCATAGATCGTGTGCTGGACCCGCTCCACCCGGGGGACGTCGGTCAGGACGAGCTGGCCACGTTCACCCGCGGACTCCACGGTCAGCGAGCCGGTCCGCAGCAGACGCTCGAGCAACCCATGCTCAAAGCTGACGTCATTGACGCGGTTGAGCGGGATGTCCCGGCCGCGGCGGGACAGGATGCCGGAGCGCAGGACGATCCGCCGGTTAGTGATCACATAGTGCGTCGCCTGCCAGCGCAGAAACGGGCGCAGGCTGAACATTGACAGGAGGGCGAGGGCCACCACGAGCACCGCTAGCTGCAGCGGCCGGTGGGCCGAACCGGCCGGGGCCACCGCCGCGAGGAACGAGCCGAGTCCGATCACGATCGGCACCAGCGCCAACGGAACGATCAGCGCCTTCCCGTGCGGGTGCAGGTCAAGGACGACGTCCTCCCCCTCCGAGAGCAGGCCCCGCGGGTATGCCACCGCCCCATTGTCGCCGATCTCGGAGCGGCGCCGCGCCGGCTCAGCGCAGGTGCACGACGTCGCCGGCGGCGAACGCGGCGCCGGCCACCACCAACCGCCCGGCCTCGTCGATGTGCTCGGCCAGGCCGCTGGTCACCGTGCCTTCCGGCAGGTGCAGCTCGACCTGCCGCCCGACCGTGCTGCACATCGCCCGGTAGTCGTTCGGCGTGGCCCCGTCGGCCAGCCGGTGCAGGATCGCGCGCAGCAACGTGAGCCGGTCGGTGACCTCGGCGCCGGCCAACCGCAAGGAGGTGGCCGGTCGGCTGGCCGGCAGCTCCTCCCGCGTGGTCGTGACATTGATGCCCACGCCGAGCACCACCCGGGGACCGTTCGGGGCCGGGGTCACCTCGGCGAGCAGGCCGGCGACCTTGCTGCCACCGATCAGGACGTCGTTCGGCCATTTGAGCGTCGCGTCCAGCCCGCACACCTCGGTGATGGCCTGGGCCACCGCTACCCCGCCGAGCAGCGGCACCCACGAGGACGGCGCGACCGTCAGCAACGCGGAAAACGTCAACCCGGCGCGCGCCGGGGAGATCCAGCCGCGACCCAGCCGGCCGCGGCCTGCCGTCTGCTCCTCCGCGACCAGCACGTAGCCGGGCGCCTCCCCCGTCCGCGCGGCGGCCGCCACATCGGCGTTGGTGGAACCGGTGGTGGGAACCACGCGTACGCGCCATCCGCCGTGGACCCGCACCGTCCCACCGCGGACCCCGGCCAGCGGCGGCCGGTCGAGGTCGGTCCACACCCGACTATCCTGACCGGCCATGTCCGCCGAGCCGTCCCCGGGGCCCGCCAGCCCCGACGTCCACACCACCGCCGGCAAGCTGGCCCTGCTCCGGCAGCGCACCGACGAAGCCATCCACGCGGGGAGCCAGCGGGCCGTCGACGCCCAGCACGACAAGGGCAAAATGACTGCCCGCGAACGGATTTTGTACTTCCTCGACGAGGGCAGCTTCACCGAGACCGACGCTCTGGCTCGGCACCGCGCGCACGACTTCGGGGTCGCCAAGAACCGGCCGTACGGCGATGGCGTGATCGCCGGCTACGGCAGCGTCGACGGGCGTCCCGTCTGCGTTTTTTCCCAGGACGCCACCGTGTTCGGCGGCAGTCTCGGTGAGGTTTACGGCGAGAAGATCGTCAAGGTGATGGACCTGGCGTTGCGGACCGGCTGCCCGGTGGTCGGCCTGAACGACGGTGGGGGGGCCCGCATCCAGGAAGGCATCATGGGGCTCGCCCTGTACGGCGAGATCTTCCGCCGCAACGTGCACGCCTCGGGGGTGATCCCGCAGCTGAGCCTCATCCTCGGCTCCTGCGCCGGGGGCGCCGTCTACTCCCCCGCCATCACCGACTTCACGCTCATGGTTGACGGCGGCTCGCACATGTTCATCACCGGCCCCGACGTGATCAAGACGGTCACCGGTGAGGACGTCGCGATGGAGGACCTCGGCGGCGCCCGGGCGCACAACACCCGCAGCGGCGTGGCCCACTTCATCAGCCCGGATGAGAAGGCCTGCCTGGATCTCGCCAAGGAGATCTTGTCCTACCTGCCGTCGAACAACCTCGAACCCGCGCCCGTGTTCGACGCCCCCGACGCGACCGCCGAGGAGCCGGCCACCGCGCTGGACACCTTCATTCCGGACAGCAACAACGCGCCGTATGACATGAAGCAGGTCATCTTGGCCACCCTCGACGAGGACAGTTTCCTCGAGGTGCAGGAGCTGTTCGCCCCCAACATCGTCTGCGCGTTCGGCCGGGTCGAGGGGCGCGCGGTCGGGGTCGTTGCCAACCAGCCGATGAGCTTGGCCGGCACCCTCGACATCGACGCGAGTGAGAAGGCGGCCCGCTTCGTGCGCACCTGCGACGCCTTCGACCTGCCGATCATCACCTTCGTCGACGTGCCCGGCTTCCTGCCCGGCACCGATCAAGAATGGGGCGGCATCATCCGCCGCGGCGCGAAGCTGCTGTACGCCTACGCCGAGGCGACCAGCCCGAAAGTCACGGTGATCACCAGAAAGGCGTACGGAGGCGCGTATGTCGTGATGGGCTCCAAGCACCTGGGTAGCGACGTGGAGCTGGCCTGGCCCACCGCGCAGATCGCCGTGATGGGGGCGCAGGGCGCCGTCAACATCATCCAGCGCCGGGCTATCACCGCGGCCGACGATCCGGAAGCCAAGCGCTCCAAATTCATTGCCGAGTACGAAGACACCTTCGCCACGCCGTATATCGCCGCCGAACGCGGTTTCGTGGATGCGGTGATCGAGCCGTCCCAGACCCGGCGCGAGGTCGCAAAGGCACTGCGGCTGCTGCGAACCAAGCGGGAGACGCTCCCGCCGAAAAAGCACGGGAACATCCCGCTGTGACCGGCCCGCAGGATCGGCCGGACCCCACGCTGCGGGTCGTCCGGGGGCGGCCGACCGCCGAGGATCTGGCCGCCCTGGTGGCCGTGGTCGCGGGACTGGCGAGCAGCACGGGGCGCGATCCCGCACCGTCGCCCGTACGCGGCGCCTGGTCCGATCCGTCCCGCGCGGTGCGGCCGCCGGTGCATGCCACGGCCGGCGGCTGGCGCCGATCCGGCCTCCCCCGCTGATCCGGCGGCTGCTTGTCGCGTCCCGGTCTCCAGCGCTGATCCGCCGGCTGCCGGTCGCGGTCGCGGTCTACCCGCCGGCACCGGTCGCGGCGGGGCGACGGCCGGCGCCCTGACCTCCGCCGCCGAGGCGGCGCAGGTTGGTCGTCGTCGCGGTCGGCAGCGGCGTGGTCAGATCCGCCAGGATGACCTGCTCTCCCGCCGCCAATCCCGACCGTATTTCGGTGCGCAGTGAGCCCTGCGCCCCGACAGTTACCAGGAGCGGGGTTGATTTACCGCCGCGCAGGACCTGCACGACGCTCCTGGTGCCCACGGTGCGAACCGCGGAGCTGGGCACCGTCAAGACCCCGTCCACCTGACGAACCTGGATCGCGACGGACACCGCCGCCCCGTTCGGTAGGCCGCGCGCTCCCGGCCCCAGCGCGACCGTGACCGGATAGCTGACGGTGCCGGTGCTGCTGGCCTGGCCGACCAATCCGATCGCGGTCACCGTCCCGTCCAGCGCCGGTCCGCCGGCCGCCGGGGTCACCAGCGCGCGAAGCCCGACCCGGACCTGATCCACCGCCACATCGCTCACGCTCGCCGAGGCCTGCTCACCCCCGGGCGCGACGACGACCACGGCGGCGGTGCTGCTGCCGGCGCCGACGTGCTGACCCATGGCGAACCCGATCGCCGCCACGGTCCCATCCAGCGGGCTGGTGAGGGTGGCACTCGCCAGCTGCTGGGTGGCCACCCGTACGTCGGCGGTCGCTGCGTCGACGGCGGACTGGTCGGCGGCCAGCTGCAGGGCACTGGGGACCCCCACGGGCAACGCGCCACTGCTGGCGGCACTGACCCCCGCGGTCCCGCCGGTGCCGCCCGTCCCGCCGGTGCCGCCCGTCCCGCCCGTCCCGCCGGTGCCGCCGGTCCCGCTGGCACCGCTGCTCCTGCCGACGCCGCCCGCACCACTGCTGCCACTCGTACCACTGCTACCGCTCGTGCCGCCCGTGCTGCTGCCGCTCGTCCCGCTGGAGCCGCTCGTCCCGGTGGAGCCGTTGGAGCCGCCGGAGCCGACCGCGGCGATCGCGGCGGACAACCGATCGGCGAGCTGGCTAATCGCCGTGGACAACGCATGTTGGTCATTGCTGACCCGCTGCTGCTGGCTGACGGAGGCTTGGAGGGCGCCGATGCAGGCCGGGCTGCCCGGCCCCACGCCAGCCGGCGCGCCGGGAGTCGACCCAGAGGCCGGGCCGGACGCCGGCCCCGGCCCGGCTGCCGGCGAGGACGGTGCCGCGCCTGTGGGAGGAGCCGTTGCCACCGGAGAGGTGGGCCCGCCAGTCGGCGGGGTCGGCCCCGCGGTCGGCGAGGTCGGCCCCGCGGTCGGCGATCCCTGGCCGGGCGAGCTGGGAGCCGCGGACGGGGTCGCCGCGGCGATCGCGGGCCGGGGGCCGTGACCTCCACCGGTAGTCGGGTGTCCGGTCGGAGACGGGCCGGGTACGGCCGGGCTACTCGGGGCCGGCGCGCTGCCGCCTGACGACCCGCAGGCCTGCTCGGCGGCGCGGAGCAGGACGGCGGATCGAGCCAGGTCACGGTCAGCGGCGACTTGGGCTGCGCGCAGGGCGGCCTGCTTGCCGGCCAACGCGCCCAGACTGGCCGACCCGGTGGGGCCGCCGGAGGCCCGACCCGAGACCGAACGGGTCGGGCTCGGGCTCGGGCTGGCTGCCGCCGTCTGGCCGGTCTGGTCGCTCGCCACCCGTGCCTCGTCGGTGGCGAGCACCGCCTGGGCGGCCGCCACGCCCTGCTGCAGGCTGGCCGTGTCGAGGACGGCCAGGGTTTGTCCGGCGCGTACGCGGCTGCCGACCGCAACCGGCAGCTGCGCCACCGTGCCGGCCACGGGGAAGCTGACCGTGCCCTCGTTCACCGGCGTCACGGTGCCCTGGCTGAGCAGGGACTGCACCACCGAACCTCGGCTGACGCTCGCCAACCGGTAGCGGGCCGGAGCGCCTTGGGTGGCGACGAAGGCGCCGGCCGCCCCGCCCGCGAGGACCAGGACAGCCGCCACGCCGATCGGCCGGGATCGCGCGAGCCCCCGCATGCGGCCGGTGCGGTCACCCATTGAGGCTCCCCGCCGCCGAACTCGGGGCAACAGACCCGCCCTGGCGGCGGCCGAACCCGGTGCGGCAGCCGCTTGCCGTCGGCGCCTGCACCGCGAGGCTCGAGGCCGTCACTGCTCCGGTGCTGTCGACGCTGCCCTGCGCCACCACGCAGCTGCCCACCTTGATGGCGGCCGGGGTGGCGTTCTGCGAGCGGCTGTAGGTGGTTTGCGCCGTGGTCGTCACCGTGATGAGCGTCGAATTGCCGGTGCGGCCGGCGCTGCGCACCGTGAAGCCTCCCGCCGTGACGGCCGTGATCAGACCAGCGGCGGATCGGCCGCGGAACGCGCCCGAGCCGGTCCTGGGTGCGTTGGTCGGGCGGGCTGACGGGGACCCAGACGGCGACCCGCCGGGGCCGCGCAGGCCTCTGGGGCCGGCCGTGCAGCTACCCGCGACGGCATCTGTCAGCGTGACCGACCGTGCCGCGACCGGTGCGGCGGGATCAACGCTCGGCGGCGCTGCGGAACTCGTGCCACCTGGCGTCCGGCTGATCGCCGGCTGCACGACGGCGCAACCGCCAACCTTCACGTCCGCCGCGGTCGCCGGAACCGTTGCGATGATCTTCGTGGTACCGGTGAGGTGCACCGTGACCTGACCATCGGTCGGGTTCTGCACCTCCAGGTCCGAGCCACTGATCGCGGCCACCGTGCCCGAGGCACCCGGACGCGTACTCGCTCCGGTGCCCGGCTGGCTGCCGGCGCTGGTGCCCGAGCTGGGGTTGGCGCTCGGGGTCCCCTGGACAGCGGCGCTCTGGCCGCCACCGCAGCCAGCGACCCCCACGATGATCAACGCCACGGTGCCGGCCCAGCGGCCGAACCGGGTGGAACGTCCGCCCGCCGACGGCGGCGGCCGGTGCGCGGGCGTCGGCCGGTCCGCTGGCGACGGCCGATGCGCGCGCGGCGGTAGGTCCGCGGGCGGCGGCCGGTGCGCGGGCGGCGGCCGGTGCGCGGGCGGCGGCCGGTGCGCTGGCTGGCGCAGGCGCCGAGCCATGATCATCGTGTCGGAAAAGACGCGTAGAGGTGTCCCCACGGGGACACAATGATCATGGCCGGCGGCCGGCGCAGCCGGCTCGGCCGGTCCACCAAGGTCATCGTGTCGCGGCGCGCGCTGAGAGATGTCCCCAGGCCGACACGATGATCTCTGGGAAATGGGCATGGGTCCGCTCACTCACTGCGCAAGGCGTCGATGGGTGCCAGCCGCGCTGCGCGGCTGGCCGGGTAGACGCCGAATCCGACGCCGATGGCGATGGCGATCACGATCGCCCCGACCGTTGCGCCGGGATCGATCCGCACGGGCACCGAAGCCAGATGCGGGAGGACCAGGGCCCCGGCGATGCCGAGCGCCGCCCCGAGCACGCCGCCGGCGAACCCGAGGACCGAGGCCTCCACCAGGAACTGCCGCCGGATCGCGCTCGGCGTCGCTCCCAGGGCCTTGCGGAGGCCGATCTCACGGATCCGTTCGGTGACCGACACCAGCATGATGTTCATGACGCCGATGCCTCCGACGAGCAACGAGATCGCGGCGATGCCGGCGAGCAGCACGGTCAGCGTCCGGTCGACCGACGTGGCTGTCGTCAACACGGACTGCTGACTGGTGATCGTGAAGTCAGGGGTGGCCGTCGCGGACAGGTGATGGAGCGAGGTCAGCTCCCCACTCGCTTCCTGGTAGGCCGCGGAGATCGTCTGCGGGGTAGTCGCCTCCAGGTAAATCGTCTGCACCGAACCATTGCCCGCGCCCACCAGCCGGGCCAAGGCGGTCGACAGCGGAACGATCGCCTGATCGTCCTCGTTCGTGGAAGCCGACGAACCAATGGAGCTCAGCTCGCCCACCACGGTGAACGGCACCCCCGCGATGTCGACCACCTGCCCGACGGGATCGCGCTGACCGAACAGCTGCTGGGCGGTAGTCGGCCCGAGAACGGTGACGGCTGCATCCGAGCTGAGATCGGCCGCGGTCAGGAACCGCCCGGACGACAGCTTGCGCGAGCGCACCGCCGCCCAGGAGTCCGTGCTCCCCACCACGGACGTTGTCCATGTCGTCGTCCCCACCGCCAAGGTCTGCGAACGGGCAACCGCGGGAGCTACGGCCGCCACGTCGGGGGCCACCACCCGGCTCGCGAGGGCATCAGCGTCCGATCGCGTCAGCGTCGAGGCGCTGCCGAACCCGCCCCGCACCCCCCCGGTGGTGCTGCTGCCCGGCGAGATCACCAGAAGGTTCGTGCCGAGCGCGTTGATCTGGCTCGAGACCTGCGCTTGCGCCCCCTCACCGAAACCGACGGTGAGGATGACCGCCGCGATGCCGATCAGGATGCCCAGCATCGTCAACCCGGAGCGCAGCCGGTGCGACCGCACCGCCTCCAGGCCGGCCCGCGCGGTCTCCCACCAGTTCATGGTGCGGTCACCAGCCGCCGCTCGTCGCCGATGACCACACCGTCGCGAAGGCGAACCACCCGCTGCGCTGCGGCGGCGACGTCCTCCTCGTGGGTGATCAGCACGACGGTTCGCCCGGAGGCATGCAGCTCGGCGAACAGGGTGAGCACTTCCGCCGTCGAACCCGAGTCCAGGTTGCCGGTCGGCTCATCAGCCAGGATCAGCGCCGGATCACCGACCAGGGCGCGGGCCACCGCGACGCGTTGTTGCTGCCCGCCGGACAGCTCACCGGGGCGGTGCTCCACCCGGTCGGCCAGCCCGACCCGCTCCAACGCCTGCAACGCCCGGCTGCGTCGCTCGGCGCGCGGGGTGCCGCCGTAGGTCAGCGGCAACTCGACATTGCGCCAGGCGACCATCGACGGCAGCAGGTTGAACTGCTGGAAGACGAACCCGATCCGGTGGTTACGCACGTGGGCCAGCTCGGCCTCGTTCATCGCGCCGACGTCCTGCCCGGTCAGCAAGTACTGCCCCTCGGTCGGAACATCAAGGCAACCAACGATGTGCATCAGCGTCGACTTGCCCGATCCCGAGGCGCCCATGATCGCGACGTATTCGCCGGCCGCGACGGTGAGCGAGACTCCGCGCAGCGCGTCCACGCGGAAGCTGCCCATCTGATAGCTCTTGCGGACCGCTCGCAGCTCCAAGATGGGGGCCGGACCGGTCGCCGAGACGAAGCCTGTGGCGGCGCTCATCTCACCCTCCCGCGCCCGACCTGGCGCCGCCGGAGCCGGTGGCCCCACCGGTACCGCCCAGGCCGCCGCCACCGCCACCAAGGCCGCCGCCGCCCAGCCCGCCGCCGCCGAAACCGCCGCCGCCGAATCCGCCACCAGTCCCGGTGCCGCCGCGTGCACCGCCGCCGGTACGCCCGGCCCGGGCCGCCGACACCTTCACCACGACCTGATCACCGGCGGCCAACCCGGAAACGATCTGCGTCATGCCGGCCGAACTCTGTCCCACGCTGACATCCCTCGTGGGCGACCCCTTGCTGCCAGCCATGGTCACTTGCGCCTGTCCGGCCGCGTAGGTGATCGCCGCGGTGGGCACCTCGAGGACGTCATTGAGCTGCTTCACGGTGATCGCCAGCTGCGCGCCCGCCCCGTCATGCAGACCGCTCGGGGAGCCGGTCACGTCGATCAGCACCGGGAAGAGCGCGACTCCCGAGGTGCTGGTCGACAGCAGGCCCACCGACGACACCAGGCCGTACACGGGACCGGCGCCGCTGTTCGGGGTGATGACCGCCTGCTCCCCCTTCGCCAACAGGCCGACCTCCGTGTCGTCGACCGAGGCGTTCACGATCCACGCGTCGGTGGAGATGACCACCACCTGCGCGCCGGTCGCCGTCGCCGCAGAGGCGCCGTTGCCCCCGCTGCTTCCCCCCGCGCTCCCACCCGTGCTGCCGGTGGCGCGGGTCGTACCGCCGCTGCTCGCGGCGCCGGTCACCTGCTGGCCCGTCGTCAACGCCACCGAGGCGACCGTTCCGGTGATCGGGCTGACCAGCGCCGCCTGCGCCAGCGAGGCTTGCGCGCTCGCCAGCTGTTGCTGGGCCGCGACCAGACCGGCCTGGTCGGCGGCCTGCTGCGCGCTCGAGCTGCCGGCGTTCGACGCCGCCCGCGCGGTGTCCGCGGCCACCGTCGCCTGCGCCTGCGCCACCTGGGCGGCCAGCGCGGCCGAATCGAGGGTGGCGACGGTCTGCCCGGCCTTGACGGTCTGCCCGACGGCCACCGACACCGCCGTGACCACACCGCTGACCGGGAAGGACAGGTCCGCCTCGTGGGCGGGAGCGAAGGTGCCCGACGCGGTCACCTGCTGCTTGAAGGTGCCCAGCGCCGCGGTGACCACCCGGGAGGTCGACGCGGTCGCCTTGGCGGGTGTCCGGCTCGACGCCCAGCCGACGCCACCCGCCGCGACCAGCACCACCACGACAGCGGTGACCGTCCCGCGCCGTCCCAATCGGCGCCGCCACAGCGCGAGCACAAGACCCCCTCACCAGCCGCGGGTCCCTCCCGCGAAATCCAACCGCCGGCAACCGTGCCTGACGATCCTGGGAGAATGCTGGGGCGCCCGGCACAGGACGCTGAGACACGAGAACACCCAGGCGACACGAGGACACCCAGGCCGCGGCGGGACGCCGTCCCGGCCGTCGATACGATCCACCGGTCTGTCCGCCGACCCAACGGAGCACGCGTGCGCAAGGTCCTGGTCGCCAACCGCGGCGAGATCGCCGTTCGGGTCGCCCGCGCCTGCCGGGACGCCGGCCTGTCCAGCGTGGCCGTGTACGCCGAACCGGACCTCGACGCGCCGCACGTACGCGCGGCCGACGAAGCCTTCGCCCTGGGCGGAAGCACCCCCGCGGACTCCTACCTGAACATCGACAAGGTGCTGGAGGCCTGCGCCCGGTCCGGCGCCGACGCAGTCCATCCTGGTTACGGCTTCCTGTCCGAGAACGCCGAGTTCGCGCAGGCCGTCCTGTCCGCCGGACTGATCTGGATCGGTCCGCCGCCAGCGGCCATCAGCAAGCTGGGCGACAAGACCCAGGCCCGGCACATCGCGCTGGCCGTCGGTGCCCCGCTGGCCCCCGGCACCGCGGATCCGGTCGGCGGCGCCGACGAGGTCGTGGCGTTCGCCACCGAGTACGGCCTGCCAATCGCCATCAAGGCGGCCTTCGGCGGTGGTGGTCGCGGGCTGAAAGTGGCTCGTACGATGGAGGAAGTGCCGGAGCTGTACGAGTCGGCGGTGCGCGAGGCCGTCGCCGCCTTCGGCCGCGGGGAGTGCTTCGTCGAGCGGTATCTGGACAAGCCACGGCACGTCGAATGCCAGATTCTGGCCGACGCCAAGGGGACCGTCGTCGTCGTCGGCACCCGCGATTGTTCGCTGCAGCGGCGCTACCAGAAGCTGGTCGAGGAGGCGCCCGCCCCGTTCCTGAGCGAAGAGCAAACCAAGGCGATGTACGACGCTTCCAAGGCAATCTGCTCCGCCGCCGGTTATGTCGGCGCCGGCACGGTGGAATTCCTCGTCGGTCAGGACGGGATGGTTTCTTTCCTGGAGGTGAATACGCGGTTGCAGGTGGAACACCCTGTTACCGAGGAGGTTTCCGGGATCGATCTGGTGCGCGAGCAGTTCCGCATCGCCGAAGGCGGTTTGCTCGACTACGACGACCCGCGGCCGCGTGGCCACGCCATCGAGTTCCGGATCAACGGCGAGGACCCCGGCCGCGGGTTCCTGCCGGCCCCCGGCACCGTCACCCGGTTCGTCGCTCCGGCGGGGCCCGGGGTCCGCGTCGACGCCGGCGTGGAGAGCGGGAGCGTCATCGGCGGCCAGTTCGACTCGCTGCTGGCCAAGCTGATCGTCACCGGTGCGACCCGTACCCAGGCGCTGGAACGGGCTCGGCGCGCCCTGGACGAGATGGTGGTCGACGGGATGGCCACCGCGCTCCCCTTCCACCGCGCCGTGGTCCGCGATCCGGCCTTCACCAGCGAACCGTTCACGGTGCACAACCGCTGGATCGAGACCGAGTTCGCCAATACCATCCCGGCGTTCACCGCCGGCGCGGACACCGCCGAGCCGGCCGCCCGGCAGGCCGTGGTGGTGGAGGTTGGCGGCAAGCGGTTGGAGGTGACGCTGCCGGCGGGCCTGGGCCTTGGCCCCGGCGGCGGAGCCGCCGGGGCCAAGGCCCCCCGGAGGGCCTCCTCGGGTGCCGGGAAGGCGGCGGCCTCCGGCGACGCGGTCAGTTCCCCGATGCAGGGCACCATCGTGAAAGTCGCGGTCACCGACGGGGACACCGTTGCCGAAGGGGACCTGATCGTCGTGCTCGAGGCGATGAAGATGGAGCAGCCGATCACCGCGCACAAGGCGGGCACCGTCACGGCCCTGTCGGCGGCCATCGGTGAGGTGGTCACGGCGGGCACCGTGCTCTGCGAGCTCAAAGACGCGTGAGCGGTGGGTACGCGCCGGGCGTGGCCGGCCGGCTGCGCTACCTGCTCGGGGGCCGGCTCCCCGGACACATCGAGTGGGTCCGGCACGACCTGACCGACGCCGGCTGGCCGCTGCGCGTCCTCGGGCGAGCGTTCATCCCGCTGGTGCCGGTCATCATCGTCGCCGGAGCTCTCCCGCTCCCCGGCATCGCGCTGCACGTCGCGACCGCGCTGCTGGTGGTGCTGGCCTGGGGACTCACCATTCCCGCCTTCGTCCAGCCGCTGCGTGACCGGCGGCTACGCCAGCACGACCTGACGCCGCCCACTGACGACGACCCACCGGACGACCCCCCGCCGCAGGAAGGCTGAACATCCTCGAACTCAGGCGCGCGCCATCAACCGGCGGGCTGCCTCGGTGACCGAGCCGGACAGACTCGGATAGATGGCAAAGGTGTGCGCCAGCTGATCGGCGGTAAGCCCATGCTGCACGGCCAGGCTGATCGGCAAGATCAATTCGCTGGCCCGCGGCGCCACCACCACACCCCCGAGGACCGAGCCGGAACCCGGCCGGCTGAACAGCTTCACGAAACCGTCGGAAAGCCCCTGCATCTTCGCCCGCGCATTGGTGGCCAACGGCAGCGTGACGGCCTGGGCGAGCACATCGCCGCGGTCAACCATCGCCTGCGTGATGCCCACCGTCGCGATCTCCGGGTCGGTGAACACGTTGGCGCTGACCGTGGTCAGGCGCAGCGGGGCGACCGCCTCCCCGAGCGCATGCCACATCGCGATTCTCCCTTGCATGGCGGCCACCGAAGCCAGCATCAGGACACCCGTACAGTCCCCCGCGGCGTACACCCCACCTGCGGTGGTGCGCGAAACACGGTCGGCCCGTACAAATCCTCGCTCGTCGACGTCGACGCCGGCTTCATGAAGGTGCAGCCCCGAGGTCTGCGGCACGCTTCCCACCGCGAGCAAGCAATGGCTGCCGTCGATCACTCGGCCATCGGTCAGCTCCACCTCGACCCCATCGCCGGTCGCCACCGCCCGGCGGGCCCGCGATTGACCGATCAGGTTGATCCCCCGCCGCCGGAACACGTCCTCGATCACGCGCGCCGCGTCCTCGTCCTCCCCGGGAAGCACCCGGTCCCGGGAGGACACCAGGCTCACCGCCGACCCCAGCGCGCCGAATGCGCTCGCGAACTCGGCGCCGGTCACCCCCGAACCCACCACCACCAGATGCTCGGGCAGCGCCGGCAGGTCGTAGATCTGCCGCCACGTGAGGATCCGGGTGCCGTCGACGCTGGTGCCGACCAGCTCCCGTGGCGTCGCCCCCGTCGCGATCAGCACGACGTCCGCCTCGACGCCGGTCTGCTCCCCGCCGCCCCCGGTGATGATCAACCGGTGCGGGGCGACGAAGCGGGCGCTCCCGCGCACGATGTTCACCCCCACCCGGACCAAGCCCGCCGCGATGTCGGTGGACTGGGCGGCCGCCAGCTGTCCGACCCGCGTGAACACCCGGGCCGTATCCAGATCCACCACGTCGGGGGGCTTCACCGGGTCGGCGTCGTCCCAGGAGGCCACGTGTACGGCGCCGTCGTCGCCATAGAGCCGCACGCCGAGGGTCCCGGCGCCAGCCAGCGCGGTCATCACATCGGAGGTCGCGATCAACGTCTTGGACGGGACGCAGTCCGACAGCACGCAGGCGCCGCCGATCCCGTCCCGTTCGATCAAGGTCACCTCGGCCCCCAGCTGCGCCGCCACCAGCGCTGCCTCGTACCCAGCCGGCCCGCCGCCGATGATCGCCACCCGTGTCACGCGCCGAGTCTCCCATCGGCGCCTAGGTGGCCCAGCACGGCGCGGAAGATACCCTCGGTGCGTGCTGTACGCCGCGTACGGATCGAATCTGGATCCCGCCCAGATGCGCGAGCGCTGCCCGCATTCCCCGCTGCGGGCAAATGGTTGGCTGCAAGGCTGGCGGCTGACCTTCGGTGGGGAGGATTTGGGCTGGGAAGGCGCCCTGGCCACCATCGTGCAGGACCCCGGGGAAGCCGTATTCGTGGGCCTGTATGACGTGACCGACTCCGATGCTGAGGCGCTGCGCCGGTGGGAGGGCAACCTGTACCGCACGCTCAAGGTCCGGGTCTCGGCGCTGGACGGCGAGCATCTGGCGTGGACGTTCACCCTCGACGGGTACGAGGGCGGCCTGCCCTCAGCGCGTTACCTGGGGTTGATGGCCGAGGCCGCCGAGCAAGCGGGCGCGCCGCGGGACTACGTGGCCGAATTGCGCCGCCGCCCGTGCCGCAGTAACTGAGCGCGCCGGGTGCCAGCCGCACGCCGGGCGAACAGGGCACACATGTCCGCGGCGATTTCATTCAGCCGGCCGAGGTCCGCCGACGGATAGACCCGAACCTCCCACCCGAGGTCCGCGAGCTCCCGCAGCCGAAGCCGATCGGCGGCAAACGCCCTTCTCCCGGTATGGGGCAGGAAGCCGTCGTACTCGGCAGCCACCCTGGCCCAGGGCCAGGCAAGATCCAGGTACCTCCAGCCGCTTCGGCACTCGACCGGGCACTGCAGGTCCGGCTCCGGAACGCCTCGACTGGTGAGGCCAAGCCGAAAACGGGTCTCCA
>DASYGP010000061.1:0-4215 GCA_035999615.1 Mycobacteriales bacterium
GCCGTCGAGTTCCGCGGCGATGGACACCGACCAGGAGGGCAACCGGTAGAGGTAGTTCACCGTCCCGTCGATCGGGTCGATCAGCCAGCGCACCCCGGAACTGCCGGGCCGGGCGCCGCCCTCCTCCCCCAGCATCCCGTCGGCTGGGCGTTCAGCGAGCAGCCGCGTCACGATCAGCTCCTCGGCGGCCCGGTCCATCGCGGTGACGATGTCGGTGGGCGAGGTTTTGGTGTCCAGCTCGCTCGCCATGCCCTCGCGGCCGGCCCGCAACAGCCCTCCCGCCTCGCGCGCCGCCCGGGTGGCGAGGGCGAGCAGGTCGGCCGGGTCGGCGGCCGTCACGATGGGCGGCACTCGATCCGGTTGGCGAACCGGCCGGCCCGCAAGGTGTTCGTCGCCATCAGACCAACGAGCGCAGCACGTACTGCAAGATCCCGCCGTGCCGGTAGTACTCCTGCTCCCCCGGGGTGTCGATCCGCAGGGTCACCGTGAACTCGGTGTCGTCGGCGCGCACGGTCAAGGTGCGCGGCAGGTCCGCGACCCCGCTGATGGCGAAGGTCTCCTGACCAGTGAGCCCGAGCGTCTTGGCGCTCTCCCCGTCCTGGAACTGCAACGGCAGCACGCCCATGCCGATCAGGTTCGAGCGGTGGATCCGCTCGTAGGACTCGGCGATGACCGCCTTCACCCCGAGCAGCGCGGTGCCCTTCGCCGCCCAGTCCCGGGAGGATCCCGACCCGTACTCCTTGCCGGCCAGCACGACCAGAGGCACGCCCGCTTCGGCGTAAGCCTGGGCCGCGTCGTAAATCGTGCTCTGCTCGTCGGTCAGCAGGTTGATCGTCACCCCGCCCTCGGTGCCCGGCGCCAGCTGATTGCGCAGCCGGATGTTCGCGAACGTCCCGCGGATCATCACTTCGTGGTTCCCGCGGCGCGAGCCGTAGGAGTTGAAGTCCTTGGGGGACACGCCGTGTTCGGTCAGGTAGCTACCGGCCGGGGAATCCCGCCGGATGCTGCCCGCCGGGGAGATGTGGTCGGTCGTGACACTGTCGCCCAACAGGGCCAGGACGCGGGCGCCGGAAACATCCTGCACCGGAGCGGGTTCCGCGGTCAGCCCATCGAAGTACGGCGGGCGCCGGACGTAAGTGGACTCCGGCTCCCAGGCGAACGCATCGCCCACCGGCACCTGCAGGGACTGCCACCGTTCGTCGCCGGCAAACACGTCCGCGTACGAGGCGCTGAACTGGTCGCTGCTGATGGATTCCCCCACCACCCGGGCCACCTCGGCCTCGCTGGGCCAGATGTCTTGCAGGTAGACCGGGTCGCCGGCGGTATCGGTGCCCAGCGGCGCGGTGGTGATGTCCAGGTCCATCGTGCCGGCCAAGGCGTAGGCCACCACAAGTGGCGGGCTGGCCAGGTAGTTCATCTTGATGTCCGGGTTGATCCGGCCCTCGAAATTCCGGTTGCCGGACAACACGCTGACGACGGCGAGATCCCCGTCGTTGACGGCCTTGCTGACCGGCTCCGGCAGCGGACCGGAGTTACCGATGCAGGTGGTGCAGCCGTACCCGACGAGGTTGAAGCCCAGCTTCTCCAAATACGGCGTCAGTCCGGCCTTCTCGTAATAGTCCATCACGACCTTGGAGCCGGGCGCGAGGGTCGTCTTGACCCAGGGCTTGCTGGTCAGCCCCTTCTCGACGGCCTTCTTGGCGAGCAGCGCCGCGCCGATCATCACGTACGGGTTCGAGGTGTTGGTGCAGGAGGTGATCGCGGCGATCACCACGGCCCCGTGGTCCAGGGTGACCGCGGCGCCGTCATCGAGGGTCACCATGACCGGGTTGGAGGGCCGAGAGCCCACCTCGTCGACGTTGCTGGCCACGTGGCCGGCGGGCGTATCGGCGCCGTTGGCGCTCCCGACCGCGACCGGGTCACTGGCCGGGAAGGATTCCTCGCTGGCTTCGTCCAGCCGGCTGTGCGGGTTGGTGAAATCGGTGAGGGCGGTGCGGAACATGCTCTTGGCCCGATCCAGCGGCACCCGGTCCTGCGGCCGTTTCGGGCCGGCGAGGCTCGGCACAACGGTGGACAGATCCAGTTCCAGGGTGTCGGAGAAAACCGGCGGGTTGGCCGGGTCGTGCCACAGTCCCTGCGCCTTGGCGTAGGCCTCCACCAGGGCTACCTGCTTCTCGGGCCGTCCGGACAGGCGCAGGTAGGCCAGCGTCTCGTCGTCGACGGGGAAGATCGCCGCGGTCGACCCGTATTCGGGGCTCATGTTTCCGATGGTGGCTCGGTTCGCGAGCGGCACATTCGCAAGCCCCTCGCCATAAAACTCGACGATCTTGCCGACGACCCCGTGGGCGCGCAGCATCTCGGTGACGGTCAGCACCATGTCGGTGGCCGTTGTGCCGGGGGGAAGCGCGCCCACCAGACGGAAGCCGACGACCTTGGGGATGAGCATGCTGACCGGCTGGCCGAGCATCGCCGCCTCGGCTTCGATCCCGCCGACACCCCACCCGAGAACGCCCAGACCGTTGATCATCGTGGTGTGCGAGTCGGTCCCCACCAGCGTGTCGGGATAGGCCACCCCGTCCCGGGTGAACACCACCCGGGCCAGGCGTTCGAGGTTCACCTGGTGCACGATGCCGGTGTCCGGCGGCACCACGACGAAATCGCTGAACGCGGACTGGCCCCAGCGCAGAAACTGGTAGCGCTCCTTGTTGCGCTCGAACTCCAGCTGGGCGTTGACCTCGAACGAGTCCGGCCGGCCGAACACGTCCGCGATCACGCTGTGATCGATCACCAGCTCCGCCGGCGCCAGCGGATTGATTTTTTGCGGATCGCCGCCGAGCGCGGTCATGGCCTCACGCATGGCCGCCAGGTCCACGATGCAGGGCACCCCGGTGAAGTCCTGCATCAGCACCCGGGCGGGCGTGAACTGGATCTCGACGCTGGGCTCCGCGGCCGGATCCCACCCGGCCAGGGCGCGCACGTCGTCGGCGCTCACATGCAGGCCGCCCTCGTGGCGGAGCAGATTCTCCAGGAGCACCTTCAGGCTGAACGGGAGCCGGCCGCTGCCCTCGACGCTGGCGAGCCGGTAGTAGTCGTACGACTCGTCACCGACGGTCAGGCTGGCCCGGGCAGCAAAGCTATCGGTCATCGGTGTCCTCCTCGACGGGGCTCGGTACCCGAGCCTCCCATGACTGCATCCTCGCGCAATTTATCTCGATGTCAAGATACATGATATCGAGGTTCGGGTGGCTACGCTGATCCCCGTGCCCGGTTCTCGGCGTCCGCTGAAACGCTCCCCCGACGAAGTGGATCATCTCGTCGGCCAGTGGCAGCGAGAACGCCCCGACGTCGATGTGGCTGCCTTGCAGGTGTTCTCGCGGGTGTCGCGGCTGGCAGTGCTTGCCGATCGCTTCCGCCGGACCGCCTTTGCCGCGCACGGACTGGAGGTCTGGGAGTTCGACGTGCTGGCGGCGTTGCGGCGGGCGGGTGACCCCTACGCGATGACGCCGGGAGCGCTCCTGCGGGTCACCCTGGTCACCTCCGCGACCATGACCCATCGGGTGGACCGGTTGGTGGCCGCAGGCTTGGTGGTCCGGGACCCTGACCCGGCAGATCGCCGGGGGGTGCTGGTCACGCTGACCGCGGCGGGGCGTCAGCGGGTGGACGCGGCGCTGACCGACCTGCTGCGCGCCGAGGAGACGATGCTGGCGGCGCTCGGGGCTGCCGAGCGCGATCAGCTGGCCGGGCTGCTGCGCCGGCTGCTCGGTCCCCTGGAGCAACCCGCGCCCTGAGGCTGGTCGGTCCCGCTGGGAGGTGGACTGGTGATTGGCCCGGATGTGGCTGCTAGTCGGCCGGGATGTGGCAAATCGGGGTGGGTTACGGCGTGTCGCACCCCCAAACGCCGCACAGCGGCTGGGCGCGACCCCGGGCGGCGCGAGGCGAGGCGAGGCGAAGCTCGGGAGGGTCCCCGGGAGGGGCGCGGTCCGACGGGAAGAGGGGCGCTTAGCGGCTGCGTAGGACCAGGGCCTGAATGTCGGCGTCGTCGAGCTCGGCCGGCTCGGTGCCGGCCACGAACCGCTCGATGAGGGTGGCCACCCGTTCGGGCTCGTCGCACTGGGGGAAGTGCCCGGCGCTTTCCAGGACCTCTAGCCGGCTGTCCACGGCCCGGCGGTGCGCCTCGTAGCCGTGCCCCACCGGCAAGATCGTGTCGCGGGCGCC
>DASYGP010000095.1:0-5250 GCA_035999615.1 Mycobacteriales bacterium
GGAAAGCGGCAGGGAAAGCGGCAGGGAAAGCGGCGCGGAGCTGGTTGCGGTCGCCTGCGAGACGTGGCCGTCGGCGCACATCGCGCAACTGTCGTCCCTGGCGGTCCACCCCACCGCGCGGCGCCGCGGACTTGGCGCGGCCGTCACGGCCTTTTTCGTCGGTGAGGCGTTGGCAGCCGGCGCCCCCAGCGTGATCTTGGGGGTGGAGAACGCCAACCACGGCGGCCGTGCCCTCTATGACCGGCTGGGGTTCTCGGCGTGGCAGCTGGCCGGCGTCACCGCAGGCTAGAACTCGGGCACAACTGGCTCGGGCGCAACCGGACCCGGGCACCACCGGGCCCGGGCCCGCCCCGGCTCGGGCACCACTGGACTCGGACGCGACCGGACTCGGACGCGACCGGACTGGGGCTCGGACCGCTCCGATAACGTGGGCGGCATGCGGGTGCTGCTGGGGGGCTCCGGCGACGTGACCACCGAACAGGGCCTGCACGATGCCTACGCGGCCCCGCGCCGGGACTGGCTGCGGGCCAACTTCGTGGCCAGCGCGGACGGATCCGCCAGCCTCGACGGGCGGGCCGGCGGGCTGGGGTCGCCCGCCGATCAGGACGTGCTGCGGACCCTGCGGGCGCAGGCCGACGTGGTGCTCGTCGGGGCCGGAACGGTCCGCGCGGAGGGTTACGGACCGCTTCGGCACAGCGCGAGTCGCGGGCAACGTCGCCGCGACGCCGGGCTTGCGGACACCGCCCGGCTCGCCGTGGTGACCGCCTCGATGCTGATCGACGGCAGCGAGCGGTGGATTGCGGAGGCGGCGGTGCCGCCGCTGCTGCTGACCACCGAGAAGGCCGCACGGCCGATCAAGGGGGCCGAGGTGACCGTCTGCGGCGACGTCGCGGTGGACCTGAGCCTCGCGCTGACCGCGCTCGCCGAACGCGGCCTTCGGCACGTGCTGTGCGAGGGCGGTCCGACGCTGTTCGGGCAGCTGGCGGGGACCGGCCGGCTGGACGAGCTGTGCCTCACCATCTCCCCGATCATGGCCGGACCCGGGGGGCCGCGGATCGTCGACGGTCCACCCTGGCCGCAGGGACAGCGCGGCCGGCTGACCGGCCTGCTGGAGGACGAGGGGCTGCTGTTCGCCCGGTACGCCTTCGGAGCCGACTGACCCGCTGGCCGGTGTTGGCCTTTGCCGTCACCGCTTCCCGGCGAGACCGGGGACGATGTCGTCCAGGTCAAAGGTGACCGGCCGCTCGAGTTGCTCGTAGGTGCACGACGCGGGTGTCCGGTCCGGGCGCCACCGGTTGAACTGCGCGGTGTGCCGGAACCGTGCCCCCTCCATGTGCTCGTAACGGACCTCGACCACCAGCTCGGGGCGCAGCGCGGTGAAGGAGAGGTCCTTGCCGGCGTTCCAACGGGACGTCTCGGAGGAGCGCGGGGTGCGGCTGGTTTCCTCGCCTACCGCCCAGTTCCACGGATGCCCTTCGATCGCTGTCACCAGCGGCTGCAGCTCGGTGAACAGTTCACGTCTGCGCGCCATCGCAAACGCGCCGATGACCCCGACCGAGGCGAGCGTGCCGTCGTCGTTGTACAGCCCGAGCAGCAGCGAACCGATCGCGTCCGGTCCGGATTTGTGCAGCCGGAAGCCGGCCACCACGCAGTCCGCGGTACGTTCATGTTTGATCTTGAACATCACCCGCTTGTCGGGCTGATAGGTGCCCTCGAGCGGCTTGGCCACGATCCCGTCCAGCCCCGCCCCTTCGAACTCCTCGAACCACCGGGCGGCCACGTCCCGATCGGTGGTGGCCGGCGTCAGGTGCACCGGCGGTCGCGCGCCGGCCAACGCCTGGCAGAGCAGCGCTCGGCGCTCGGCGAACCGCCGCCCGGTCAGGTCGTCCGCACCGAGAGCGAGCAGATCGAAGGCGATGAACGACGCCGGCGTCTGCCCCGCGAGCAGGGTCACCCGCGACGCTGCGGGGTGGATGCGTTGCTGCAACGCGTCGAAATCCAGCCGGCCGCCGGTGGCGATCACGATCTCGCCGTCGATGACGCACCGTTCGGGCAGCTCGGCCTTGAACGCCTGGATCAGTTCCGGGAAGTAACGCGTCATCGGTTTTTCGTTCCGGCTGCCGATCTCGACCTGGTCGCCATCGCGGAAAACGATTGCCCGAAAGCCGTCCCATTTGGGTTCGAACGAGCCGCCTGCGGGGATCGCCGGAACCGACTTGGCGAGCATCGGTGCGACCGGCGGCATCACGGGTAGGTGCATGCCCGCCATTGTTACTGGCCGCCGGCCGAGATCGGCTGCTCCGGTCGGGTGGGGCGCGGTTACAGGCCTACTGCAGCAGTTGCGATTCGCGCCTCGGGTCGAGGCCGACCCCTTCTGGCACAGGCGTTTCGGTGTCGTCCAACGTATCGCGGGCACTGTCGCTCACCGGCCGGAACCGGAGTCCGGTGGCCTGCGCCGCAGCAGAATTCGCGGCGCCGACCAGTCGCTCCTGGGGGGACTCCTCCCCCGCCCACAGCGGAAGCGTGCGGCCATCAAGGCCGGCGGCGAGCAGCCGCTCCTGTTCCACCCAACGCAGCGTCGTCCCGGCCGGCGCGACCGCGGCCGCGATGTCCTCGAGCAGATCGCCGAATCCGTACGGCGGCGCCGGGTGCGCCGCATGGAACGTGCCACCCAACCGTTCTTCGAGCAGCCCGAGGGTCCACGCCGCCAGGTCCCGGGCGTCGACCACCTGAACCGGCGCGGCCGCCGGCCCGGGCGCGAGGACCTGTCCCCCACGGGCGATCCGGCGCACCCACCAGGTGAACCGGCCGGTGTGGTCGTGCGGGCCGACCACATAGGTGGGGCGCACCACCGTGAGATTGCCGTAGGCCTCCCGCGCGGCCTGTTCGCACAGCACCTTTAGCCCGCCGTATGTGCTGGGGTCCACCCGCTCCGTGCGGGGGTCGGCCGGCGGGTCGGTGAGCGGTGAGGATTCGTCGTACCCCGGCGCATCCGGCGGCGCGTACACCGACACCGTCGAGATGTACACGTGATGGCCACCCCCGCCGTCCAAGGCCTCGGCCAGTGCGCGGACCTGCCGGGGCACGTAGGCGCTGACATCGACGGTCGCGTCGAAGTGCCTCTCGGCTAGCACCTTGAGCGGTTCGTCGCGGTCGGCGATGAGGTGCTCGGCGTCCGGGAACAGCCCAGGATTGGACCGGCCGCGGTGCAGCAACGTGACCTCGTGGCCGGCCGACAACGCGGCCTGCACCAGGTGCCGCCCGACGAACTTTGTTCCACCCACGGTAAGGATGCGCATAACAGGCATCTTGCCCCTCTTGCCCCTACGCGACGAGAGCCTGGTAAATCAGCGAACGCAGCTCGCTGCGAATCGGATACGTCGAGCTCGGCAGCAACTGGGTCAAGAAAATCACCGTGAGGTCTTCGACCGGGTCGACCCAAAACGCGGTGCTGGCGGCCCCGCCCCAGCCGAACTCCCCCGGTGTGGCCAGCGAATGCGCCGCGGCCGGATCAAGCAGCACCGAAAAACCCAGCCCGAAACCGGTCCCGGCGTAGCTGGTCTCGGCGTAGAGGGGGCGACCGAACGCCGCCAGGTCGGCCCCGCCGGGCAGGTGGTTACCGGTCATCGCCCGCACGGTGCGCGGGCCTAGCAGCCGCACCCCGTCCAGTTCCCCGCCGCGCAGCAGCAGCTGGGTGAACCGGTGGTAGTCCCCGAGGGTGGACGCGAGGCCGCCGCCGCCGGACGCGGCCGCCGGGACTCGCAGGATCTCCTCGCCCAGTGTGTCGTAGCGCAACAACGCGCCGTCGGCCGGGTTGCGCACGTACAACGCGGCCAGCCGGCTCTCGTCCACCGCGGTGAAGCCGGTGTCGACCATGCCCAGCGGGCCGAGGATGTGTTCGGCGAAGAAATCCGGCAGGGACTGGCCGGAGATCACTTCCACCAGCCGGCCCAGGACGTCGGTGGCCACCGAGTAGTTCCACTCCGCACCGGGTTGGAACAGCAGCGGCAGACCCGCCCAGCGGTCCACGACAGCCGCTAGATCCAGATCGGGCGGCATGCCCCATTCGAAGCCGGCGCCCCGGTACATCTCATCCACGACGTGCACCCGGTGGAATCCGTAGGTGAGCCCGGCGGTGTGGGTGAGCAGGTGCCACACCCGGACCGGTTCGGTGACCGGGACCGTCACCGGGCGCGCCGCCGGTCCGCCGGTGTAGACGCGGGCCTGCCCGAAGGCGGGGATCCACTTGCTGATCGGATCGGTGAGTTCGAGCAGACCACGCTCGACCAGCATCATCGCCGCCACCGAGGTCACCGGTTTGGTCATCGAATAGATGCGCACCACCGTGTCGGTGCGCATCGGCAGCCCGGCCGCGATGTCCCGCGCACCGCAGCAAAACTGATGCGCCACCTGGCCGCGGCGGCTGACCAGGATCGACGCGCCCGGCAGCCGGCCGTCGTCGACGTACCTGGCCAGGTGGGCGTCGACCCGGGCCAGTCGGGTCGGATCGAAGCCGAGGGCCGCTGGGTCGCCAGCCACGACAGGCTCAGTCATCCAGGCCCTTCCTGCGTCATCGGATGAGTGCGGCCGCCATGACCGGCAGGTGGACGCCCCTCTGCGAGAACGTCGGGGGGATGCTCCGCAGAGGGGCGCCGGAGAAACCGTAACGGTTTCTCCGGCGCCAGCTGTGCATTGCTTCTCGGCGCGTTGAGCGGCAATTGGGCCACGCGCCCGGTGGTCGCGGCAAGGTAGTCGAGAGGGTCGGCCCCCCGAATCCGACCCTCTCAACCCAGCTCCCGGGCCGGACAACTCCCGGTCACGGCGTATCGACGCGGCCGGTAGTTGCCTTGAGCAAACGAAGAGGCGCGTCATCGCGCCCGGCGCCACTCGGGTGGCGCGGTGCCCTCGCTCGGGCGGGGGTACGCCGGGCGAGGGCACCGTCGAAGATCCAAACTAGCGATCTTGCTGCGGCTCGGATAGGGCCGCTAGGGCGACCCGGGTGGGCCCTTGCGGTCGCGGTCACGGCTGGGCTGCACCCGCTTGGGCTCGCCCGGCATCTTCGGAGTGCCAAGGTCGAGTGCCATATGCCAACAAGCCCGATGAGCACGCCTGACGTGAGCGAAAGTGTCCGAGTTGTTTGGCGAGTTGGAGGCCAGAATGAGTAAGACCAGCCTGAGCAAGATCGGCAGTGCGCCGCCGGCCACGGAGGCGGATCATCGGTTGCTGTATGCCAGCCACTACATGACCCGG
>DASYGP010000151.1:0-68773 GCA_035999615.1 Mycobacteriales bacterium
CCCACCGACACCCCACCCCGGAACACCGTGTACCCGGTCACCGGCACATTGTCGGTCGACGCCGACCAACTCAACCCCACCGCCGCCGCCGTCACCGACGTCGAGACCAACCCCACCGGCACCGACGGCGCCACCGCCGCCGCCGGCGCGGCGTGGAATGTCGCGACCACGGCATACCAGTCGGTAGTGTTTTTGAGCGTCGCGCTGCCGACCTGAGCGGCGCCCGCCCCAGCAGTGATGTCTTCCGCGAACACCGATCCGCTACTCGTGCTCGCCCGGGCCGTGTAGGGGATCCCCGCGCTGCTGCCGGCCACCACGCCACCAGGCGAACCGCCAGTGATCATGGCGGAGAACACAAGCTCGCCGGCGACCACCCCGAAGGTCGGGCCGGTCGACATCGCCTTGCTGACACCCTTGGCCACGGCAATCTGATCAAGAGCCGCACTCGTCGCCGTGCCGCGGTAGTTGGACACCGCCCCTTGCAGGTACGCGGCCGCTGGTGCGGTGACGGTGATCTTCACGCCGGTGGCGGAGGCGGCACTGTTCTGCACGTAGTACAAGGCGTTGTCGCCCGAGGTGCCGAACATCAGCGACCCGGGGGCGCGGGTCCACGTCCCATTCACGCTGTCGGAAACACGGACGTTGCCGGCCGCGTTGTATTGGGAGAACCAGCCTACGAGCAAGTCCCCCGCCAGGATTGGTTTGCTGAGCTGCACCTGGGTGGACGCCACCTTGCTGCCCGTGCCGAAGGCAGCGCTCTGGACATAGGTGATGCCGGATGAGCTCGCCGCAGCGCCTGCGAGCGCCACGCCGAGTGTCGCCGTGGTCAGGAACAACGCGATCGTCGCGAGGGTCCTGGCGAGTCGGACCGGCATATCCCACCTCCGTGATCGGCCTACGCAACCAAGGGTGGTCACCTGCGGCGGCCACCTGCACCGTGTCCGCAGGACGCACGCGACCTGCGGCACGCACGATGTGTTGGCACCACCGCCGGCTTCTACGTAGGAATGGACCGATCCCCCGAGCCACACTGAAGAGCGCGAACTGCCGCCACCACCGGTGACGCCGAGCCGACCATCCCAGCGGGCCCGGTCCGGAGCCTCGCCCAAATGGATAGCGGCGAGTCCGCCAAATGGAGCAGGGCCCGTCCGGTTAGTTGATCAACCACGGGAGACATATCGGGCCACGCGGCTGCCCGAGGCGGCGCGACGCGGCCGGGTGGGGCTGCAGTGGCGACGATCCGGGCCCCGACATCACCGCGGGCGACGGGCGCCACGCGCCCAGATGTACCCAAAGGTCCGCATCTGGGCGGTGCCTGTCTCGGAATCTGTGCCACAAATGGGACCCAAGTCCCACCTTGCCCGCGTCCCGGCCGGTGTCAGACGTTAAACCGGAACTCCACGACATCCCCGTCCCGCATGACGTAGTCCTTGCCCTCGATCCGCGCCTTCCCGGCAGCGCGGGCCGCGGGCACGGAACCAGCCGCAACCAGATCCGCGTACCCGACCACCTCAGCCTTGATGAACCCTCGCTGAAAATCGGTGTGGATCACCCCGGCCGCCTCGGGAGCGGTCGCCCCGGCCCGGACGGTCCATGCCCGCGCCTCCTTGGGTCCCGCGGTGAGATAGGTCTGCAGGCCGAGGGTGTGGAATCCAACGTGCGCCAGTTGCGCCAGTCCGGACTCAACCTGGCCGAACGAAGCCAACATTTCGGCTGCCTCGTCGTCGGGGAGTTCGACCAACTCGGCTTCGACCTTGGCACAGAGCGCGATCACGTCAGCGGGGGCCACGGCCTGCCGAACCTCTTGCGCGGCGGCCGGGTCGGCGAGCTGAGCTTCATCCACGTTGACCACGTAGATGAACGGCTTGGCGGTCAGCAAGTACAGCTCCCGCAGAGCGGTCCGGTCGACCGTGGGATCCGCGGCGAGGGGCACCCCGTTGTCCAGGACCTCCCGAGCGTGCCGAGCCGCCTCGTAGCTCGGCGCTTTCGCCTTGTCGGTGCGAGCTTCCTTCTCCATCCGGGGCAGCCGAGCATCCACGGTCTGAAGATCGGCGAGCACGAGTTCGGTGTTGACCGTCGCGATGTCGGCGAGGGGATCGACCTTCCCATCGACGTGCACCACATCGGGGTCGTCGAAGGCCCGCACGACCTGGCAGATGGCGTCGGTTTCCCGGATGTGCGCGAGGAACTGGTTACCCAAGCCTTGCCCCTCGCTGGCGCCCCGTACCAGCCCGGCGATGTCGACGAACGTTGCTGTGGCCGGCACAATGCGGTCGCTGGCGAACACCTGCGCCAACCGCGCCAAGCGCGGATCCGGGACCGGGACGATCCCGACGTTCGGTTCGATGGTCGCGAACGGGTAGTTCGCCGCGAGCACGGTGGCCCGGGTCAACGCATTGAACAGCGTGGACTTGCCGACGTTAGGGAGTCCGACGATCCCGATAGCAAGGCCCACAGCAAGCAGACACTACCGGCGGTCGTAGATCCGGTATGCGCGCCGAGCCCCCAGCACCAGCGGCACATCCGGGCCGCCGACCCTCGCGGCCGCCCACGTGAGCGTTTTCGCCCCCACTTCCTCCAGCGCCTGTTGGTCACTGCCGGCCGGAACCAAGGCAGGGTCGGCCATCGCGGCCTCGACGATGTCGCGGGCGGAGAGCACGCACTCCCCCCGGAAGCTGAGCAACCGCGGCGGACCAAAGCCGAAGCGGGCCAACTCCCGGTCGACCTGCTCAGGTCGTTGCAGCTCGGTCGGTCGCCGGCCCGGCGCCGGTCGCCAGGCGGACATCACGTTCAGCAGCGTCCGAAAGTGCGTTTGCACCTCGACGACGAGGGTGTCCTCGCGGGAGGTACCCAAGATGGTGGCCAGCACCGCCTGGGGGTGCAGCACCCGGCTGAGCTCGGCGAGCGCTCCGCGCCAGTCCGGGAGCTGCCCAAGACCGGGACCGAGGTGCGCAGCCGGCACGCAGGCGGGCCCGAACGGCAAGGCCGTCACGTGCGCCTGGACAAAGCACGTAGCGGGACCGCTCCCGCCCCAGATCCGGAATCCCTGAGCCAGCTGGGCATCGGGGCCAAGCACGATCGCGCGCTGGCCGGCCCCCAACAGCGACGCGATACCGACCGTGGCACCGACGGACACATCCAACAGCCAGCTGGGTCGCTCCAGCACCTCCACGAGCTGCGCGGAGAGGCGTCGAGCGCTGTCGGCGGTCAGCGAACTGTGGCCATCCCGGGCCGTGCGTTGCCGTTCGCTTATCACGACACAAGCGTAGAAGCCTGATCTTGTCGGAGGGCTGCGGCACGCTGCGTGCCATGACGATCGTTTTGCTTCTCCTCGCCCTGCTGGTTGGCGTTGCTCTCGGCTGGCTCGCCGCGCAGAGCCGCAGCGCCGCCCGCATCGCCGCACTACAAACACAGCTCGCCGAACGCGAGGCCAGCGAGTTGCGCTTCCGGGAGGCCTTTGCCGCGACTTCAGCGCAGGCCCTGCGCGACAACAACGATGCCTTCCTGACCCTGGCGGATGCCCGCTGGGACCGCCAGGCGCAAGGCGCCGACGCGTCGCTGGCCCGCAGGGAGCAGTCGGTGCAGGCCCTCCTCGGTCCGGTCGGGGAGGCGTTGGCCCGGATCGACGCACAGCTGCGATCTGTGGAGAGCACCCGGCAGCAGGCGTACGGGGGTCTGCTCGAGCAGGTCCAACGGATGCATGCGACGCAGGAGGCGCTGCGCACCGAGACCGCGCAGTTGGTGGCGGCCTTGCGGGCCCCCCAGGTCCGCGGGCGGTGGGGCGAGATGCAGCTGCGACGGGTTGTCGAGGCCGCCGGCGCGGTGGAGCACGTTCACTTCCGCGAGCAGGTGCACATTCCTGGGGACGGCGGGGCGCTCCGGCCCGACATGGTCGTCGATCTCGCCGACGGCAAGCAGGTCGTCGTCGACGCCAAGGTGCCGTTCGCAGCGTGGCTGGCGGCGATGGAAGCTCGCGATGAGCAGCAACGCTCATCGCTGATGGCTGATCACGCCCGGCAATTGGCAGCGCACGTCAAGGCCCTGGGGGACAAGGCGTACTGGCGAACGCTGCCGTTCGTGCCGGAGTTCGTGGTGCTGTTCGTGCCCGCGGACGCCTTCCTGGACGCGGCCCTGCGCGAACGGCCGGATCTGCTCGACGAGGCCTTCGCCCGCGACGTGGTGCTGGCCACGCCGAGCACCCTGGTCGCCCTGCTGCGGACCATCGGCTACTGCTGGCGCACCGAGCGACTGGCCGACAACACCCAGGCGGTCAGCGACCTGGCCTCCGAGCTCTACAGCCGGCTCGGCACGCTGGGTGGCCACGTCGATAAGGTCGGCGCCGCGCTCGGTCGCGCGGTCGGCGCCTACAACGAAGCGGTCGGCTCGCTGGAAACCCGGGTGTTGGTGAGCGCCCGCAAGCTGGCCGAGCTGCACGTGTCGCACGATCCGCTGCTCACCCCACGGCTGGTGACCGAGGGGATGCGCCCAGTTACCGCCCCGGAGCTGACCCAGCGCGCCGGCTGACCACCCGGCCGGCGCCGCATACTCTGAGGGGGTGAGTAGCCCGGCTTCCACCTCGGCCCGACCTCGCCCGCACGCCCAGCAACCGCCGCCGGGGATGAGGGGAGGGTCGTTGACCGTCCTGGCCGGGCTGGCCGTGGCGTTCGTTTTGGGTGCCGCCGGCGCGGGGGCGGATACGTTCCGCGGGCATGTCGTTCGCACCCTGTTCACGGTGGGCTTCACCCTCGGCAGCGTCGCCGCAGTGCTGCTGGTCCGCCGGGAGCTGGTGTGGCGGACCCTGTGGCGATTGCCGCTGACCTACCTGGTGCTACTGGTGGTCGGAGCGGTGGTCAGCGGGGGCACCGGATTCGTCTCCTGGCTGGCCCTCGCCTACATCTTCAAGGCCCCAGCGGTGCTCATCGGCACGGCCGCCGCCCTCGTCGCGGCCGCCCTGAGGATGCGCCGAGGTCGCTGAGACCGGTTTGGCCCGGTCGGCACCATCAATCCGCGCGGGGGGCCATCCGGCGCAGCTCCGGCGGCAGGGCGAACAGCAACGTCTCGTTGGCGGTGGTGACCTCCTCCACCGTCCCAAAGCCTTGCTCCGCGAGCAGCGCGAGGACTCCGTCCACGACCCACTCGGGGGCTGACGCGCCGCTGGTCAATCCCACCGTCGTGGCCCCTTCCAGCCAGGAGACCTGAACCTCTGCGGCCTCATCGACGAGGTAGGCCGCCGGCACGCCCTCATCGAGGGCTACCTCCACGAGCCGCACGCTGTTGGAGGAGTTCGGGGATCCGACGACCAGCACCAGATCCGAGGCTTGCGCAATCGCCTTGACCGAGTTCTGCCGGTTCTGGGTGGCGTAGCAGATGTCATCGCTGGGCGGGTTGGTCAGCTCGGGGAACCGCTCCCGCAGCGCCGCCACCGTGCGCTCGGTCTCATCCACTGACAGCGTGGTCTGGGACAACCAGGCCACCCGCGACGGGTCACGCACCTGCACCGTCTGCGCCTCCTTCGGCCCGTCGACCAGGTGGATCCGGTCCGGGGCCTGGCCGGTGGTGCCGACAACCTCCTCATGGCCTTCATGCCCCACCAGCACGATGTCGAAGTCCTCCCGGGCGAACCGGCGGGCCTCCTGATGCACCTTGGTGACAAGTGGGCAGGTCGCGTCGATGGCGCGCAAATGCCGCACCCCCGCCTCCGCGTGCACCTCCGGTGCGACCCCGTGCGCCGAGAAGATGACGATCCCCCCCTCAGGCACCTCGTCGGTCTCCTCCACGAACACGGCGCCCTTGGCTTCCAGGTCCCGGACCACGTTCAGGTTGTGCACGATCTGCTTCCGGACGTACACCGGGGCGCCGTGCTGTTCCAGGGCCTTCTCCACCGTCTGCACCGCCCGGTCCACGCCGGCGCAATAGCCGCGCGGACGGGCCAGCAGGACCCGCTTGACGGGAGGGGACGGATTGGCTTGGTCGGCGAGATCGCTCACCTGCACAGTCTAGGTGCGGGTTTGACTACCCCGCCCGCGCGGAACTGGTGGCACATGCCCCTCAATGTGCTCGGCGCCCGTCCGGTCCCCCGCCCCCTGGCTGCCGGGGTCGGCCTGGCCGCCTCCCTCCCCGCGATCATGGCGTCCCTGCCGGGCCGCCTCCCGGCGCTCGCCGTCGCCGCCGCCGGCCGCCTGCAGAGCGAGTACGAGGAGCTCGCCCGCACCGGCGCGGCCCTGCTGGGCCAGCCGTCGACCGATGGAAGCGAGGCCTGGACCGGCGGTGATTGGCAGGGCGAGGATCTCGACGAGATCTCCTTCGAGGTCGAATCCGCGTCGGAGCCCGGATCGGGGCCCGGATCGGAGGCCGGGGCCGAGCCCGGATCGGTGGCGGCGGAAACCACCGCGGCGGCCGAGGGCATCACCGCGGCGGCGCAGGACCGGCGACATCAGGTCGCCCACCCGCCGCTGGCCCAAAACCTCCCGGTCGCGGATTACGACCATCTGTCGTTGGCGCAGCTTCGGGCCCGGATGACGCGCCTGGACGCCGCTGAGCTCGGCACCCTGCGCGACTACGAAAGCGCGCACGGCAGGCGCCTGCCGGTGCTCACCATGTTGGAGAACCGGCTCGCGAAGCTCGCGGCGAGTGCCTAACCCGGGCTGAGCAGCAGCCGGCTCTAGCCTTGCCCGGTGCCCCTGACGTCCAGCCCGGAACGGCCGCTGCCGCTACGCACCATCAGCCGGGCGATCACCGAGTGGGTGGACCGGCTGGGCCGGGTGTGGGTCGAGGGTCAAGTGGCGCAGCTCACCCGGCGGCCCGGCATGGCCGTGACCTTCCTCACCCTGCGGGATACGGCCGCTGACGTGTCCATGTCGGTGACCGTCGCCCGCGGCGTCCTCGAAGCCATGGCGGCGCCGCTGGTGGAAGGCGCGCAGGTGGTGTGCTGGGTCAAGCCCGAGGTGCGCCCGCAGCGGGGTTCGCTGCAACTGACCGCGCTGGAGATCCGGCCCGTCGGGTTGGGCGCACTGCTGGCTCGGCTGGAGGCCCTCAAGAAGGTCCTCGCCGGCGAGGGACTGTTCGCGGCCGACCGGAAGCAGCCCTTGCCGTTCCTACCCAGACAGGTCGGGCTGATCACCGGCCGGGCCAGCGCGGCGGAACGTGACGTGGTGGAGACCGCCCGTCGCCGGTGGCCGGGCGTGCAGTTCGCGACCCGCGAAGTCGCGGTCCAGGGGCCAGGCGCGGTCTCCGCCGTCATCGCTGCCCTGCGGGAGTTGGCCGCCGTGCCGGACGTGGACGTCATCGTGCTGACCCGCGGAGGCGGCAGCGTGGAGGATCTGCTGCCGTTCAGCGACGAGGTGCTGTGCCGGGCGGTCGCGGCCTGCCGGACACCGGTGATCTCGGCCATCGGCCACGAACAGGACACCCCGCTGGTCGACTACGTCGCCGACTGCCGGTGCTCCACGCCCACCGACGCGGGCAAGCGCGTGGTCCCCGACGTGGCGGAGGAACGCACCCGGATCAGCCGGGACCGGGCCGTCCTGCAGCGCGCCGCCGCCGCCCGGGTGCAGCACGAACGGCAGCAGGTGGACGCGCTGCGGCAACGGGCCCGGCGCCGCGTCGCGGCCCGCGCGGACGCCGGACGGGCGGAGATCGGCCACCTGCGCGCCCGGGTGCGTGCCCTGTCCCCCCTCGCCACCCTCGAACGCGGTTACGCCGTCGTGCTCCGGGCCGGGCAGGTGGTGCGCAGCATCACCCAGATCGGGGACGACGATCAGCTGCTGATCAGGCTCGCGGACGGCACCCGTAACGCCATCGCATTGCCCTCGGGCACGAAGCCGAAGGAGGCATAGAGCCGTACGCCCGCGTCCGTGGCGTGCAGCTCGATCTTTCGGGCGCCGCGCGCGACGAGGAACTCCAGCAAGGCCGCGAAAACCGTCCGGCCGTGGCCACGCCCCCGGGCGGTGGGATCCGTACACATCGATTGAATGTGCCCGGTCCGGCCATCCGGGCGATGCGGCCCGGGCAGCCGCGTCTCGACCCAGCCGGCCCCCGCCGACAGCAACCGAGGCCCGCCGGCAGGGGGTGGAGGGCCCGCGTCGATCACGAACGCGGCGAAGTCCTCATCGGCCCGCAGCCGCCGGGTGAAGGCGGCCAAGCAGCGGTCCGCGAGCTCAGCAGGCAGGTGTTCCTCGCCGAGGTCGTGGAACATCTGCAACCGCAGTCGGGTCAGCTCCTCCGCGTCCGCCGGGGTGGCGCGCCGTACAGTCACGGGCGTGAGCCTAGAAGCCGATGGCAACCCGGAACCACCTGGTTACGAGCAGGCCCGGGCCGAGCTCGAGCAGGTCGTTCGGCAGCTGGAGCAGGGCTCCATGACGCTGGAGCAGACGCTGACGCTGTGGGAACGCGGCGAGGCGCTGGCCACGATCTGTGAGGCGTGGCTCGAGGGCGCGCAGACTCGGTTGGCGGCAGCGCAGGGCTCGGCTGACCGGGCCGGCGACTAGCGCAGCGCCGCCGCCAGCGTGCGTAGGGCCGGCGCCGAGCCCTTGCCGTACACGACCACCGTCGAGCGGCCCGGCGCCGGACCCACCAGAGCCGTGCCGCCGGAATTATCGGCCCAGGTCTGGTAGGCGACGCCAGCCACATCGCTGCGACCTGTCGGGTGCGCGCCCGCGCCCAGCACCCGCGACGCCACGTTCGGCGCGTCGGACTGCTCGTAGGCGGCGTAGGCATCGACGGCTGCGACGTAGAACCCCAGGTGGAAGCTGGTGCTGCGGTCCGCGGCGCTCGGTACGTGCGTGCGAACGTTGGTCGCCGTCCAGCCCGCCGGCAGGCCCTGCGGCGCCAGCACCGGGAACGGCGCCGCGGCCCGGAGCACCTGCAGCGGGCCGGAATAGTCCACCTGCTGATTGCCCGGGTGGTGGCTTTTGGGCAGGAAGGCCACCGCGGCGACGATGATCACCAGGAAGACGATCACGGTGCGGACCATGTCCCCGAGCGTTTCCTGCCCGCGCCGCTTCGCCACCGGCTCAGGATCCCTGGTCGCGCTCAGTTCTGCGCGCGCAGGGTCCGCGGGGTGGGTGCCGCAGCAGCCACGGCCGCCAGGAAGGCCTCGACCTCCGCCGCCTCGGTGAAAAAGTGCGGGCCGGCGCGCAGCCCCACCCCCGGCAGGTGATCCACCGCGATGCCCTGCGCGATCAGCGTGTCGCAGACGCGCTCGGAATCCCCCGGATCAATCGACACATGCCCGCCGCGCCGGGCCGGGTCCACCGGGGAGTTCACCTGCCAGCCCCGTTCCAACGCGGCCTCCACCAGCGGCTGGGTGAGCGACACGGAACGCTCCCGGACCTGCGCCAGCCCCACCTCCAGCAGCGCCGACGCCCCGGGGCCGGCGGCATACGCCGCGGGCACGCCGGGGGTACCTCCGGCGAACCGCTGCACCCCTTCGGCGTAGTCGATGTCAGCGAAGGCGAACTCGAAGGGGTGGGCGTGGCCGAACCAGCCGACCTGGCTCGGGCGCAGCACCTCCGACAGGCGCGGCGCCACGTACATCCAGCCGGCGCCGGGGCCGCCGCACAGGTATTTCATCGAGCCGCCGACGCAGGCGTCGACGTCCAGCGCCACCACGTCCAGCGGCAAGGCCCCGGCAGCCTGGTAGGCGTCCAAGACCACGAAGGCACCTGCGGCATGGGCCTTCGCCACGATCGGGGCAACATCAATGATCGTCGAAGTGCGGAACAGGACGGCGCTGACATAGACCAGGGCCGTCCGGCCGTCGATCGCGTCCACGAGGCGCTGCTCGTCGAGGGTGATGCCGCCGTCGTTGCTGATCGGGACGCTGACCACATCGGCCCCCACCCGCGCCTGCTCACGCCACAGGTAGTGGCTGCCCGGCCATTCGACCTCATCGGCGTAGACGATCCGGTTGCGCCGCCCGGACAGGTCCAGGCAGGACGCGAAAGCGCCGACCAAGTCGGCGACGCTCTGCCGCAACACTGTGGTTCCGGCGGGGGCGCCCACCGTCGCGCCGACCAGATCCGCGACCCGGTGCAGCTCCGGCTGCCAGGTGTCCCAGGCCAGCGCCCCGCGCGTCGCCCACAGCTCGGCGTAATCGGCGAGGCGCTGGGGCACATCCCGGTGCATCGCCCCGAGCGCGTGGTTCGCCAGATACGTGGTGCCGGCCAGCATCGGATAGTCAGCGCGGCGAGCGGTCAGTTCCCGGTGGACGTCGGCGATCACCGCCCCACCGTATGACTCCGCGCCCGGTCAGTCGGCGCCGATCTTTGCGATCAGACCGAGAACGTCGTCGGCGAGGCGCATCCCCGCCTCCTCGTCCTCGGACAGCGCCACCTCCCGCCCGGCCTCGCTGACCACGGTGGTGAGCACCAGGACGAGGGCATCGGCGCGCGGGTCGTCGGCGGGATGCAGCAGCGCGTGGTTGAGGCGGGTCCATTCGCGATAGCGCCGCCGGGCCACCAACTCGAAGCCGGCCGGTCCCCCTCCAGCCAGGAACAGCCGGGCGAGGTCCCGCTCCTCCCAACAGCCGCGCAGGTAGGCCCGGGCCCCCACCACGAACAGGGTGATGGCATCGCTCTCCCCACCCACCCTCGCCTCGTGCACCGCGGCCGCGGCCCGGTCCTCCTGCCGGGCCTCGTAGGCGTCGAACAGGGCGAGATAAAGGTCGGCCTTCCCCCCGAAGTGGTGATAGAGGCTGCCGACGCTGGCCCCGGCGCGGGCGACGACGTCCGCGATCGCGGCGTCGGTGAAGCCGGCGGCGGAGAACACGTCGCGCGCGGCGTCCAGCAGGTGCGCTCGGGTGCTCGCCGCCCGCACCGAGGGTCTCGCCTCAGGCGGGCTCACGATCGCTCCTTCTGCCGTTCCCGGTAGGGCACCCGGCGCAGCTCGAAGACCTCACCCAGCGCCGCCCACTGGTCGCGCCCGAGCCGGGCCACCGGCGCCAGCTTCACGATATCGGCCAGGTCGTCGTCAGCCAGGACCGCCGGATCGATGGCCACCCACAGCACCTCACCGAACACGACGGTGGAATCGCCGAAGGAACGCTCCCCCACCGCCCGGCACTCGAGCGCCACCGGGGATTGGGTCAACCGAGGGACCGAGACGGTACGGGCCGGTTCGGGGCTGAGCCCGGCGTGCCCGAACTCGCTCTGGTCGCGTGGGAAATCGGTGGCGGTGACGTTGGCCGCCTCTGCCAGCGCCCGGGTGACCACGTGCACGACGAACTCCCCGGTCTCCCGGATGTTGGTCAGCGAATCCTTGGTGCCCACCGAGGTGAACTGCACGACCGGTGGCTGCACCGAGGACACGGTGAAATAGGAGTGCGGGGCCAGGTTGTCCACCCCGGCGGCGGACCGGGTCGCCACCCAGGCGATCGGCCGCGGGACCACCACGCTGTTGAGCAGCGCGTACATCCGCGCCCCCAGCTGCGCCGGGTCGAACTCATGCCGGTCGGCCACGCCGCTGGCTCCGATCAGGCGAGGGACAGGGCCCGAGGCGCGTCGCGGGTGCGGGCAGCTCGGCGGGAGCGACGCCACCGTACGCCGCTGGCTGGGTTGCCCCGGAGGGCCCGATCCCCGTCGTAGAGTCACGCCCCGTGAGCGCCACCAGCACTGACGGGCCAACCGCGAGCCCGCCCGACCCCCGGGCGGAATCTCCCGACCGCAACCTTGCCCTCGAACTGGTCCGGGTCACCGAGGCGGCCGCGATGGCAGCCGGCCGGTTCGTCGGGCGCGGCGATAAGGAGGGGGGCGACGGCGCCGCCGTGGACGCGATGCGGCGCCTGATCACCAGCGTTTCGATGCGGGGCGTGGTCGTCATCGGCGAGGGCGAGAAGGACAACGCCCCCATGCTCTTCAACGGCGAGGAGGTGGGGGACGGCACCGGCCCGGAGGTCGACGTCGCCGTGGACCCCGTCGATGGCACCACCTTGATGGCCAAGGGCATGAACAACGCCATCGCGGTGATGGCGGTCGCCGAGCGGGGCACGATGTACGACCCCTCGGCCGTCTTCTACATGGACAAGATCGTGACCGGGCCGGAGGCCGCCGGGGTCATCGACATCCAGGCCCCCGTCGTGGACAACATCCGGGCGGTCGCCCGGGCCAAAGGCGAGGACGTCGGAGACGTCACCGTCATGATCCTCGACCGGCCCCGGCACACCGCCCTGGTCGAGGAGGTCCGGGCCGCCGGAGCGCGGATCCGGTTCATCGCGGACGGGGACGTCGCCGGCGCGATCGCGGCCACCCGGACCGATACCGGCATCGACCTGCTCCTCGGCATCGGGGGCACCCCCGAGGGGATCATCGCCGCCTGCGCGGTGAAGTGCCTGGGCGGCACCATCCAGGCCCGGCTCTGGCCCCGGGACGACGCCGAACGGCGCAAGGCCATGGACGCCGGCCATGACCTGACCGCCGTGCTGACCACCGACGACCTGGTCCGCAGCGACAACGTGTTTTTCGTCGCTACCGGCGTGACCGAGGGCGACCTGCTCCGGGGCGTGCGCTATTTCGGGGGCGGCTGCTTCACCCATTCGCTGGTGATGCGCTCGCGTTCGGGCACGGTGCGGTACGTCGAGAGTCAACACTCGCTGACCAAGCTGCGGACCTACTCGGCCGTGGACTTCGACCGTCACTCGGCCCGGTGAGCCCGGCCGATAGGATCACTGGTCGTGACCGAACGTGACGAGGACTACCGCATCGAGCACGATTCGATGGGGGACGTCCGCGTTCCCGCCGCCGCCAAATGGCGCGCGCAGACGCAGCGGGCGATAGAAAACTTCCCGGTCTCGGGGGTTCGGCTGGAACGGGCGCACATCGAGGCGCTGGCCCGGATCAAGGGCGCCGCGGCCGTCGTCAACGCCGAGTTGGGGGTGCTCGAGCCGGAGCTGGCCGCCGCCATCGCGAGCGCTGCGCAGGAGGTTGCGGCCGGAAGCTGGGACGACCAGTTCCCGCTCGATGTGTTTCAGACCGGCTCAGGCACCAGCTCCAACATGAACACCAACGAGGTGCTGGCCACCCTCGCCACCGAACGGCTCGGCCGGCCGGTGCACCCCAATGATCACGTCAATGCCAGCCAGAGCAGCAACGACGTGTTTCCCAGCAGCATCCACGTGGCGGCCGCGGCCAGCGTCACGCACGCGCTGATCCCGGCGCTGGCTCACCTCGCCGAGGCCCTGGAGGCCAAGGCCACCGAGTTCGCCGAGGTGGTGAAGTCCGGCCGCACCCATCTGATGGACGCGACCCCGGTGACCCTCGGGCAGGAGTTCGGCGGTTACGCCGCGGCCGTCCGTCTCGGCGTCGAGCGGCTGCAGGCGACATTGCCCCGGGTCGGGGAACTGCCCCTCGGGGGTACCGCGGTGGGCACCGGCATCAACACCCCGCCCGGCTTCGCCGCCAAGGTCATCACCAGGCTGGCGGACAGCACCGGACTGCCGCTGTCCGAAGCGCGCAACCACTTCGAGGCCCAGGCCTCCCGCGACGCGCTGGTGGAGCTGTCCGGCGTCCTTCGGGTCATCGCGGTCGGCTTCAACAAGATCGCCAACGACCTGCGTTGGATGTCCTCCGGGCCGCGGGCCGGGCTCGGGGAGATTCACCTGCCGGACCTGCAGCCGGGCTCCAGCATCATGCCGGGCAAGGTCAACCCGGTCATCCCCGAGGCGGTCTGCCAGGTGGTGGCCCAGGTCATCGGCAACGACGCCGCGGTGGCCTTCGGCGGGGCCGCGGGCAACCTCGAGCTCAACGTCATGTTGCCGGTCATCGCGCGCAACGTGCTGGAATCGATCCGGATCCTGGCCTCGATCGCCCGGCTGCTCGCCGACAAGACGATCACCGGAACCACCGCCGATGTGGAGCGCTGCCGCCGGTACGCCGAATCCTCCCCCTCGATCGTCACCCCGCTGAACCGGTACCTGGGCTACGAGGCGGCCGCGAAGGTCGCCAAAAAGGCGCTGGCCGAGGACAAGACCATCCGGGAGACCGTGCTGGAGATGGGGTTCGTGACCGATGGCAGCCTCACCGAGATTCAGCTCGACGAGGCCCTCGACGTCCTGGCCATGACCCGGCCCCCGTCGGCGTGAGTCTGGCGCGCCAGCACCGACTGATCACCCCCCGCGTCACCCGAATGGTCTAGCACCGCGGGGACCGTCCTTGTCGAGATAGGGGGCATGGCCGACGACAACACCGTGGTGCGCTCGACGTGCCCGGTGTGCGGCACGGTCGAGCTTGCCGCCGACGGCGTCACCTTGTTCCTGACCGGCGGGGGAAGCGAGCCCCGGTACCGGTACACGTGTCCGTCCTGCTTCGGGATCGTGGACAAGCCCACCTCTGCCCACGCGGTGGAGATGCTGCGCAGTGCCGGGGCGCGACTGGTCTACGTACCCGCCGAGGTCATCGAGCAGCCGCTTTCCGCCGATCGCCTCGACCTGGCGGACCTCGCGGCCTTCACCACCGCGCTGTCCCAGGTGGACGACCTCGCGTCCGTCGCCGCCCGACGGCGCTAACCCGCACGCCGCCCGCCCCGGCGCCGAGGGCGCCGGGGCCGCGGCCGCTACAGCGGGAACTCCAGCATCGAGGTGACCAGCGCCGCGATCGGCGAGCGTTCGGAGCGGGTCAGCGTGATGTGCGCGAACAGCGGATGACCGCTCAGCGATTCGATGACCGCGGCGACCCCGTCGTGGCGGCCGACCCGCAGGTTGTCCCGCTGCGCCACGTCGTGGGTGAGCACCACCCGCGAGTTCGTGCCCAACCGGGAGAGCACCGTGAGCAGCACCCCCCGCTCGAGTGATTGCGCCTCATCGACGATGACGAAACTGTCGTGCAGGGAGCGGCCCCGGATGTGGGTGAGCGGCAGCACCTCCAGCATCCCGCGGGCGAGCACCTCCTCCACGACGCTGCCGTCGACGAGCGCGCCGAGAGTGTCGAAAACCGCCTGCGCCCAGGGCGCCATCTTCTCCCCGGAGTCGCCGGGCAAGTAGCCGAGGTCCTGGCCGCCTACCGCGTACAGCGGCCGGAAGACCACCACCTTCTTGTGGGCCCGGCGTTCCAGCACGCTCTCCAGGCCGGCGCACAGGGCCAGGGCGCTCTTCCCCGTGCCGGCCCGGCCACCGAGCGAGACGATTCCCACCTCCGGGTCCAGCAGCAGCTCCAAGGCCACCCGCTGCTCGGCGGACCGGCCGTGCAGGCCGAAGGCGCTGCGATCACCCCGGACGAGTCGCACCTGCTTGTCGGCAGTGACCCGGCCCAGGCCGCTCCCCCGCGGGCTGTGCAGCACCAATCCGGTGTGGACGGCCAGCTCGGCCGCCTCGGGCAGCACCAGCAGATCGTCGGCGTAGAGCGTGTCCAGGTCGGCGGCGGTGATGTCCAGCTCGGCCATGCCGGTGTGCCCGGTCGCGACCGCCAGTTCGGCGCGGTACTCATCCGCGGCGAGGCCCACGCTGGCGGCCTTCACCCGCAGCGGCAGGTCCTTGCTGACCAGGATCACATTGCGGTCCTCGGCGGCGAAGTTGAGCGCCACGGTGAGGATCCGCGCGTCGTTGTCATCGACCCGGAAGCCGGTCGGCAACACCGAGCTATCCGCATGGTTCAGCTCCACCCGCAGGGTGCCCCCGGCATCGCCCACCGGCATGGGCGCGTCGAGCCGGCCGTGCTGGACGCGCATGTCGTCCAGCAACCGCAGCGCCTGCCGAGCGAAGTAACCCAGCTCGGGATGGTCCCTTTTGCCTTCAAGCTCGCAGACGACCACGAGGGGTACGACGACGTCGTGCTCGGCGAACCGCAGCATGGCGGCGGGGTCGGAGAGCAGCACGCTGGTGTCGAGCACGTAGGTGCGCACCCCGGAGCGGGGCTTCACGGCAGTCTTGGAAGAACGCGTCTGAGCAGGCACGGGCAACAGGCCGCCTTCGCTGGCAGGGATCCGGGACCGGGCCCGATGAGGGCCGGTCCGGCCCCCGTCCCTGTGCCTAGCGTGCGCACCGGTGGCCTCCCGAACGGCCGGCACCCAGCCGGTCCGTCACCGAGGACGCTACGTCGGTGCGGGCCACGACGCGATGCGACACGCCCGGCCGCGGGCTGCGGTCAGCCGCCGAAGCGGCGGTTCCGAGCCGCGTAGGCCCGCAGGGCCCGCAGGAAGTCGACGCGGCGGAACGCCGGCCAGTAGGCGTCGCAGAAGTAGAACTCGCTGTGCGCGCTCTGCCAGAGCAGGAACCCCGACAGCCGCTGCTCACCCGAAGTGCGGATGATCAGGTCAGGGTCCGGCTGCCCCCGGGTATAGAGGTGCTCGGCGATGTGTTCGACGTCCAGGAAGGAGGCGACCTCCTCCAGGCTGGCGCCGCGGGCGGCGTGTTCGGTGAGCAGGGAGCGGACCGCGTCGGCGATCTCCCGGCGCCCGCCATAGCCGACGGCCACGTTGACGGTGAGCCCTTCGACCAGCGCCGTGTCGGTGTCGGCCTGTTTGAGCGCGGCGGCGGTCTGATCGGGCAGCAGGTCCAGGGCGCCGACACCGTGCACCTTCCAGCGCCGGCGGGACGCCAGATCCGCGACCGTCTGCTCGATCACCCGTAGCAGCACCGCCAGCTCGTGCGGCGGCCGGTGGAGATTGTCCGTGGACAGCAGCCACAGCGTGACCACCTCGACGCCCGATTCCTCGCACCAGCCGAGCAGTTCCACGATCTTGTCCGCGCCCTTGCGGTAGCCGTCTCCTACATCACCGCTGCCGGCGCTGCGCGCCCAACGCCGGTTGCCATCGAGCAGCACCCCGACGTGTCGGGGGCTCTGGGCGCGAGACAGCTGACGGGCAAGTCGGTGTTCGTATCCGCGGTAGAGGAGATCGCGCAGCCCCACGAGCCGCAGATTACGCCGAAGCGGCGTCGAGCCGGGTGACCAAGGTCTCGTATTGGTTCCACAGTTCGGCGGGCAGATGCTCGCCGAAGGACTCGAAGTGGGCCGGGATGAGGGCGGCCTCCTTTTTCCAGGTCTGCGGGTCGACCTCCAGCAGTGTCGCCAGATCAGCCTCGGACAAATCCAATCCGGCGGTGTCGAGCGCCGCCTCGGTCGGCACGATGCCGATCGGGGTGTCGCGGCCCTCCGCCTTCCCATCCAGCCGTTCGACGACCCACTTCAGGACCCGGCTGTTTTCGCCGAAGCCGGGCCACACATATTTTCCGGCGTCGTTTTTGCGGAACCAGTTCACGTAGAAGATTTTTGGCAGCTTGTCCGCGTCGGCCTTCGCGCCGATGGACAGCCAATGCCCGAAGTAGTCACCCATGTTGTAACCGCAGAACGGCAACATCGCGAACGGGTCGCGGCGGAGCTGCCCGATCGCGCCCGCAGCGGCCGCGGTCGTTTCGGAGGACACCGTGGAGCCGAGAAAGACCCCGTGCGTCCAGTCCCGGGACTGCGTCACCAGCGGTACCGCGGTGGCGCGGCGGCCACCGAAAAGAATGGCGCTGATCGGGACACCCTCGGCGGACTGCCATTCCGGCGCGATCGTCGGGCACTGCCCGGCGGGCACGGTGAACCGGGAGTTTGCATGTGCCGCCGGCTCGGTCGATTCCGGGGTCCAGTCGCGGCCCTTCCAGTCGATCAGGTGCGCCGGCTTTTCTGGGGTCAACCCTTCCCACCACACGTCGCCGTCGTCGGTCAACGCGACGTTGGTGAAGATGCTGTTGGCGTAAAGAGCCTTGATGGCGTTGGGGTTGGTCATCTCCCCGGTGCCCGGCGCCACACCGAAAAAGCCGGCCTCGGGGTTGATCGCGTAGAGCCTGCCATCGGCTCCGAAACGCATCCAGGCAATGTCGTCACCGACGGTTTCTACCTGCCAGCCGGGCACTGTGGGCACCAGCATCGCGAGGTTGGTCTTCCCACAGGCGGATGGGAAGGCGGCCGCCAGGTAACGGGCCTCGCCGGCGGGCGGGGTCAGCTTGAGGATCAGCATGTGCTCGGCGAGCCAGCCCTCATCCCGCGCCATCACACTGGCGATGCGCAGCGCGTAACACTTCTTACCGAGCAGGGCGTTTCCGCCGTAACCGGAGCCGTACGACCAGATCTCACGCTGCTCCGGGAAGTGGGTGATGTATTTCGTGTCGTTGCACGGCCAGCGAACGTCGGCCTGCCCCTCGGTGAGCGGGGCCCCGACACTGTGCACGGCCTTCACGAAAAAGCCGTCGCCCCCGAGGCGGTCCAGGACCGGTGCACCCATCCGGGTCATGATTTTCATGGATGCGACGACGTACGCGCTGTCGGTCAGCTCCACCCCGAGCTGCGCGATCGGGCTGTCGATCGGCCCCATGCAGAACGGCACGACATACATCGTCCGGCCGCGCATGGCCCCCTCGAAAAGGCCCTGCAGGGTCTGCTTCATCTCGCCTGGATCGGTCCAATTGTTGGTCGGACCCGCGTCTTCGGCGCGTTCACTGCAAATGAAAGTGCGGCCCTCGACGCGCGCGACATCGGAGGGATCGGAACAGGCCAGGAAGCTGTTCGGGCGCTTGTCCGGATTGAGCCGGGTCAAGGTGCCGGCCGCGACGAGCTGATCGGTCAGCCGGGTCCACTCCTCGTCTGAGCCATCGCACCAGACGACCTGATCGGGTCCCGTGAGCGCCGCCACTTCCCTCACCCAGGCCAGAAGTTCAGCATGCTGGGTGGGGGCCGGTTCCAGCCCGGGAGTGGAGTGCGCTGCCTGAATCATGTCGGGTCTCCTGCCGCCTGGGGAATCCCACGATAATAACGGGGCCCTGCCGCGCACCTTCCACTGGCCCCGCACTAACTCGCCAACGGAATTCCCACCTATTGCTGATTTCCAGCCGGGCAGGCGGCGGGTCCGTCCCTGGAGCAAAGTGCCGTACCGTCGAGTCATGGGCACTGCCGGGCCGCGGACGCACCCCCGAGACCTGGTGAAGCCGCGCCTTCGTGGGGTGCTGCATCAATACGCGTTCCTGGCGGCTCTCGCGACCGGCGCGGTCCTGGTCACCCTGGCCCCCGCAGGTCGCCCGCGGTTGGCGGCGAGCATTTACGCCGTTTCCCTGGCACTGCTGTTCGGGACATCGGCGCTCTATCACCGGGTGACCTGGCATGAGCGGGCGCGGGCGGTGATGAAACGCCTCGATCATTCGATGATCTTCGTGTTCATCGCGGGGACCTACACCCCGTTCGCATTGCTGCTGCTGCACGGCACCACGCAAGTCGTGGTCCTCGCCGTCGTCTGGGCGGGGGCCGGCCTCGGCGTCGGCTCGCGCCTGCTGTGGCTGGGTGCCCCGCGGTGGGCGATCGTGCCGCTGTACATCGCGCTGGGCTGGGTCGCGGTGTTCATCGTGCCGGACCTGATCGGCGCGGGAGGGATCGCGCCGTTCGTGCTGCTCTGCGTGGGCGGCGCCGCGTACACCGCAGGCGGAGTGATCTACGCGCTACGCCGGCCGGACCCGGCCCCGGCGGTTTTCGGCTACCACGAGATGTTCCACCTGATGACCTTGATCGCCGCCGCCTGCCACTACGTCGCGGTCTCCTTCACGGTCTACCGCGGCGTCTGAACCTCACGCGGCCGGACCGGCGCCGCGCACCTGCTGCACCGCGGTCATCGCCTCCCGCAACTGGGTCAACCACTCCTCGGTGTTGCGCCCGACCAGGCGAACGCACCAGGCGAGGGCATCCGAGCGCGACCGGGCGACCCCCGCGTCGACCAGCGTGTCGAGTACTTGCCGTTCGGGTTGGCGCAGCCGGGTCATCACCGGCACCGACAAGGTGGTGAACAAGGCGGTGGTCGCCCCGGCCGTGGCGCCCCAGGCGACGCGCCGGCCGTAACGGTGCTCCGCTTCGCGGGCGATCGCGATCCGGCGCTCGCGGGTCTCCTCGCGAAAACGCGTGATCCGCCCGGCTTCCGCCGCGGCGACCGCTGCGGCATCAGGGGCCGCCGCGGCGACCGCCGGGGCGGCCGCGGCGCCGGTGTCCGGTGGCGTCAAGGAGCCGACGATGGTGATTTCGTCACGATCGATGGTCACCCGTGGCGCCGCGGTGAACCATTCGTCGGGCAGCCGCCCGGAGAGCCACGCGGTGATCGGTTCGGACGGCGACGGGCTTTCCTGAGCGGTCATGACAAACTCCCTGATCCACGAACTGATTACCTGATTACACAGCAATCATCTGGGAGGGTCAAGCCGGGTGACCGGACTGATCACAGTGCTGATCCGGCTTCTGATCCCGGTGCTGATCCGGTACTGGTAGGCTGCTCGCAGCTAGGTCGCCGTCCGTGATCCTCATGATCCGACGCCCCCGGACTTTCTGCCGCTGGACGCGGTCCCGGAATCGCGGCCTGTGCCTGGACCGGCATTCCGCCCAGGCCCGCACCGCTTTCGGAAGTAGTCCCTGTGACCCCTGCACGCCCCTCGTCCGCCGCGCCCCGCTCCAGTCGGCCGGCCCACGACTCCCGCCATCTGAACCACGACCCCTCCCGCGTTGCCCACGATCCGGCCCACGGCCGGCGCCGCCGCCGCGGCCCGGGCCGCCCCACCACCTCGGTCCGCGCGGATGTGGAGACCGACCTGCTGGCCGGCCTGCAGATCGCCGCACCGGTCGACCCCGACGCACCCGTGCCCTCCTGGCTGGAGATGGGCCTGGCCCCCAAGCTGGCCGAGACGCTGATCCGGGCCGGGCTTCCCGCCCCGTTCCCGATCCAGGCCCGCACCTTCGCCGACGCGGTCGCCGGCCGCGACCTGCTCGGCCGCGGCCGGACCGGTTCGGGGAAGACCCTCGGCTTCGGGTTGCCGATGCTGACCCGCCTCGCGGCCGAAGGCGTCCGGCCGCAGCCCCGCCGACCGCGCTCGTTGATCCTGGTCCCGACCCGGGAACTCGCCGCGCAGGTCGATGCGGTGCTCGCCCCGCTGGCCCAGATGCTGGGCCTGCGCACCCGCACGGTCGTCGGCGGCGTCGGCTTCGGCCGGCAGGTCGACGGCCTGGCCCGCGGCGTGGACATCCTGGTCGCCACCCCCGGGCGGCTCACCGACCTGATCTCCCAAGGAACCTGCCACCTCGGTTCGACCGGCATCGTGGTGCTCGACGAAGCCGACCAGATGTGCGACCTGGGCTTTTTGCCCGCCGTCCGCAAGCTGCTGGCCATGTGCCCGCCCGGGCAGCGCCTGCTGTTCTCGGCCACCTTGGACAAGCAAGTCGGCTCGCTGGTCCGCGAGCACCTCACCGACCCGGTCGTGCACGCGCTGTCCACCGGCGCCGATCCCGTCGTCGAGATGGAGCACCACGTGCTGACCGTCGCCGGCCCGGACAAGGCCGCGGTCGTGCACACCCTCGCCCGCCGCGAGGGCCGCACGTTGATGTTCGTGCGCACCAAGCACGGCGCCGACCGGCTGGCGCAGCAACTGACCCGCGACGGGGTTCCGGCCGGCGCGCTGCACGGGAACCTGGCGCAGAACGCCCGGACCCGGGCGCTCGCGGCGTTCTCCGACGGCAGCGTGTCCGTACTGGTCGCGACCGACGTGGCGGCCCGCGGGTTGCACGTGGACGACATCGACCTCGTCGTGCACGTCGATCCGCCGACCGAGCACAAAACCTACCTGCACCGCTCCGGCCGCACCGCCCGCGCAGGCGCGGCCGGCCGGGTCGTCACCGTGGTCCTGCCCGAGCAGCAGGGCGCGGTCCGGACCCTGCTGCGGCAGGCCTCGGTCGAGGTGACGCCGGTGGCAACCGGCCCCGATTCGGCGCACCTGGCCGAGCTGCGTGGCGAACAGGCCGCGCTGGTCCCCTACCGGCCCCGGACGCAGCCGCCGCAGGCCGCCACTCGTCCCCGGCCGGAACGTGACGGCGCGGCCCGCTCGGCCTACGCCCGCAAGCCCTCGCGGGGCCAGGGGCGCGGCCGCTGACCGGCTGACCGGTGGCGTGCTGCCGGTCTGGCAAGCTGGCCGGCATGGAGTTGCGCATCTTCACCGAACCTCAGCAGGGCGCCAGCTACGACGATCTGCTGGCCGTCGCGCAAGCCGCGGAGGCCGGCGGCTTCGGGGCGTTCTTCCGGTCCGATCACTTCCTCGCCTTCGGCGACAGCCCAGGCTTACCCGGCCCGACCGACGCCTGGATCACCTTGGGCGGATTGGCCCGGGACACGAGCTCGATCCGGCTGGGCACCCTGGTCACCAGCGCGACCTTCCGGCTCCCGGGCATGCTGGCCATCGCCGTCGCGCAGGTGGATCAGATGTCCGGCGGCCGGGTCGAACTCGGCCTGGGCGCCGGCTGGTTCGAGACCGAGCACCGGGCCTACGGCGTGCCGTTCCCGGCGCTCGGCGAGCGTTTCGACCGGCTCACCGAGCAACTGGAGGTGATCACCGGTCTGTGGGCCGCGGACGGCCCGTTCTCCTACGCCGGGGAGCACTACCAGCTGGTCGACTCCCCCGCGCTCCCCAAACCCGCGCAGCCCTCCCTCCCGGTCATCATCGGGGGCGCGGGGCCCCGGCGGACGCCGGACCTCGCCGCCCGGTTCGGCCACGAATACAACCTCGCCTTCCGTTCGGTCGCCGACACCGAGCAGGCCTTCGCCCGGGTCCGCGCCGCCTGCGCGCCCGCCGGGCGACGGCTGATCTACTCGGCGGCGCAGGTGCTGTGCTGCGGCCGGGACGACAGCGAGGTCGCCCGGCGGGCCGCGGCGATCGGGCGCGACCCCGAGGAGCTCCGCGCCAACGGCGTCGCCGGCCGGGTCGAGGAATGCATCGCGCGCCTTCGGGAGTTCGCGCGGCTCGGCGCGGACCGGGTGTACCTGCAGGTGCTGGACCTGCATGACCTGGCCCACCTCGAGCTGGTCGCCCGCGAAATCCTCCCCGCCGTCGCCTGACCGGCCCAACGGCAGACGGCTGGCTAGACGGCGACGACGACCTTGCCGATCTGCCCGCCACCCTCGAACAGTGCGAGGAAAGCTTCGGGCGCGGACGCGATGCCCTTCGCCACGGTCTCCCGGAACACCAGCCGTCCGCCCGCGAGCAGCGCACCGACCTCGGCGAGGAACGCGGACTGCAGGTCGGTGTGGTCGCTGACGATGAACCCGCGCAGGGTCAGCCGCTTGCCGACCACCAGCCCCATCGTGGCCACCGGCGCGCCCGGCGTCCCGTCATAGCCGGTGGAGATGGCGCCGCACAGCGCGGCCCGCCCGAACGGACGGAGCACCACCAGGGCCGCGGCCAGCTGCGCGCCGCCGACGTTGTCGAAATACATGTCGATGCCGTTGGGTGCCAGCCGCCGTAGGTGCGGCAGCGGTTCCCCGTCGAGATGCGAGAAGCAGTCGTCGAAGCCGAACTCGTCCCGCACCGCCGTGACCTTTTCGGGCGCGCCCGCGCTGCCGACCACCAGCGAGGCCCCGCGAGCCCGGGCCAGCTGACCGGCGACGCTGCCCACCGCCCCGGACGCCCCACTGACAAAAACGGCGTCCCCTTCGTGCACCGGGGCGATCTGCGTGACGCCCACCCAGGCGGTCATCCCGGGCATGCCGAGCACCCCGAGGTAGGCGCTCTCCGCGACGCCTTGGGGCGGTTCAGGCAGCACCTGCACCGCGGCGGCGTCCACCGTGAACGCCTCCCGCCAGCCGAACATGCTGCTGACCAATGCCCCGACCGGCACGTCGGACGACTCGGAGGCCACGACCCGACCGACCGCGCCGCCGGTGAGCGCCTCGCCCAGCGCAAACGGGGGGACGTAGGAGGGCACGTCGTTCATTCGACCGCGCATATACGGGTCGACGCTGAGGAAACTGTTCCGTACCTGAACCTGCCCCGGGCCCGGCGCGGGCACCGGAACGGTCGCGGCGGCGAAGTCGGTGGGCTTGGCCCGGCGCTCCGGGCGGCTGGCGAGGCGGATCTCGGTGCTGTCCATGCCGCCAGCCTCGCACGCGGTCAGCGGGCCGTGATCCCCAGCTGCCCGGCCAGCACGGACGCCTCCGTGGTGGGGGCCGCGCAGACGAAACCGCGGCAGACATACGCCGCCCCGGTCGGGCGTCCTTCGAGCAGCGGGCCATCCCCGTCGCCGAGCACCACCGCGCCCGGGGACGGGGTGTATCGGGCGAGCGCCAGCAGGTCCGGCCGGCCGACCACCGCGACCTCCACCGGACCGGCGGTCCATGCCTCGGCCACGGCCAGCGCATGGCCGGCGAACCGGGGATGGCCCTGGGCCAACGGCGCCAGGGCCCGCAGGGCGTCCGCGGCGCGCTCGCGGTGCGCCACTGAACCGGTCAGCGCGGCGAAGGTCAGCAGCGCACCCGCGGCGGCAGAAGCCCCCGCGGGGGTGGCGTTGTCGGTCGGATCCTGCGGCCGCCGCAGCAGCGTTTCGGCATCGTCGGCGGTGTCGAAGAACGCGCCGGTGGCCGGGTCGGTGAAATGCGCGAGGACGGTCTCCAGCAGGTCCCCCGCGCTGTCCAGCCAGCGCCGCTCCCCGGTCACCTGGTGCAGCACCAGCAGGCCGTCCGCGAGCAAGGCGTAGTCATCCAGCACGCCGGCATGGCGTCCGACAACACCGTCGCGCGATGTCCTGCGTAGCCGCCCGTCCACGAGATGCGCCCGCAGCAACAGGTCCGCGGCCCCGGCGGCCGCCCGTATCCATTCCGGTCGCTCCAACAGCGCACCGCACTCGGCGAGCGCGGCCACCGCCAGCCCGTTCCAGGCCGTGACGACCTTGTCATCACGTCCCGGCTGGGGCCGGGCGGCCCGCAACTGCTTCAGCCGCAGCCGTTCAGCGGCGAACCGCTCCGGGTCGGCCGGGTCATGCGGAAGCTGCAGCACCGACGTTTCGTGCTCGAAGCTGCCGCCCTCGGTGACCGCAAAAACTTCGGCCGCATACGCCCCGACCTGCGCCGGCGTCCACACGTAGGTGGCGCCTTCCACCCCGCCGGTGTCGGCGTCCAGCGCGCTGGCGAAGCCGCCCTGCGGGGTGCCCAGCCCATCGACCAGGAACTCGCAGGTCTCCAGCGCGACGCGCCGGCCCAGGGGCGAGCCGGTCTGGCGCCACCAATGCAGGTAGAGCCGGGCCAGCAACGCGTTGTCGTACAGCATCTTCTCGAAGTGCGGCACGACCCAGGCGGCGTCGACGCTGTAGCGCGCGAAACCGCCGGCCAGCTGGTCGTAGATGCCGCCGCGGGCCATCCGTTCGCAGGTCAACGAAACGGCATCCAACGGGGCGACAGCACCGCTTCGGGCGTGGCAGCGCAACAGGAACTCCAGCGCCATCGACGGCGGGAACTTCGGGGCGCCCCCGAACCCGCCGTGCGTTCCGTCCAGGCCGGCCAACAGCCGGGCCGCGGCCGCGTCAAGATCGACATCGGCTGCCCGCGCTGGGTCGTATGCGCTCTGCCCGGCCAGCGCCGACACCAGCCGGCCCCCCTCGGCGACGACCTCCTCGCGGCGCTGCGCCCACACTTCGGCGCCGCGACGCAGCAGATCGGTGAACGCCGGCCGGGGGAAGTAGGTGCCGGCGAAGAACGGATCCCCGGCCGGGGTCAGCAGGCACGTCATCGGCCAGCCGCCCTGCCCGGTGGTGGCGGTCACCGCGTCCATGTACACCGCGTCCACGTCGGGCCGCTCCTCGCGGTCGACCTTGATGCTGACGTAATGCTCGTTGATCACGGCGGCAGTCGCGTCATCCTCGAACGACTCGTGGGCCATCACGTGGCACCAGTGGCACGCGGCGTACCCGACGGACAGCAAGATTGGTGCATCACGGCGCTTTGCCTCGGCGAACGCTTCAGGCCCCCACTCGTACCAATCCACCGGGTTATCGGCGTGTTGGAGCAGATAGGGACTCGTTGCCGAGGCGAGGCGATTAGCCATTCCTGTCACTCCTAACGAGTGGCACGTGCATCATTTTCCCTCGAGTGATGCACGAGAGTGATGCACGAGAGTGATGCATTATGGATCTCCAGCGAGCCTTTCCGCAGGCCCGGTGGCAGCAGCCTAGGAGGCGGTCTCGTGGCCACACGCCTTCAACCGAAGCTGCTCGCGCAAGGCAAGCCGCGGATGTTCGGCGGCGCGACCCGTGGTTGGCGGGTGCGGCTCTACGCCCCCGGCTCGGGCAGCAACAAGTACCAGGTCTACTTCCGGGCTCCTACTGGCGAGGGCGAGCCATGGAAACGCGTGCTGCGACGGGCGAGCTCCGAGGAAGAGGCGCGAAAGATCTTCGCGCAAGCGGAGGCCGCGCTCGACACCGAGTCGCAGACACCGGCGGGCGCCGACATCCGGGCCTCCCGGACGATCCGGATGCTCGGTGAGGAGTACCTCGCCGACAGCATCGAGCGCGGCAAGCAGCCGCGGACGATGGAGGGGCGGGAGTCCCGGCTCAACGCCCACATCTGCCGACGATCGGCGACGTGCCCGTGACGAAGTGGCGGGTCGAACACAGCCGTCGCGTGATGGAGAAGGGCAGTAAGACGCTCTTCTCCCAGCGGGGCCGCGAGGACCTCCGCGGGCAACTCGCTGCGATGCGCAAGCTCGCCTGGCGCCTGGGCTGGCTCGACCGCAGCATCGACCCGCTGGACGGATTGGAGATCGGCCGAGCCAACGTCCTGCATGGAGCGACGGCACAGTACGTCGACCCGCGCCTACGCCCGGAGACCCGCCAGGTCCGCGCGATGGCAAACGCGGCCGACAAGCTCGGTGGCCCAGAGGGCACCGACCCGCTCATGACTCGGCTCCCGCTGTTCGGCACGAAGATCCGGGTGGCCGGTTTCGGCGCCCTCCGCCTCGGCGAGCAGAACGCCCTGCGTGCGATCGACGTCTTCTTCGACCGCGGCTACGTCCACGTCAACGGCTCGTGGATCACCCCACGACGCCAGACCGGGTTCCGCGGCTCCGTGAAGAACCACACCCTCCACGAGGTGCCGTTGCCCAAGTCGCTCATGCACGACGAGCTCCTCCCCCGCATCAAGGAGCTCCTCGGCCTCCCACTTTCCGCGTCTCTGCAGCAGGTCATCAACGCGCAGGAGGAAGAGCGCCAGCGACGGGCGACGTCGGCCAACCGGGAGAAGGATAGGAACCTCACCTGGTGGAACTACCCCGTGCCGCCCGAGGACGAGCTTTGGCTGTTCGTCGACACCGTCACCGGTCTGCCCGTGAAGCCCGAAATGCACAACCAACGCTGGCACCGCGTCCGCGTTTAAGTCGAGGAGGACGACCCCAACAACGCCTGGCCCAAGACGATCGTCTATCGCAACCTCCGCCACCACGCCGCGACCAAGTGGTTCCACGAGGAGCTCGGCGAGCCCTGGGAGGTTGTCGCCCAATACCTCGGCGACAAGCTCACCACCGTCCTCAACCACTACATCCGAGCAGGCGAGGACGCCCTGCGCGACTCCGTCAGCAAACTGGCGACCCTGTGAAGCGATGCACAGCTGCGGTTAGACGCGGCTCAGGTCCTTGCATGCTGACGTTCCACGCACTACTGTTTACCTATGCCTATAGATAAAGGGTTGGATGGTGTTGAACGTCGCTCGGCGATCGCGTTCTCACTCGATCCCGGCTCGGGGGTGCCGACCTATCTGCAGTTGGTGCAGCAGGTTGAGCAGGCCATGCGGCTTGGCTATCTCAAGCCCGGCGATCAGCTCCCGAAGGTCCGTGAGGTTGTTGCGGATCTGGCAATCAACCCGAACACGGTGCTGAAGGCCTATCGCGATCTGGAGAGCAAGGGTCTTACAGCGGGTAGGCCGGGCCAGGGGACGTTCATCGAGGGGACCCTGGACCAGATCGACTTGGTGGGCCTGACCGGATTGCGGAAGTCATTGCTCGGCTGGTTGTCCGATGCTGAGGCATCGGGCCTGGACCAAGACGGTGTTGTTGCCCTGTTCTCGAGCACGTTGCGGGATTTCACTGAGCGCCACGGGGTTAATTCCCGCGGCGCGGTGAAGCGTGGGCGTCGCGCCGCAGGTGGTGTGGCGTGAATATCGTCGAGACCTCTGGACTGGGTCGAAAGTACGGCCCCACCTGGGCGCTTCAAGAGTGCTCGATCGCGCTTCCTGAGGGCCGCCTCGTTGCTCTGGTCGGCCCCAACGGGGCCGGCAAGTCGACCTTCCTGAACCTCGTCGTCGGGCTCACCTCGCCCAGTGTCGGCGACCTACGTGTTCTCGGTGGGGTGTCGGCTGGTTCACCCTCAGCATTGGAGGGCATCGCGTTTGTGGCGCAGGACATGCCGTTGTACCGCCGTTACTCGGTCACCGACATGCTGCACCTCACCCGCAACCTCAACCAGACCTTCGACTCTGCCTATGCGAGGCGCCGACTGGCCGATCTCGGGATCAACCCGAAGCAGCGCACCGGCAGCCTGTCGGGTGGTCAGCAGGCCCAGCTGGCATTGACCCTCGCGCTGGCTCGTCGCCCGCGCCTTCTCGTCCTCGATGAGCCGACCGCCTCGCTGGACCCGTTGGCGCGCCACGACTTCATGGCCACTGTGATGACGGCGATGGCTGAGGACGGCGTCTCGGTGGTGCTGTCCTCCCATGGACTCGCCGAACTTGAGCGCGTCGCGGACTACCTGATCCTAATCACCCATGGGTACGTCCGACTCGCTGGAGATGTCGAGACCTTGTTGGCAGAGCATCGGTTCATCACCGGCCCGGCCGACGCTGACCTTCCAGCCGCGGAGATCATCGAGACGAAGACCAGCGGCCTGCAACAGCGCTGCCTGGCAAGGATCTCCCCCGACCACGAGCTCCCCGCGAGGTGTGAGGCCCGCTCGGTAGGTATTGAGGAACTCGCCATGGCATATCTGCGTGAAGGTTCCCAGTCGCACCCCTCCTCTTTGCTCGGAGTCGCCTCATGACCGCCCTTGCCATCGCCCCGCAGCCCTCGGCCCGTCCCGTCGCGTGGCGGCGTCTCGCCTGGGTGGCGTGGCGTCGCTACCGGACCACGCTCATCGCCACCGTGGGTGTCCTCAGCCTGGTCGCCGCCTACTTGTTGGTCAGCGGCATCCAGATTCATTCGGACTACAGCGGGTGGCGGTCGTGCACGCCGCGGAACTCCGCGAGCTGCAACTTTGCGTTGACCAACTTCTTAAACCGGTACGGCAGCTCTGGCCTATTGGGCTTCGTGCAAGTCATCACACCCGGACTGGTCGGAGCGTTCATCGGCGCGCCGCTCCTGGCTCGCGAACTCGAGACCGGCACCTTCCGCTACGCCTGGACCCAAGGCGTGGGCCGGATGCGATGGACACTCGCGATGCTGAGCCCGGGCATCGTGGGATCAGCCGCGATCATGGCAGCCTTCGGTGTGCTCGTCGCCTGGCGCAACCAACCCCTCGTCGACGCAGGGATTGCCGTGCGGATGGGCGGGACTCACTTTCCCGCCGTTCCGCCAGCGGCTATCGGCTGGGCGCTACTTGCCTTTGCCACGGGCGTCCTCGCCGGCCTCCTCTGGCGCCGAGTATTGCCCGCCCTCGCGACCACTATCGTGGTGTGGTTCGGGCTAGCGGTGTTGGTCTCGCAGGGGCTACGCAACCACTACCTACCGCCGTTGACCACAACCAAGCTTCTGTTCAACAGCACCGACCTGACCGTTGGCGTGGGGTGGACCAAAGGGGGACAGCATGTCGGACCGGGCCAACTCAACCAGATCCTCCAGGCCGCGGGCATCCAAGGCCTGCCGAGCGGAAACACCCAAGCAGCGCCGGGAACTGGGGTCGTCGACCCCATCCAATACCTGATTCAACACGGCTACACCCAGGTCACCAGCTACCAACCCGCCGGACGGTTCGAGGCGTTCCAGTGGATCGAATTCGGCTGGCTCACGCTCCTCACCGCTTTGCTCCTAACCGCGACCGTTCTGCTCCTTTACCGACGCCAAGCATGACCGGGGGCGACGGTTCACCTCCGAAGAATCCGGCCATCAGGCCGCGGAGGACATGAACGCCGCCAGGATGCATTGGGCGGCGGTCGAGCTTCCAGCGGGCTCGGTCATAGTGCACCGTGGGTCCGCGTGTCGCGCGGCGATCTGCACGTTTCGGAGGTCCACGCCGGCGTCGAGCATGGTGCTCACCATCGTGGTGCAGCGTGTGCGGGTGCATCCTCGCGGCTCGTACGTAACCCTCAGCCGCGATGCTCCAAGTCGCCGACTGCCGCAGGCTCGGTCCATTCGGGTACAGGCGGCGGTATGGGTCACTTCCTGTCGCCAAGGACTGCGCTGTCAGGCCGATGAGCGCTCGCTGAGTGCGCTGCCGTTTGGACCTGAGGATTTGCTTGCGCCCGGCCCGGAGGAGACGCGTGGCTTGGACGCTTGAAATCCTGTCGTGCGAATGAGCTTGGCCCGCACACCGCCGACGGCGCCGTTGGCTGGAACGTCTTTCGTGCCTGTTGCCCCGTGTCCTCCGCTGGTCGGCAGAGGACACGGAGCAGGTCGGTGAGTTGTGTTGGAGTTCGGTCAGATGGTGGCGCTGTCGATGACGAACCGGTAGCGGACGTCGGACGCGAGGACCCGCTCGTAGGCCTCGTTGACCTGGTCGGCGGAGATGATCTCGATCTCCGAGGCGATGCCGTTCTCGGCGCAGAAGTCCAGCATCTCCTGGGTCATCGCGATGCCACCGATCATCGAGCCTGCAAACGAACGCCCCGATGAGGGACATCGCGTTGACCGGAAGCGGCTCGGGCGGCGCGCCGACGTTGACCAGGGTGCCGTCGACCGCGAGCAGCGCGAGGTAGGCGTTGATGTCGACCCCGGCACTGACGGTGTTGATGATCAGGTCGAAGCTGCTCGCGAGGACCTCGAAGGTCTCGGGGTCCGAGGTCGCGTAGTAGTGGTCTGCTCCCAGGCGGAGGCCGTCTTCCTGTTTCTTCAGCGACTGCGAGAGCACGGTGACCTCGGCGCCGACACAGCAGAGGCATTCGAGGAGATCGGCGAGTACGACCTCGCGATCGACTGGGCGCGGCAGGCCACCGAGTTCGGCCTCGGCCACCAGTCGGTCACCGCTGCCCGCCACTGGGCCAAGCTGATCGACACCCACCGCCCAGCGGAGTCGCTCGACACCCGCGTCTTCATCTTCCGACGCTGGCCCAACTCCTCGACCGCAGCCGAGCTCCATCGAGCCGCGGGCGGCGCGTGGCCGACGTACCGCGACGAGGTGATGGAGAAGCTGTGCCACCAGCCGCACGACGCCGTCACCTTCACCCTCAACACGCTCAACGACCCGCAGGCCGCCTGGGACCTCGCACACGACCTCTGCCTCGACAGCGACTACGCGTGGGCCGACCTGGCCAACGCCTACGGGAAGATCGACCCACTCGCGGTCCTGCCGATCCACGAGCGACTCGTCCGCAACGAACTCGCGGACGCCGGCGCCGAGCACTACCGCCGCGCCGCCAAGCGGCTGGCAGCGATGCGCAAACTCGCACCCACACCCGACTCGGCCGCAATGGGTCGACGCCCTGATCTCAGACCTCCGCGAGGAACACAAGCGTCGGCCGCGGCTCCAGCAGGAGTTCACCCGGGCCGGGCTCCCCTGACCTGGGCCGACCGAGACCACAGATAGAGCGCGTAGATCAAAGCATAGCCGCAGAAGGTCGACCGAACAGACCACAAAAGGTCAATCGGAAGAGCTGCAAAAGGTCGCCTCGAACCTCTGCAAACGGTAGACTGCGCGCATGGCGACGTACCTACCCCGCATCGCCGACCTTGAGTTGGAGCAGCGTCTCGGCTACATCGGCGCGGTCCTGGTCGACGGGCCGAAGGCCTGTGGCAAGACCGCAACCGCGAGCCGACACGCACAGACGGTGATCCGGCTGGATGAGGATCAGACAGCGCGCTCCTGGGTGAGACTTGCTCCGGAACGGCTCTTCGAAGGCCCCACCCCGATCCTGTTCGACGAGTGGCAGGTCGAACCGAGGATCTGGAACAAGGTCCGCCGTCAAGTGGATGATCGCGACGGCAAGGGCCTCTTCATCCTCACCGGGTCAGCGACGCCCACCGACGACGCATCGCGGCACTCAGGCGCCGGACGTTTCTCGGTGATGAAGATGCGACCGATGAGCCTGTTCGAGTCCGGTCACTCCAACGGCGAGATGTCGCTGGCCAGCCTCCTCCGGGGCGAACGCCAGACAGGACTCGGCACCCACCTCAGCTTCGACGAACTGCTACAGCGCATCGTGATCGGCGGTTGGCCCGAACTGATCGGAGTCAACGAAACGGGCGCCCGGCGCTGGCTGCGTGACTACCTCAGCAACATCGTCGAGGTGGACATCCAGAAGCTCGGTTCGCGGCGCGACCCGGCCAACGTCCGAAGGCTGCTGGAGTCACTCGGGCGATCCGTTGGACAAGCAGTCAAGGCCATCGAACTCGCGAAAGATGTGGGCGGAGAGGACGGCCCCATCGCGAAGGAAACCCTGTCTGCCTATCTCACCGCTCTCGATCGACTCCACCTGCTCGACAACTCGCCAGCTTGGCTGCCCCACATGCGCTCGCGTGCCCGGCTGCGCACCGCGCCGGTCCGCTACTTCGTCGATCCCTCCCTTGGCCCCGCCGCACTCGGCATCGGCACCAGCGAACTGATGACCGATCTGAATGCCCTGGGCCTCCACTACGAAGCCCTCGTCATCCGCGACCTCCGGATCTACGCACAACCTCTCGACGCCCGGGTCGAGTCCTGGCGAGATGCAAGCGGCCATGAGGTCGACGCGGTGGTCAGCATCGGGCCGAACAAGTGGGGGGCCTTCGAGGTGAAGCTCAGCCCCGACGCGGTCGACGAAGCCGCGGCCGCATTGCTCCACTTCAAAGCGAATGTGGACACGTCTCGGCACGGGGAGCCGGCCTGCCTGGGCGTCATCACCAGCACCGGTGCGGGCGGGCTTCGTGAGGACGGGGTCCACGTCATCCCGATCGGATGCCTCGGACCGTGACGGCGGAGGATGGTCCGCGAACACCCCGGAACGATCACTGGCTGCAGCCACATCGCCGGGGTTTCGCCGTCCGAGTGATGCACGAGAGTGATGCACGAAGTCCCGGAATCGGATGCGGTTTGTTCGCGCGTCGGGTCGGCATCGGTGGTGAGTGTCCGCACTGCGGGGAGCTGGTCGCGACCGCGGAGCTGGCTGGCGGGCCGGGGGTGCCGAATGTCGGCTGAGCGGGCGGGCAGCGGGACGAGGAAAATCGGCGCAGCGGTTTCCGCCCAGCAGACGCACCGAGCACTCCGGGCACTCGTACACCACACTCAGCTCAGCGAGATTCGAATCAGACAGCACCGGACACCTCCGACGACCAACCCACATGGCCCTTCCGGAAGAGCGCCCCACGAAAGGTCACGAGGAGCGGAGCCCCGCTCCTTCATCGCATTGTCCAACGGCGATATGCGCTAACTCAGCACGAATGGCCACACCCACTCTGAGCCCAACAGCTCTCCGCCACCCGACTCCACGTGCTTGAACAGCTCATCGGCCGTGGTCACGATGTTCTCGATCTCGCAGCTCGCCTGCGCCTCGAGCAGCGGGACAGCGTGGATCAAGATATTCGGATTCGGCAGCATCTGCCCGGCCTGGGCTAGTGTCGCCAGCGCGGTTCTGGCTTCTACGGTGTCCTTCAGCACGGGCTTGGGCTCCAGGTCGAGGCCGGCAGGCGGCAAGGGTGGCAGACCGTTGAAGGGGACTTCGCGGCTCCAGGACACGTGTCACCTCCTTCGACGGATCCGCGGTACGTGTTAAGAATTCCAGATAGACCTAACACGTTGTCGAGATGTGTCAGGAGACCCGACACGTAGCGGAGATCGATGCCGTCGTCACGGCCCGCGACAACCGATGGGCAGCCTTCAAGGTCAAGCTCAATTCGCGCGACATCAATGCGGCAGCTGCATCCCTCCGCTTCGCAGCGCGCGTGGATCCCGATCGCCACAAGGTGTGGTCTGCCTCGGCGTCATCACCTCGACCGGTTTGGGTGGCCGACGGCCGACGACATACAGGTCATTCCCATCGGCGCCCTTTGGCCGTGACGGCGCTCGCGTCACGAACGCTGGCGCCGTAGGGCGCCGCACCTACCGGCCGGTGGTGCGGCGCCACGCTCGCAGCCGCGAGTAGAGGCTGCCGGTGACCACGGCGCCCGCCACGCCCTCCCCCATCATCAACGCTGCGGACGCGCCGAACAGCTCGTCGTTGCAGCTGGTGCACAGGTCCCGGCCGGTTACCGTCTTATGGCTCGGCTCGCGATAGGCCTTTCGGCAGTTCGCGCACGTGAAGGCCATCCGCTTTCCTTTCGGGTCCTGTCCGCCTTGCTGGTACGGCGACGGTAGCGCCGGGCTCCGACTTCCGCAGGCCAGTCTGCCGACTCGTCAATCCTTGTAGTGGATCGATGGGTGCAGGATCAGCCGCTGCCACAGCTGTGCGTGTTCGGCATCGGTCACCCCCACCTGCGCGGCGACCTCATCGAAATGAGCTTCGATCCCGGTTACGACCTCGTCGATGATGGCGTTCGCCGCGGCCGGGGTGAGCAAGTAGTCCGCTGCGCTCCGCCGGCATAGCTCAAGCCGCGAAGTCCGACGCCCGTCACGGGTCAGCGCCATCGCCTGGCTAGCGGTGTCGCCGCTGCGCAGGCTGGGCGAGATGTCATACGCGGGCGTGAGCGTCAAGGCCGCGCCGTCCCAGAACGCCGCGTGGTTGCGGGCATGGTCGTCGGTGTTGGACACGCAGATGTTGACCACGATTCGACGGAACAGCTCGGCGAGGGTCTGGGTGGGGTCGGTGAACCGGGCGCGGACGTGATCGGCGAGATCGAGGTAGCTGCCGTACCGCGCGCCGGTGAACTCATCAAGCTCCAGGATGGTCAGCGCGGAAACCAGCAGAGTTCTGCGTCCGGCACCGGGCCGGTCGAAACGGTCGACGAGAAGAACGTCCTTGCCCATGCTGCGGGTCATTCGCGTGCGCGCGACGTGCACGCCGACGCGCTCGGCCAGCGCCATCGCGACGGCCTCGTACTTGACGACCGGGTAGGTGTCGGTCTGCGTCGACAGTTTGGCGATCACCGGACGCCCCGTGTCGTCCAGGAGGGTGACCTTCGGCCGCGCCCCGCCGATGCTGGTGCCGCGCAGCAAAGCCTCGGCGAGCGCCGGCGGCAACCTCTCACCGGCGTCCAACCGCTCCGCCGCATCCTGCATCTGCTGCAACGTTGGGTGCTCCGGAGACCGCGGCAGGTAGTCGGTGGCTGAGTGCTGAAAATCCAGCGCGCCGATCCGGTCGCTGCCCGACTCGAGCAGGTAGGTCAGCACACTCAACGCGCCCGTGTCCGAACCCGGGTCAAGATGCCCGAGTCTGCGGGCGAGGATGACGCGCTGCCCCCACGCATCCGGACCGGCGTCTCGCAGGCAGCCGGCGATGGTGAGGTCGGCTACGGGTTGAATCCGACCGCGTTGCAACGGCAGCTCTGGCAGGTACAGGGGGATCGCATCGTCGCGGCTGAGGTAGCTGCGTCCGTACGTGAAGACATACGTGTCGGGGGTGTGGTCGACGCGGCCCGCGACCACCGGCTCGCGGGCGCCGGGAAGCCAGATCCAGACGAACGCCGTGCTCGGCGCGGCGCTTTCAGAAGTCGTCATCGACACTCACGCTGCGCACCCGCTGCGGCAGCAACTGCATCACCCGGCGGCTCTCCGCTGCCCGCGCGGCGGCGACGTCCGGGCCGCCCATCAGCACGAGTCCCAGGACCTGGGCGGCCTCGAACGCCACCCCGAGGGTCACCGACGGCGCCCCGCTCTCGACTGCACGCACCGTGCCTACGGACACGCCCACCCGCCCGGCCAGCTCGGCCTGTGACCACCGACGCTCGCGCCGCGCCCGGCCAATCTCCGTACCCAGGGCAAAACAAAGTTGACGCGTGGCGATCGAGAAAACGGCGACACCACGGGGCATGACACATCCTCCTTGACAACCCATTACGCCTTACGTGAGTTTACGCACAATCATTTGGCAGTAGCGTATGCGCTACAGTCACTACGTGAGTGCTCCCCTGTCCATTCGCTTCGATGCTGGGGTGCTCGCGCGGCTGCGTCGGCGCGTGAGCGCGAGCCCGGGAGCGACGGTGTCGGGGCTCGCGCAGCGACTGGTGGACGAAGGGCTGCGGATGGCCGAGCACCCCGGCATCGTGTTCCAGAACGGCCCGTCTGGTCCGCGCGCCACCATCACGTTCGGCCCGGACGTGTGGGAGCTGGTCAAGGTGGTCCGGGAGATCGACGAGCGCGGCGAGACGGCGGTCGAGGCGGCGGCTGAGCTGCTGAATCTGTCGCCGGCGAAGGTGCGGTTAGGCCTGGATTACTACAGCGCGTACCCCGATGAAATCGATGCCGAGATCGCCGAGGCCGACCGGGCTTCCGTCCTGGCCGAGGAAGCCTGGATCAGCCGCCAGCGTCTGCTGACGTGAGGCCCCCGCGCCGCCAGCCATCAAAAGGTGTGCCGCTGATCCTGGACGAGATGCACGCCCCAGCGGTGGCGAAGACGCTGCGCGACAAAGGCTTCGACGTCATCGCGGTAGCCGAAGAACCGGAGCTCCGGGCGCTTACCGACCTGGAACTGTTCTCCTGGGCGGCCGATCAAGACCGGCGGCTCGTCACCGAGAACATCAAAGACTTCCGGCCGCTTCTGCAACAGACCGACGAAAGCGACAGGTCAACTCCACGCCTGTTGTTCACCAGCAACCGAACCTTCCCCAGGACACGACGCAACCCTGGTCCTTTCATCGAGGCGTTGAGCACCTGGTTGGTCGCACCAGATGCCGCGGACCGTCCAGTCAAGGACTGGCTCCTCGCCCGCCCAACGACAACACCGGACCCGTAGGACGAGCGCCGGCGCGCGAGGCCGGCTGCGCCCAGTCAGCGGCCAGTTGCCCACAGCGGGCGACCCGAACCGGCGTACAGGACGAGATTGCCGTCATCTTGCATGACCAGGAAATTCGCGGCGCCCGAACCGGCAGTACGGGAGGCCCACAACGGGCTGTTCGGCCCGTACACGACGAGGTTCCCGTCGCCCTGCAGCGCCAGAACGGTCCCGAGGTAGGTCGTGTTCGCGGACCACCTCGGCGCACCGTCGCCGTACACAACGAAGTTTCCATCACCCTGCAGGACAGCAGCGAATCGTCCATTGGTCGACCGCAGGTACTGCCCGGGGGTGAGGGCGGCCGGCGCGAGGACCGCGTTCCCGCGGGAGACCGCCACCGGGCTGGGGGCAGCCACCGGGGACAGCGACGCCTCCCCGCCACTCACGAACGACACCAGGGCGGCCCAGGTGGTCTGGTCGACGGTGCCGCTGGCCGGGAGCCCTTGCCGTTCCTGAAACGTGGTGACCAGGTCCCGCGTCTGGGCATCGAACGCGCCGTTGACTGGCTGGCCGCCCAGCGCCTGCTGCAGGGCGCTGACCGCGGGACCGGCGGAGCCGGTCGCGAGGGTCGCATGCTGATAACCCTGAATCGCTCGGACGACGGTGGAGTTCGCTGCGACGGGGGTGAAATCGGCGCAGGGCGTGCCGTTGAACCCGCTGTAGGGCAGGGCGAACATCTGCCCGGGGCCGACGCACGGACCGTAGTCGGTGGGGGCGACTCGCCCGGTCCAGAACGACGTCGCGCCCTGCGCGCCGGCCCAGGAGAACGAGAAGTGCACGTGGTCCTGATGGCAGCCCGTCACGCCGGAGCACGAGTACGGCTGCCAGCCGCTGGGCAAGTCGTAGATCCCGAGAATCTGCCGGTTCCAGATGATGTACATGATGCCCAGCCGGCGGGCACTTGCCGCCTGCCGGCCGGCACTGTCCGGGGCGAGCAGCCACGCGAACAGCGCCGTTACCTGGGCCACCTGGGCCGGGTTGCGGACCGAGACCGCCCAGTCCCAGGCCCGTCCCTCGGTGTGCTCGCTGACCATGCCCTCCGCCGGGCAGGAACTGACCACACCGTAAGAGCCGGTACCGGGGTAGCTGCGCTGGATCAGGTCGGCGAACCGGGCGACTCCCGGCTTGATCGTGTAGTCGCAGCTGTCGGCGGGCAGGTACGGCGACGCCGGTTCGAGCCCGCTGGGCAGCGCCACCGACGCCTTCGGGCCCGGCGGCACACTCGCTCCCGCTGCAGGAGCGAGCACCGCACCGAAGCCGCTCGCGGCCATCAGGGCGGCAAGCACGATCACGGACAGTCGGCGCCGGGCACGGCGCGGGGACGGGCAAGACAAGATCGCACTCCGGGGGTCGGGAGCGGCGCCCGGTCCGGGCAGTGCTGGCGCCTCTACCGGATTCGGCCCGCCGCCCTCCCGGCTTTACCGGCAGGCGGGGGAACGCGCCGGGCAGCGTGCGCACCGCCGGGGCGCGGTCAACACGGCGCACCGCCGGGGCGCGGTAAACACGGCGCCCCGCCGGGGCGCGGTAAACACGGGGCAGCGCCGGAGCCAGCACCTACCCTGGGAACCAGTCCATTCGTCCCGATCGCTCAGGAGCCCGGACCCCCTCACCGTGTTTGCACCTACCTCCACGTGGCTGCTCGTCGTGCTCTTGGCACTGGCGGTGGCTCTTGTGGTTATCGCGATCCGCATCCCGCGGCTGGTGGTCCGGATCCCCGCCGCGCTGGTCGCGGTCGTGCTGCCGTTCGTCGCGGGGGTCGGCGCGGTGAACTCCTACTTCGGCTACTACCGCACCTGGCACGACCTGGCCGTCGGCCTCGGCGGCACGTCCGAACCGGGCCTCGCGCAGCACCCGGTCCGGGCGACCGACGGCTCCGCCACCGTGGTCGACGACGTCGTGGGGCGCCCCGGGAAGGTGCTGCAAATCGATCTCCCCGGCCCGCGCAGCGGCATCAACCGCTCCGGTTACATCTACCTGCCGCCCGAGTTCAACGACAAACGCTTCCCCACCGCCGAACTACCGGTGGTGGAGCTGCTGCACGGCAGCCCCGGCAGCCCGGCGGACTGGATCAACGGGCTGCACGTCGGGAAGGTGATGGACCAGCTTCGGGCCCAGCACCTGATCGGGCCCATGGTGCTGGTGCTGGTCGACATCAACGGCGGCCCATCCCGGGCCGAGGAATGCGTCGATGCTGTCGGCGGCCCGCAGGACGACACGTATGTTTCCGCGGACGTCCCGGCCGACGTCCGGGCCAAGCTGGGTCTGCGCACCGCGGGCCGCAGCTGGGGGCTGCTGGGTTACTCCTCCGGCGGGTACTGCGCGGCGAACCTGGCGCTGCGGCATCGGTCCTCGTTCCACGCGGCCGCCGCCCTCGACGGTTACTTCAGCCCCTCGCACGGCGGGTACGCGCAGCGCCTGTTCGGCGGCGACCTGGCGGCCGAGCTGGCGAACGACCCCCTGCACGCGGTGAGCGTGGTGCAGACCAGCCCGCTGCCCGCCTTTTTCATCGCGGCCGGTACCAGCACCAACGATGACCTGAACGCCGCCCGGGCGTTCGTGAGCGCCCTGGGCCCGGCGCAGCACCCGCAGTTCCTGCTCGAGCGGCATGCCCGGCACAACTTCCTGGCCTGGCAGGCCTCTCTCCCCGCCGCCTTGACCTGGATGTGGCAGCAGCTGGCCACCCCGATCCTGCATCGGGATTACCCGCAGGCGGCGGGAAACGCCCAGCTGCCCACCGAGCTGACGCTGTCCCAGCCGCCGTCGCCGCCGCCGACCCCACGGCCTTCGCCGACACCGACGCACCCCGGCAAATCGCCAACGCCCAGTCGACCGGCGCCGAGCGCCACGCCGTCGCCGACCCGGCGCCCCACGCCCACTCCGCGGCCGAGCGTGTCCCCGAGCCCCTCGCCACGGCCTACGGCGAGCAGCACCGGGCATCCATCGCCGGTGCCGACGCCAAGCCCGACCCGGACGGTGGCCCCGCACAAGCCGTAAGGCGCCCGGCTGGGACCGGCCGCGGCGCTACAGCCGGCGCTCGCCCTGCCCGACGTAGACCTGCCGCGGGCGGCCGATCTTCGTGGTCGGATCGATCATCATCTCGCGCCACTGCGCGATCCAGCCGGGGAGCCGGCCGAGCGCGAACAGCACGGTGAACATCCGGGTCGGGAAACCCATCGCCTTGTAGATCACGCCGGTGTAGAAGTCGACGTTCGGGTACAGCTTGCGTTCCACGAAGTAGTCATCGGAAAGGGCCCGCTCCTCCAACGCGATCGCGAGATCGAGCAGCGGGTCGGCCTTGCCCATGCGCTCCAGCACATCCCGGGTCGCGGTCTTCACGATCGCGGCCCGCGGATCGTAGTTTTTGTAGACGCGGTGCCCGAAGCCCATGAGCTTGACGCCCGGCTCCTTGTCCTTCACCCGACGGACGAACGCATCGACGTCGCCGCCGTCCGCCTGAATCCCGGCCAGCATCTCCAGCACCGCCTGATTTGCCCCGCCGTGCAACGGCCCGAACAGGGCGTTCACCCCGGCCGAGACCGACGCGAACAGGTTGGCGTGCGAGGAGCCGACCAGCCGTACGGTCGACGTCGAGCAGTTCTGCTCGTGGTCAGCGTGCAGCAAGAACAGCATGTCCAGCACCTTGGCCGCGACCGGGTCCACCTCGTAGGGCGTCGCGGGAACACCGAAGTTCATCCGCAGGAAGTTCTCGACGTACCCCAACGAGTTGTCCGGATACAGGAACGGCTGGCCGATCGACTTTTTGAACGCGTACGCCGCGATCGTCGGCAGCTTGGCCATCAGCCGCACGGTGGAGATCTCGACGTGCTCCTGGTCGAAGGGGTCCAGCGAGTCCTGATAGAAGGTGGATAGCGCGCTCACCGCTGAGGACAGCACCGCCATCGGGTGCGCGTCCCGGGGGAAGCCGGAGAAGAACTCCTTGAAGTCCTCGTGCAGCAGGGTGTGGCTCGCGATCCGCTCGGTGAACGAGGCGAGTTCCGCCTCGGTCGGCAACTCCCCGTAGATGAGCAGGTAGGACGCCTGCAGGAAGCTGACGTTCGCGGCCAGGTCCTCGATGGGATAGCCGCGGTAGCGCAGGATCCCCGCGTCGCCGTCGATGAACGTAATTTCCGAACTACAACTGGCGGTGTTGACGAAACCCGGATCGAGGGTGACGTATCCGGTGTCGCTGAGCAGCCGATCGATCTTCAGGCCGCCCGGGCCGTCCACCGCCGGCGCCTCCGGGAGCGGCATCGCGCCTTTCGGATGCTGCAGCACGAATGGCTCGTTGGCAGCGGTGGTTTCGGACACGGTCCGCCCTCCCAGGGGTCGCTCGGATTCTCTCCCGGTAGGGAGACACCCATCTTCCTCCCCACGAGGACCGAAGTGGAACCGGGCCGGGCCTGGGGAACACTGTGCGCTGTGCGAATCCGACATCCCAGGCCTGCGGGGCGAGTCACCCTCCTCGCCTTGGCCCTGGCCATCGCCGCCGTCGGGGTGGGCGGCGGTGTGGTGCTGGCGGGCCACGCCGACTCCCCCCGGCTCACCAGGGCTGCCCCGGCCGCGGCCGGCGCCAGCCGGGTGCCCGGATCCGGCGCCGGAACGCCGGCGCCGACAGCCTCGCCCCCGTCCCCCACCGCGTCCGGCACCCGGATCGTGGCCGCCGACCGGCCGCTGGTCGCGACCGCCGTCAGCGCGGTGGGACAGCACGAGAATCCGGTGGCCCTGCTGACCAGTCCAGTGCCGCTGCCGGCGCGGCTCATCGCCGCGGTGAACAGCATCTCCGGGGCGACGGTCATCACCCTCGACGCCGGCATCCTCACGGTGGACGGGCACAAGTTCAGCGCGTTCGCCGGGGACCTGACGCAACTTCGGGCGGTATCCCCCGGACCCACGGCGGCCAGCGACGGGTTGTGGGCGTCCCTGGCCCGCGGTGATCTCGTGGTCAGCTACGAGGGGAAGGCCGCGAAGAGCGGCACCCTCGGCGGTCCCGTCGTGGCGCAGTCCGGCACCCTGACCGTGCGGCTGCGGCTCGGGGCGCGGGCCGGTTTCGGCATCTCCGACGCCGACCTGGTGCTGTCCCCGGCCCGCGCCAACCAGGTAGGGCTGGTCCCCAACAGCGCGTTGCTGATCGCCGTCCCACCCGGCGGGAATCCCTCCGGGGTGTTCCGCCAGGCGCAGGTGCTGGCCGACCAGGCCAAGATCACCGCGGTTCCGCTGGGATTGGCCGCGGCGGGTACCCGGGTCGTGGGCGGAGGCACCTGGATCTCGCTGTTCCAGCAGGCGGCGACCACCTGCCCCGGGCTGCCCTGGCAGGTGCTGGCCGCGATCGGGCAGGTGGAAAGCGGCGACGGGCGCAACAACGGACCCAGCTCAGCGGGCGCGGTCGGCCCGATGCAGTTCCTGCCGAGCACCTTCGCGCTGATCGGGGTGGACGCCAACCACGATGGCTCGGCCAGCCCGCTGGACCCCTACGACGCGGTGTACAGCGCGGCCAAGCTGCTCTGCGCGGACGGGGCGGGGAGCAAGGGCGGCGTGTACGCGGCCGTGTTCTCCTACAACCACGCCGACTGGTACGTGCGCGAAGTGCTGGCGCTCGCCGCCGAATACTGAGCGGCGCGGCGGCCGTGAGCGAGGATCTGACCGTTTCGCCGCGGCTGACCGTTCCCGCCGCCGAGCTGTCCTGGCGGTTCTCCCGTTCCTCCGGGCCGGGTGGTCAGGGCGTCAACACCACCGACTCACGGGTGGAACTCGTCTTCGATGTGGCGTCCTCTCCGACACTGCCGCCCTGGCTCCGGGACCGGGCGATACGCCGGCTCGCGGGCCGGCTTGTCGACGGGCGGCTGGTCATCGTGGCGAGCGAGCACCGCTCGCAGCTACGCAACCGGGAGGCGGCCCGGGCCCGGCTGGCGGCGTTGCTCACCGACGCGATCGCGCCGCCGGCGCCCCGTCGGCGGCCGACCAAACCGTCGCGAGGGGCCACCGAGCGGCGAGTATCGGCCAAGAAAAGGCGCAGCGAGGTCAAGCGACTGCGCGGTCGGCCGGAAGACTAGGTGCCAGTTGGGGCCAGTTGAGGCCAGGTGGGCCAGGCCGCCTGGCGGCCTATGGGACCCAAGGGATAGATGTGGCCCATGAGGTCCCTACCAGCACAATCCCCTTCGTGATCATGCAAATTTGGTCGTAAAAACTCAATATTTGCAGCCATTTTTGCATGATCACGAAAATGGGGGCCGGTGTGGCGGCTCAGTCCGGGAGGGCGGCCAGCGGGGTCAACATCGGCTCGAGCACCTCACGGAGCAAAGCCATCTCATCCTCGTCGCCGATCGTGATGCGGATTCCATCGCCGGCGAACGGACGGGTGAACACGCCCTGCTCCTCCAGCGCCGTAGCCACCGGAACGGCCCGGTCCCCCAGCGGCAGCCAGACGAAGTTTCCCTGCGCCGCAGGGACATCGACGCCGGCGGCGCGAAGCCAGTCCCGGGTTCGGGTGCGCCGGGCAGCGACCGCACCGACCCGCTCGCGTAACTCGGCCTGCGCCGAGGCGGCCAGCCCGGCGATCCCGGCCGCCGCGGCCGGCCCGGACACCGCGAAGGGCACCTGCGCGGAGCGAAGCAAGGAGGCCAGCTCGGGCTGAGCCAACGCGTAACCCAGCCGGGCCCCGGCCAGGCCGTACGCCTTGGAGAACGTGCGCAGCACGACCACGTTGGGGTGCGCACCCAGCAACGCCAACGCGTCGGGAACCCCCGCCTCGGCGTCCACATATTCGCCGTACGCCTCGTCGAACACCACCAGCAGGTCGGCGGGCACCGCGTCGAGGAACCGGGTGAGGCCCTCTGCCGAGACCACCGGGCCAGTCGGGTTGTTCGGCGAGCAGATAAACACCAGCCGGGTGGCGGCGGTCACCGCCCCGGCCATCGCGATCAGGTCATGCTCCGCCGAGGCGGTCAGCGGGACCGGCACCGGGGTGGCCCCGGCGAGCCCGGTCAGCTGCGGGTAGGCCTCGAACGAGCGCCAGGCGTAAACCACCTCGTCGGTGGGGCCGGCGGCCGTCTCCAACAGCAGCCGGCACAGCGCCACCGAACCCGGACCGGCCACGACGTGGTCGGCGGAAAGCCCGGTGAACTCGCCGATCGCTTCCCGCAACGGGGCGCCGGTCGCCTCCGGGTACCGGTGCAGGCCGGACCCGCTGCCGGCCAGGGCCGCCAGCACGGACGGAAGCGGCGGGTGGGGCGACTCGTTCGAGGCGAGCCGGGCCACCCTCGGCAGGTCGGCCTTCGGCCGCCGGCCGGGGACATAACGCGGCGCGGCGGCGACGGCGGGACGGACGCGGACGGGCAGGTCGGGGTACGCCATGCCTATAGGTTCCCGCGTCGCTCCTGCTCGCGCTCGATCGCCTCGAACAGCGCCTTGAAGTTGCCCTTGCCGAAGCCTTCGCTGCCGTGCCGTTCGATCAGTTCGAAGAACACCGTCGGGCGGTCCTGCACCGGCTTGGTGAAGATCTGCAGCAGGTAGCCGTCCTCGTCCCGGTCGGCCAGGATGCGCAGCCGCCGCAGGGTGTCCAGCGGCACTCGGGTGTCCCCCACCCAACCGGACAGGGTCTCGTAATAGGAGTCGGGGGTGGCGAGGAACTCCACCCCCGCGGCGGTCATCGCCTCGACGCTGGCCACGATGTCCGGGGTCTGCAGCGCGATGTGCTGGGCGCCCGGGCCGCCGTAAAACTCCAGGTACTCGTCGATCTGGGACTTCTTCTTGCCCGCCGCCGGCTCGTTGAGGGGGAACTTCACCTTGCGGCTGCCATTGGCGACGACCTTGCTCATCAGCGCGGAGTACTCGGTGGCGATGTCTTCACCGACGAACTCGGCCATGTTCGTGAAGCCGAGGACCCGGTTGTAGAACGCGACCCACTCGTCCATCTTGCCGAGCTCAACGTTGCCGACGACGTGATCCACCGAGGTCCAGAACGGCTGCGCCACCGGCGCCACCAGCGGCTCACGGGCGACCCAGCCGGGCAGGTAGGGGCCGGTGTAGTTGTGCCGCTCCACGAACGTGTGCTTGGTCTCGCCGTAGGCGGCGATCGAGGCGAGGACCGCGCTCCCGTGCTCGTCGTGCTCCTCATGCGGCTCCACGACGCCGGTCGCTCCCCGCTCGACCGCCATGGCGTACGCACTCCTGGCGTCCGGGACGGTCAGCATGATGTCGACCACGCCGTCGCCGTGCCGCGCCACGTGCTCGCCCAACGGCGTCCCGGCGCGGACCGGACCGAGCACGGCGAACCGGGCGCCGACCCCGCCGTCGCCGGCCGCGAGCAGGTAGCCGGCGACCTCGCGGCTGCCGGTCTCCGGGCCGCGGTAGGCCACCACGCGCATGCCGTACGCCGTCGAATAAAAGTGCGCGGCCTGCCGGGCGTTGCCGACGCCGAACACGACCGTGTCGACGCCCTCAAGTGGGAAGTCCGTGTCCAGGTCGACGGAACGGGTGTCGGTGATCGTCATGCGGGCGCCTCCGGTCGCGAGTGGAGCCCCATGTGATCGCATCGGGACCCGGCCGCGCAAGGGCGCCCCGCTCGGATGCTCAGACTGCGCAACATGTACGGCGCTCGCCTCGACTGACTGGGCAACCTGCCTGCTCCGACCGGTGGCCTCTGCCAGACTGCCCGCATGCCCACCGTGGATGCCCTCGACGACGCCCTGCTCAGCCTGCTCGCGGCCGAACCCCGGGTCGGGATGTTGGAGGCCTCCCGCCGGCTCGGCGTGGCCCGCGGCACGGTGCAGGCGCGGCTGGACAAGCTGGAACGCTCCGGCGTGGTGCGCTCCTACGGCCCGGAGTTGGACGCCGCCGCGCTCGGCTACCGGGTCACCGCCTTCGCCACCCTCGAGATCCGGCAGGGCCGCGGCCACGGCGTCGTCGCCGATCAGCTCCGGACCATTCCCGAGGTGATCGAAGCGCACACCATCACCGGCTCCGGTGACCTGCTGTGCCGGCTCGTGGCCCGGTCCAACGCCGACCTGCAGCGGGTCATCGACCAGATGGTCGCCGGCGAGCCAGGCGATGTGTTGCGGGTGTCCACGGTCATCGTGCTGGCGACCGAGATCCCGGCCCGGACGTTGCCGCTGCTGCACGCCGCAGCGGCCGGTTAACGCAGGGCGTCCACCGGCGCGGCCCGCTCCACCAACCGGGACAGCACCAGCGTCGTCCGGGTCCGCAGCACGAACGGCTCGGTCCGGACCCGCTCCACCGCGACCTCCAGATGCGCCGTGTCGCGGGCCCGGACCAGCAGCAGCGCATCGGCGTCACCGGTCACGGTGTAGGCCGCCACCACCTCCGCGTGCCGCTCGACCGCCGTCCGGATCCCCTCCGGCGAGGTCTTGCCGTCACAGAAGATCTCCACGAACGCCATGGTCGGCCAGGCCAGCGCGGCCCCGTCCAGCACCACGGTGAAGCCGGTCAGCAGACCGTCGTCCTGCAGCCGGTCCACCCGGCGCTTGACCGCGGAGGCGGACAGGCCCACCACGTGCCCGACCTGGGCAAACGGTCGTCGGGCATCTTCGGCCAGCAGCGCAAGAATCTGGCGGTCAAGGGCATCCATACGCACTAAACTAGCGTGCGGACGCAGCGTGGCGACGTGGTGTTGCGACATCTCACTACCTACGGTGAGAACCGTGACTTTGGACGTGTCTTCGACGCCACTGGGGGCGGTATCTCCTGCCCCGGCGTCGACGCGCGTCGCGTCCAGCCGGAATTACCTGATGTGCCCGCCGACCCACTTCGAGGTCAGCTACGCGATCAACCCGTGGATGCATCCCGAGGTCCCGGTCGACCCGGCCCGGGCGGCGCGGCAGTGGCGGGCGATCCGCCGCACTTTTGAGCGGCTCGGGCATCGCGTGGAGGTGCTGGCTCCGCTCGCCGGCCAGCCCGACATGGTCTTCGCCGCCAACGGCATGGCGGTGGTCGACGGCCGGGCCCTCGTAAGCTGCTTTCGCTACCCGCAGCGCGCCGGCGAGCAAGGCGCGTTCGAGGCGTGGCTGACCGCGCGGGGCGTCGCGTTTCGCCGATCCGCGCACGTGCTGGAAGGCGAGGGCGACATTGCGGTGACCGCCAGCGCCATCTTGATGGGGTACGGGTTTCGCACTGAACTCGCCGCCGCCCAGGGCGTCGCGGATTTCCTCGCCGGCCCGACCGGGCGCACCCTGGTGCCGCTGGAACTCGTTGACCCGGCCTTCTATCACCTCGACACCTGTCTGGGCGTCCTCGACGACCGGACCGCGGTGTTCCTGCCGGGCGCCTTCAGCGCGGCCTCGCGGGCGCGGCTCGCGGACGTCTTCGAGGAGCTGATCGAGGCCACCCCCGCCGACGCCGCGGCGTTCGGCGTCAACGTCGTCAGCGACGGCCGGCACGTCCTGCTCGATCAGGCAGCCACCGGCCTTGCGGACCGGCTGGAGCAGCTCGGTTTCGTCCCGATCGGCCTCGACACCAGTGAGCTGCGCGCCGCCGGCGGGTCGGTCAAGTGCTGCACCCAGGAGCTGCGCGGGCTCCTACTCCCCTGACGGCTTCGGTGGCTCGGGCGGCGGGGGCGAGCCGGGGGGCGGCGGACCGCCCAGATTGCGCCGGGCCCGGCGCAGTGACCTGGTCATCGCAATCATCAGCAAGACGGTGAGCACCACCAGACCACCGATGACCGCCAGCTCGGCGATCGCGCTGCTAGCCCCGTTTCTCACGCGGCGCGCGCCTCGCGGATGCCGGCGAACAGATCGTCTTCGGGCAGGCTGACCGCCACCTGCTGGCGGGCCAGCTGGTAGTCCTCGGTGGGCCACGCCTGCCGTTGCAGCTCCAACGGCAGGCCGAACCAGCGGCCGTTCGGGTCAACCTGGGTGGCGTGGGCCAGCAACGCCTGGTCGCGCACCGCGAAGAACTCGGCGCACTCGATGCTGGTGGTCAGTCGCGCCGCATCCTTCTCGTTGTCCTCCCAGCGCTCCAACCAGTCCTGATAGGGCGAGTCCAGCCCGCGGGCCCGGGCGGCGGCGTCCAGCGCCATTACCCGCTCCTTGTGGAAGGTGAGGAAGTAGTACAGCTTGCTCACCTGCCACGGCTCGCCCGGGACCTCCGGGTAGCGGGCCGGATCACCGGCGGCCTCGTAGGCCTCCACGCTGATCTCGTGCGTCCGGATGTGATCGGGGTGCGGATAGCCGCCGTTCTCGTCATAGGTGAGCAGCACGTGCGGTTGAAACTCCCGGATCAGCGCGACCAACGGCGCGGCCGCCACCTGCAACGGCTCCAGGGCAAAACACCCCGGCGGGAGCGGCGGTTTCGGGTCGCCTTCCGGCAGGCCGGAATCGACGAACCCCAGCCAGCGGTGCCGGACCCCGAGGATGCCGACCGCCCGCGCCATTTCCTGCTCGCGCACGGTGGGCAGGTTGGCGATCACGTCCGGCCGATCCATGGCCGGATTGAGGATCGAACCGCGCTCGCCGCCCGTACACGTGGCCACCAACACATCCACGCCCTCCCGGACGTAACGCGCCATGGTGGCAGCGCCTTTGCTGGACTCGTCGTCTGGATGGGCGTGAACCGCGAGCAGGCGCAGCGGCTCCCGTACGTCAGGCATGCCACGATTGTCGCAGCCCCGGGCCGGTCGGCGTACCCACCGGTCAGCAACGAGGCGAACCAGCGCAGGCGATCCAGCGGGAGGGCGGCGGGCGGCGATGGCCGAGCGGGTCCGACCCAGGCACGGGGCGCTCGGCGTGCGGCTCGGCAAGGTCGGGACCGGGACCTGGCTGGTCCTTTTGGTCACCGGCGCTCTGCTGACCGCGCTGGTCGTGGCGTTGGCCACCAGCGGTCAGCCCGCCGCCGTCGGGGCGCAGCTGCGCGGCCTGCCGCGGGCCGGGCAGGACGCCAGCCACCTGCCGGTTAGCTACGATGTGAGCAAGCCCCCCCGCACCGAGGTGCAATGCACCGTCCAAGCGGTGGGCAAGGATCACGGGTTGGTCGGGCAGCTGACCGACATCGTGCCGGCGCGTACCGACGGCAAGAGCACGACCACCCGCACCGTGGTGGTGCCCACGACTGCGACCGGGGTGAGCGCAGTCGTGAGTGACTGCCACATCACCGCCAGGCGCTGACTGCCCCGAAACGGGTTCACCCAGGGGTAGCCGGTGTTAGCGTTCCGTTTCCGAAAGATGAGGGAGTTGACGATCACGTGACCGATCAGGCGACCGGGATTTGGCTGACGCAGGAGGACCACGACCGCCTCCAGGCCGAGCTCGAGTACCTGTCCGGGCCGGGTCGCGCCGAGATCGTCGAGAAGATCGAGACCGCCCGCGCGGAAGGCGACCTCAAGGAGAACGGCGGCTACCACGCGGCCAAGGACGAGCAGGGCAAGGCCGAATCCCGCATTCGCCAGCTGACCGAGTTGCTGCGCGGCGCCCAGGTCGGCTCGGCGCCGGACACCGGCGGGAAGGCCGCCGCCGGCATGATCGTCACCGTCCGGTTCGCCGGCGACAACGCCACCGAGAAGTTCCTGCTCGGCTCCCGCGAGGGTTCCGGACATGGGCTGGAGGTCTACAGCCCGCAATCACCGCTGGGCGGTGCCGTGACCGGACGCGGCGTCGGGGAGAGCGCCACCTACCGCACCCCGACCGGCAAGGACGTCACCGTCGAGGTCGTCGCGGTGGAGCCGTACACCGACTAGCCCTGCGGTCTGCGGCCCGGGCTGGACGGCCCGGGCTCAACCGAGGCCGTAGCCGGCCGCGACGAGGGCCTGGATGACCCGGTCGCTGTGCTCGACGCCGCGGGTTTCCAGCGACAGCCCCACCTCCACGTCATCGAGCCGAAGCTCCCCCGAGGTCCGGTGGTGCTCGACATCGAGCACGTTCGCCCCGGTCGCCGCGAGGACCTCCAGCAACCGCACCAGCGAACCGGGATGGTCCGGGATGCGCACGGTCAGCGACGGGTAACGGCCGGCCGCGACCAGGCCGTGCCGAATCACCTTCCCGAGCAGCAGCGGGTCGATGTTGCCGCCCGACACCACCACCACCACCGGAGGCCGGAAGTCGGTCGGCTGCCCGCGGATGGCCGCAACCGCGGCCGCCCCGGCCGGCTCGACCACCAACTTGGCCCGCTCCAGGCACAGCAGCAGCGCCTGGGACAGCTCCTCGTCGGACACCGTGACCACGCGGTCCACCAGCGAGGCCACATGGGCGTAGGTGTGCTCCCCGGGGCAGCCCACGGCGATCCCGTCGGCCATGGTCGCCATCGCCGACAAGGCCACCGGATAGCCGGCGGCGAGGCTCCCCGGCCACGCGGCGGCTCCCTCGGCCTGAGCGGCGACGATCTCCACGTCCGGGCGAAGCCCCTTCACCGCGGCCGCCACCCCGCTGACCACCCCGCCGCCGCCGGTGGGGACGACGACCGTGCGCACCTCGGGGCACTGCTCGACGATCTCCACTCCCACCGTTCCCTGCCCGGCGATGATGTCGGGATGGTCAAAGGGGTGGATCAAGGTCCGGCCGGTCTCGGCCGCGAATTCCCGGGCCTTGTCCAGCGCCTCGTCCACGGTCCGGCCGGCCATCCGCACCTGCGCGCCGTAGGCCATCGTGGCGCTGACCTTCGGAAGCGGCGCGCCCACCGGCATGAAGATCGTCGAGCCGATCCCGAGCAGCCTGGCCGCCAGCGCCACCCCCTGTGCGTGGTTCCCGGCACTGGCCGCCACCACGCCACGGGCCCGGTTCTCCTCGGTCAGCCGGGCGATCCGCACGTAGGCGCCGCGGATCTTGAACGAGCCGGTGCGCTGCAGGTTCTCGCACTTGAGCAACACCGGGCCGCCGACTTGATCGGTGAGCACCCGCGACCCCTCCAGGGGGGTACGCCGGGCCACCCCTTCCAGCAACCGTTGGGCGGCCAGCACGTCGTCGAGCGAAACCAAGGGCACGGCGCATCCTGACACCGCGCCGCTGGGCGCCGCGCGTACGCTCCCCCGCCATGCACGACCGGCACGCTTTACCCGGCACGGATGTCGTCATCGACGGCGTGCGCCTGCATGTGGTCGAGCACGGGCCGGCGGCCGCTCCCGTCCTGGTGCTGGTCCACGGGCTGCCCACCAGCGGGACCCTGTGGTCGGATGTGGCCCGAGATCTGGAGCACAGCCACCGCTGCCTGCTGCCCGATTTGGTCGGCCTCGGGGAGAGCGAATCGCCGGCCGTCCCCGGCGCGTTCCGACCGGTCGAGCAGGCCCGCCGGCTGCTCGGGCTCCTCGACACGCTCCAGGTCGACCGGTTCGCCATCGGCGGCCATGACATCGGCGGCGCCATCGCCGTGCATGTCGCGGCCTTGGCCCCCGAGCGGATCACCGGCTTGGCCCTGCTCACCGCGACCGTGCACGAGGAGATGTGGCCGGTGCCGCAGGCGTTGCCGTACCTGATCCCGGGGCTCGGCCGGGTCATCGTGACGGCGCTGCGCCGCGCCCCCGCCCGTGCCCTCGGCGCGCTGCGCGCCGCGTTCGGCACCGATCTGCCCGACTCCGCGCTCCGGCCGTGGGTGACCGCGCTGTGCGCCCCGGACGGCGGCCGGGGGGCGCTCGCGGTCTTCCGGGCGATGGACCTGGCGGCGACCGAGGCGGCGCTGCCGCTTTTGGCCGGCATCCCCGCCCTGGTGCTGTGGGGCGAGCAGGACACGGTGCACGATGTGGCCTACGGGCGTCGGGTCGCGGCCGCGCTCCCCGGCGCCGCGTGGGTCCCGGTCCAGGGCGGCCACCTGCTCCCGGCGGAACGTCCCGAACGGGTGGCCGAGGAGTTGCACGCCTTTCTCGCCGAGGTGGGCGCCGCCGGCTGAAAGCTCGACAGCGCCGTGGCATCTGGCCGCCGTCCGCCATTGCTAGCCGTCTGAGGGGAATTTCGTGGAGCGCACCATTTTCGAGCCCGAGCACCGGTTGTTCCGGCAGTCCTACCGGGCGTTCTGCGATCGCCAGATCAGACCGTTTCACGCCGGCTGGGAGCAGGCCGGGGTGGTCGACCGGGGCTTGTGGACCGAGGCCGGCAAGCAGGGCTACCTCGGTTTCAACGTGCCCGCCCAGTACGGCGGCGGCGGCACCCGTGACTTTCGCTACAACGCGGTGATCGCCGAGGAGACCACGCGCGCGGGCGGCAGCGGGGTCGGCTTCACGCTGCACAACGACGTGGTCGCCCCGTACCTGACCGACCTCGGGACGGACGAGCAGAAGCAGCGTTGGCTGCCCCGGTTCTGCTCGGGGGAGCTGATCTCCGCGATTGCGATGACCGAACCGGGGACCGGCAGCGACCTGCAGGGAATCCGGACGCATGCCCGCCGCGACGGCGCCGGGTGGGTGCTCAACGGCTCGAAAACCTTCATCACCAACGGCATCAACGCCGACCTGGTGATCGTGGTCGCCCGGACCGACCCGGATGAGGGGACCGCCCGCTCCGGGCGCGGCTTCAGCCTGCTCGTCGTCGAACGCGGCATGCCCGGTTTCGAGCGCGGCCGCAACCTGGACAAGGTCGGCATGAAGGCGCAGGACACCGCCGAACTGTCCTTCGCGGACGTGCGGGTGCCGGCCGAGAACCTGCTCGGCACCGAGGGCGAGGGCTTCTTGCACCTGATGGCGAACCTGCCGCAGGAACGGCTGTCGATCGCGGTGGTCGCCGTGGCGGTGATGGAGCAAGTGCTGGCCCTCACCGTCGGGTACGCCAAGGAGCGGACCGCCTTCGGCAAACCCATCGGCTCGTTCCAGCACAACCGGTTCACGCTGGCCGAGTTGGCCACCGAAACGACCGCGGCCCGGGTGTTCGTCGATCACTGCATCACCCTGCTGAATCAGGGCGAGCTGACCGTGTCCGACGCCGCGATGGCCAAGTGGTGGACCACCGAGCTGCAGGTCAAGCTCGTCGACCGCTGCGTGCAGCTGCATGGCGGATACGGCTACATGCGCGAGTACGAAGTCGCCAGGGCATGGCTGGACAGCCGGGTGCAGACCATCTACGGCGGAACCACCGAGGTGATGAAGGAGATCATCGGACGATCCCTCGGAGTGTGAGCACGGCCACCGTGGGACTGTGTCGCCAACTCGAGGAGTGTGCACATGGCGCAGCGAAACCTGGACGGCGTTCTCGGCGACAGCGTTGATCGGCTGGTCGAGAGCCACCACCGGCGCAGACTGACCCGACTGGGTTGGGGGCACGTGCTGGCCCCGGCCGGCCCGGATCTGTGGGCATCCGGCGACCTGCCGCCCCGGGCGGGGAACGCCGTCACCGTGCACGTGGACGGCTCGGCGGCGCTCCCGCGGATCGCGGCCGCGATCCGCGGCGCGCAGCGAAGCGTCCTGCTGGCCGCCTGGCATGCCAGCCCGGAATTCCGGCTGGAACGGCATCCGGGTGCCGTCACCGCCCGGGAGCTGCTCGCCGAGACCGCTGAACGGGTCCCGGTCCGGCTGCTGATGTGGGCCGGCCCGCCCGCGCCGGTTTTCCAACCGACCCGAAAGGTGGTGCACGCCGCCCGCGACGGGTTCATGCGCGGCACCAAGGTCACCTGCGCCCTCGACGCCCGGGAACGCACCCTGCACTGCCATCACGAAAAGCTGGTGGTCATCGACGACGAGCTCGCGTTCGTCGGGGGCATCGACCTCACCGCCCTGGCCGGGGACCGCTATGACGAGCCGGGGCACCCACCGCACGGCTCGCTCGGCTGGCACGACGCCGCCGTGGAGCTCCGCGGACCGATCGTCGCGGACGTCGCCGCGCACCTCGGCACCCGCTGGACCGAGGTGACCCGCGAACGACTTCCCGCGGCGCCCGTGCCCGGGCCGGCCGGGAGCACCACGGTGCAACTGGTGCGGACGGTTCCCGAGAACACCTACCAGTTCGCGGCGCGCGGCCGGTTCAGCGCCCTCGACAGTTACCTGCGGGCCCTGTCATCCGCACAGCGGCTGGTCTACCTGGAAAACCAGTTCCTGTGGTCCACCGAGATCGTGGCGGTCCTCGCCCGCCTGCTGCGCGAACCGCCGCATCCAGACTTCCGGATGGTGCTGGTGCTCCCGGCGAAACCCAACAACGGCAAGGACACCACCCGCGGTCAGCTCGGCCGCCTGATCGACGCCGACGACGGGAACGGCCGGCTGCTGGCCTGCACCCTGTCGGCGTTCGACGGTGCCCGCAGCGGACCGCTCTATGTCCACGCGAAGATCGGCCTGGTCGACGACCGTTGGCTCACGATCGGATCGGCGAACCTCAACGAGCACTCCCTGTTCAACGACACCGAGGTCAACGTGGTGCTGCGCGAGGAGGAACTCGTCCGGCAGACCCGGCTGCGGCTGTGGGCCGAGCACCTGCGCTGCGAGGTCTCCGAGCTGGACGCCGATCCCACCGAGGTGATCGACGCGCGCTGGCGGCCGATCGCGACCGCGCAGCTGGACCGCCACGATCAAGGCCTCCCGCCGACCCATCCGCTGCGCCTGCTGCCCGGGGTGTCGCGCCGCGCCGAACGGCTGATCGGACCCCTGCGCGGGTTGCTCGTGGACGCCTGATCACCGGCGCGCGCCCGGCCGGGCGCCGTCAGTCCGCGGACCAGTACCGGTCATCGCCGGCGAGGAGCAGGGCCGCCGCCCCCACCAAGCCGGCTTCCTGACCCAGCGCGGCGGGAACGACGCGCACGTCGCGGGCGTACCGCATTCGCGCGTGCCGGCGAAAGGCCTCCTCGACCGGGTCGAACAGCAGCGGTCCGGCCTGCGAAAGCCCGCCGCCCACGGTGACCACCTCCAGGTCGAGCAGGTGCGTGGCGGAGGCGACGGCGACCCCGATCGCATGCCCGGCCCGGTCCAGGGCGGCCTTGGCCACCGGATGGCCGCGCGCGGCGTCGTCGGTCAGGTCGCGGGCGGTGGCGCTCGCGTTCACGCCCGGCCGCCAGCCCTGCTCCATCGCCCACGCGGCGACGGCGGGGCCGCGGGCGATCGCCTCCAGGCAGCCCTGGCCGCCGCAGGTGCACTCCGGGCCGTCCGGATCGACCACGACGTGGCCGATGTGCCCCGCGTTGCCGCTGGCCCCGTCGACCAGGCGGCCGCCGAGGACCAGCCCCCCGCCCACCCCGGTCGACACCACGATGCCCATCACGTTGTCCCGACCGCGGCCGGCGCCCCTCCAGTGCTCGCCGACCGCGAAGGCCTGCGCGTCGTTATGAACCCGGACGGGTACGCCGGGGACGGCCTCACGCAGCCGGTCGCGGAGCGGGAACTCCTGCCAGGCAGGGATGTTCAGCGGCGAGACGAGCCCCTCCGGCCAGATCATCGGGCCGCCGCAGCCAACGCCCACGCCGGCGATCTGACCGGCCCGCACGCCGCGGGTGAACCGGTGCACCAGCGCGATGACCGTCGACCAGAGACCCTCCGCGTCCAGGCCGGACGGGGTCTCCACTCGTGCGCTCGCGGTCAGCCGACCCCCCGGGTCGACGATGCCGGCTGCCAGCTTGGTCCCGCCGATGTCCAGGGCCAGTACGGCACCCGCCACGAGCCACCACCTCCAGCGGCGATCCTGCCGCATCGGGAATCGCGACACTCGTCGGCACCGGACGTAGGGTCAGCTAGTGAGTCTTTCCCCCACCATCAGCACCCTGGGCGCGCTGCGCGATAGCGGCCATCTGCACAAGGCCGTCAAGACCGAGCTGCGGGACAACCTGCTCGACCGCCTCGCCGCCGGCGAGGATCCGTTCCCCGGCATCGTCGGGTTCGCCGACACCGTCACCCCCCAGGTGGAACGGGCGATCCTGGCCGGCCACGACATCGTGCTGCTCGGCGAGCGGGGCCAGGGCAAGACCCGGCTCATCCGTACCCTGGTCGGGCTGCTGGATGAGTGGACGCCGGTGATCGCCGGCTGCGAGATCAACGATCATCCTTACGCGCCGGCCTGCCGCCGCTGCCAGCAATTGCTGGCCGCCGAAGGCGATGGCCTGCAGATCGGCTGGCAGCACCGGGACGCCCGGTACGGCGAGAAGCTCGCGACCCCCGACACCAGCGTCGGGGACCTGATCGGGGACGTCGACCCGATCAAGGTGGCCCAGGGGCGCACCCTCGGCGACCCGGAAACGGTGCATTACGGCCTGGTGCCCCGGACCAACCGCGGCGTGTTCGCGATCAACGAGCTGCCGGACCTCGCCGAACGGATTCAGGTCGCGCTGCTGAACGTGCTGGAGGAGCGGGACATCCAGGTCCGCGGTTACACGCTGCGGCTGCCGCTGGACCTGTTCGTCGTGGCCAGCGCCAACCCGGAGGACTACACCAACCGGGGTCGGATCATCACCCCGCTGAAGGACCGGTTCGGCGCGGAGGTGCGCACTCACTACCCGCTGCGCCTGGACGACGAGATCCAGCTGGTCAACCAGGAGGCCGACCTGGCCTGGCCCGGCCCGCTCGGGCATCCGGTGGTCCCGGCGCACCTGGTGGAGATCGTCGCCCGGTTCGCCCGGGGCGTGCGCGAATCGCCCAGCGTGGATGTGCGCAGCGGGGTCAGCGCCCGGTTCGCCGTCGCCGCGACCGAGACGGTGGCCGCGAGCGCGGTCCGCCGCGCCGCCATCACCCGCGAGCCGGAGGCCGTCGCCCGGGTGAGCGACCTGAGCTCGATCGTGCCTTCGGTGCGGGGCAAGGTCGAATTCGATCAGTTGGAGGAGGGCCGCGAGTTCGAGCTGCTGACCCACCTGCTGCGCAAGGCCACCGCCGACACGTTCCGGGCCAGGCTCGCTGGGACCGACCTGTCCGCCCTGCAGCAACGCTTCGGGGAGGGCGACACGGTCGAGACCGGGGATCTGGTCCCGGCCGCGGTGCTGCTGTCCCGGATCGGCGCGGTCGCCGGTCTCGCGCAGATCCTGGCGCGGCTCGGCGTCGAGGAGGAATCGCCCGGCCTGGCGGCGGCCGCGCTGGAATTCGCGTTGGAGGGGCTGCACCTGCAACGCCGGCTCGCCAAGGAGGAACTCCCCGGCCGGACCGTCTATGGCGGCTGACCGCGGCGGCCGCGGGCCGCACCCGGATCCGGGCGGCGCGCACCCCGGTCCGCATGGGTTTCGCTACGGCGCCTGGGCCGGCGGGCCCGACCCGCTGGCACCCCCGTTCGATCTGGGCAGCGCGCTGGACGAGCTCGGGGACGCCGTCATGGAGGGCGCCACCGCCCGGCAGGCACTCGAGCAGCTGCTCCGCCGCGGCACCCAGGACCGCCGCGGCCTGGACGAGCTGATGCGCCGGATCCGGGCCCAGCAGCGGGAGCTGCGCCAGCGCGGACGCCTCGATGGCACCCTGCAGGAGGTCCGGCGGCTGCTGGACACGGCCATCGGCCAGGAGCGGGCCGCCCTGTTCCCCGATCCCTCGGACGCGGCCCGGCTGGCCGAATCCGAATTGGACGCCCTGCCCGACGATCCGGCCCGGGCGGTGCGCCAGCTGGCGGACTACGGCTGGACCAGCCCGGAGGCACGCCAGACCTACGAACAGATCCGCGACCTGCTGCGCCGCGAAGTCCTGGACAGCCAGTTCCAGGGCATGAAGCAGTCGATGGCCAACGCGACGCCGCAGGACCTGGCCGCGTTGAAGGACATGCTGGGCGACCTGAACGATCTGCTGGCGGCGGACGCGCGAGGTGAGGACACCGGCGAAGCGTTTGCCGGCTTCATGGCGAAACACGGGCAGTTCTTCCCGGAGAACCCGCAGTCCTTGGAGGAGCTGACCGAGGCGCTGGCCCGGCGGGCCGCGGCGGCCCAGCGGATGCTCGCCTCGCTCTCACCCCAGCAGCGGCAGGAGCTGGCCGACCTGATGTCCGCGGCGATGCAGGACATGGGGCTGGCCGCGGAGATGTCCCGGCTCGGCGATGCGCTGCGGGCCGCCCGGCCGGATCTGAACTGGGGCCAGCGCGGCCGCGGGGAGCGGATGAGCGGGGAGGGCGAGCTGGGACTCGGCGACGCGACCTCAACGCTTGAGGAACTGGCCGAGCTGGAGGCGCTCGGCAGCGCGCTGGCCCAGGACTACCCGGGTGCCTCGCTGGACGATGTGGATCCCGAAGCCGTCCGCCGCGCGCTGGGCCGCGGCGCCGTCGATGATCTGCGTGCCCTGCAGCAGTTGGAACGTGAGCTGCAGCGGCAGGGCTACCTGTCCCGCGAGGGCGGCCGGCTTGAGCTCACGCCGCGGGCCATCCGCCGGATCGGCCAGTCGGCGCTGTCGAAGGTGTTCAGCGACCTGGACGCGCGCGGCCGGGGGGCGCACGACCTGCACGACGCGGGCGCGGCCGGCGAGCTGACCGGGGGCTCCCGCCGGTGGGAGTTCGGCGATGAGCAGCCGCTGGACGTGGTCCGGACCGTACGCAACGCCGTGCTCCGCGCCGGCCCCGGAGCGGTGCGGTTGCACGTCGATGACTTCGAGGTCGCCGAGACCGAGCGGCGTACCACCGCGGCGGTCTGCCTGCTGGTGGACCTGTCGTACTCGATGGCGCTGCGGGGCACCTGGGGGGCGGCGAAGTCGACCGCACTCGCGCTGCACAGTTTGATTACCACCCGGTTCCCGCAGGACGTCATCAGCATCATCGGCTTCAGCGACTACGCCCGCGAGATCGCGCCGGCCGAGCTGGTCGGTCTCGACGTGCAGATGGTGCAGGGCACCAACCTGCAACACGCGTTGATGATTGCCGGGCGGCATCTGGCCAAGTACCCCGACCACGACCCGGTCGTGCTGGTGGTGACCGACGGGGAGCCCACCGCGCATCTGGAGCGCGACGGCACCCCCTACTTCGAGTGGCCGCCGAACCCGGTGACCCTCGAGCTGACCCTCGCCGAGGTGGACCGGATGACCCGCCGCGGGGCCAGCCTGAACGTGTTCATGCTCGACGACGAACCCCGGCTGGTGGAGTTCGTGCAGGAGCTGGCCCGGCGCAACGGCGGGCGGGTGTTCTCCCCGTCGCCGGACCGGCTCGGCGCCTACGTCGTCCGCGATTACCTGCGCCAGCGCGCCGGGCGCGCCGCCGGGCGGCGCTAACCCTCCCGCCGGGTGAGGGCGTCGAGCTCGGTGAGGATCCGCGGCCAGAGCGGGCGGGGTAGGTCATGGCCCATCCCGGCCAGCACCAGCAGCTCGGCGCCGGCGATAGCGGCCGCGGTGGCCCGCCCGCCGCTGACATCCACCAACGGATCGTCCGCTCCGTGCACCACCAAGGTCGGGGTCCGCACCCCGGCCAGCGCCGCCGTCCGGTCCGGGGACCCGAGAATGGCCGCGAACTGCCGGCCGGTGCCGCGCGGGTCGAAGGCCCGGTCAAAGGCGACCCGGGCCCGGGCCAGCACCTCCTCGGCCGGGGCCGGGTAGCCGGGCGAGCCGATCAGCCGGGCCACGGTCAGGGCATGCTGCGCCGCCGCCTCCCGTTCCGGCGGGGGCGATTCGACCAGGACCCGGAACGTGCCGGGGCGGGGCCGGCCTACGTCCCGGTCACCGGTGGTGGACATGATGCTGCACAGGCTCCGTACCCGGCTGGGCGCCGCGATGGCCAGCTGCTGGGCCACCATCCCGCCCATGGACACGCCGAGGACGTGCGCGGAGGTCCAGCCGACGGCGTCGAGAACCGCCTCGGCGTCCCGCGCGAGCTCGGCCATCGCGTAGGGCGGCGCGGACCGGCCGTCGCGCACCGCACCGAGGTCCACCCGCAGCTCGTCGAGGTGTGTGGACAGGCCGACGTCCCGGTGATCGAACACGGCGACCGCGTAGCCGCGGTCGACCAGCTCGGCGAGCAGCGCCGGATGCCAGGCGACCAGCTGCTGGCCCAGGCCGGAGACCATCAGCAACGGCACGCCAGCCGCGGGGTCGCCGTGCACCTGATAGGCCAGCGTCACCCCGTCGTGCGCTTCGGTCATCCGCGCGTCCGGCTCCCCGACCGCGGCCGCCTCGGGCAGACTCACCGGCCGGCCGCAGCCGGGACCATCGCCCCGAGCCCCCCGCCGGCCACGATGCGCTGCGCGAACGGGCGCAGCAACCCGCGCAGCCGCTCACTGCGTTCGGGGCCGAGCAGCTGCCACGGGGCGGCGGCGAGGGCGTCGGTGCGGTCCTCGACGTGCTGGCGGTGCGCGGCGCCCGCGGCGGTGAGCGTCCCGTCACGGGTCAAGGTGCCGGCGGCGACCAGCCGGTCCGCGGCGGCGGCCCAGTCCGGTTCACTCCAGCCGCGGGTCAGCCGCAGCACCTCGGCGGGCGGTCCGCCGGCGGCGACATGGATGTGCAGCACCTCGCACCCGTCGATGCCCTCCGCGGTGAGCACGGCGACATGCCCGTCCCCGCGCCACTCCCGCAGCAGGGTCACCAGGTGCCACAGCCGCAGCGCCGGATCCTCCGGCCAGGGCAGGTCGGCCTGGGCCGCGTAGAGCGCCCGCCCGGTGGGGTCCAGCGCCGGGACCATCGCCTCCAGCAGTTCCAGGGCCTCGGCCACCTGCTGTTCCGCCCCGGTGGTGAGCTCGGTGAGGAAGGCCTGCGCCGCGAGGTGTCGGGCGGCGAGCACCTGCTCCGGGGAGGCGTGTTCCCAGGCGGCCGGTAGCGAGCGCGCCACCTGTGCGGGGGCGAAGTTGTAGAACGTGGCGGTGACCGGGCCCGGTCCGCAGCGGCCGAACACCGCACCGCGGCTGGCGAAATACTGCGTGAACCCGTTTTTGAGGCCGAGCTCGACGTAGCGCGCGGTGGCATCGGCCGAGAAATAGATGAACGCGTGCAGCGGCTCCAGCGTGCGGTAGCCCTTGCGCGCATCCGCGCGGCCCTGCGCGACGTCGGCGGGAACGATCGGGCCAGCCGCGTCCGTGACAGTCATGCCCGCGACCTTACGGGTCAGCCCGCCGCCGCCGAGAGCGCCTGCCGCAGGTCGGCCAGCAGGTCATCCTGCGATTCCAACCCGACGCTGAGCCGGACCAGGTCGCCGGGCACCTCCAGCGGCGAGCCGGAGGCGCTGGCGTGGGTCATCCGCCCCGGGTGCTCGACGAGCGATTCCACCCCGCCGAGCGACTCCGCCAGGGTGAACAGCCGGAACCGGCCGCAGACCTCGACGGCGGCCTGCTCCCCGCCCCCGACCCGGAAGGAGACCATCCCCCCGAATCCCGACATCTGCTTGGCGGCGGTCTCGTGCCCGAGATGGCCGGGCAGGCCGGGCCACAGCACCTCGGTGACCGCCTCGTGTCCGGTCAGCAGCGCGGCGACGGCGGCGGCGTTGACCCCGTGCCGTTCCATCCGGACGCCCAGCGTCTTGATCCCGCGCAGCGTGAGGAAGCAGTCGAACGGGCCGGGGATGGCGCCGAGGGCGTTCTGGTGGAAGGCGAGTTCGTCCCCCAGCGCCGCGTCCCGGACGACCAGCGCGCCCCCGACGACGTCCGAATGGCCGCCGAGATACTTGGTGGTGGAGTGCACGACGACGTCGGCGCCGTGCGCCAATGGGTTCTGCAATGCCGGGCTCGCGAAGGTGTTGTCGACGGCCAGCAGCGCGTCCGCCTCGTGCGCGATGCCGGCGAGCGCGGCGATATCGGCGATGCCGAGCAGCGGGTTGGTCGGCGTTTCGCACCACACCAGCCGCGTTTCGGGCCGGACGGCCGCTCGCACCGCATCCAGTTCGCCAAGGGGCACGGCCGTGTACGACACGCCCCACCGGGCCAGCACCTTCGCGAACAGGCGGAATGTGCCCCCGTAAGCGTCGTTCGGGATCAGCACGTGATCACCGGGGGTGAGCACGGTGCGCAACAGGCAGTCCTCGGCCGCCAGGCCGGAGGCGAACGCCAGCCCGCGCCGGCCCAGTTCCAGCGCCGCCAGGCAACCCTCGAGGGCGGTGCGGGTCGGGTTGGCCGAGCGGCTGTACTCGTAGCCGTGACCTAGCCCGGTCCGCAGCCCGCCGACGCCGTCCTGCGCGAACGTCGAGCTGGCATAGATCGGCACGTTGACGGCGCCCGTTGCGGGATCCGGGTCCTGCCCGGCGTGGATCGCCCGGGTGTCGAAACCGGCGTGCTCACTCATGCCACGCCGACCGGGCACGAGACCCCGGTGCCACCGAGCCCGCAGTAGCCGTTGGGCACCTTGTGCAGGTACTGCTGGTGATAGGTCTCCGCGAAGAAAAACTCGCCCGCCGGCACAATCTCGGTGGTGACCTCGCCGTACCCGGCCTCGCGCAGCCGCGGGCCGAACTGGTCGCGGCTGGCCTTGGCGGCCGCGAGCTGGGCGTCGTCGGTCGGGTAGATCCCGCTGCGGTACTGGGTGCCGACGTCGTTGCCCTGGGCCATGCCCTGGGTCGGGTTGTGACTCTCCCAGAAGGTCTTCAACAGCGTCTCGTAGCTGACCTGCTCGGGGTTGTAGACCACCAGCACCGCCTCGGCGTGGCCGGTGCGGCCCGAGCAGACTTCCTCGTAGGTGGGATTCGGGGTGTAACCCCCGCTGTACCCGACCGCCGTCGTGAAGACCCCCGGCAGTTGCCAGAACACCCGCTCGGCGCCCCAGAAGCAGCCCAGGCCGAAGATCGCCCGGGCGCTGCCCGCCGGGTAGGGCCCGGCCATGGGAGTGCCCAGCACCGCGTGCAACCCGGGGCTCACGATCGGTTCGGGACGCCCAGGCAGCGCCTCGTCGGGCTCGGGCAGGGCGGTCTTGTGGCGGCCGAACAGCATCGGATTCTCCTTCGGGTGCGGTACCTGTTCCAACGACCTGGGACGCGGCGGCTGTTCCCGCCGTCAGTGGGCGGCGAGGAAGCCGAGCAGGTCCTGCCGGGTGACCACGCCGGTGGGGCGGCCATCGGTGTGGACCACAGCCGCGCCGGCCGTTTCCAGCGCCGCGAGCGCGGCGGACACCGGTTCGAAGGCACCCACCGACGGTAGTGGCGCGGACATGTGCCGCTCGAGCGGGTCGGCGAGTTGGGCGTGACCCGAGAACAGCGCGTCCAGCAGATCCCGCTCCACGATCGAACCGATGATCTCGGCGGCCATCACCGGCGGTTCCTCCTTCACGACCGGCATCTGGGATACGCCGTATTCGCGCAGGATGTCGATCGCCTCACGGACGGTGTCGGTCGGGTGCACATGCACGAACTCGGGGACCAGGGTGCCCTTGCGGGAGAGCACATCCGCGATGCGCTCCTCGGCCGAGGTCTCCAAAAAGCCGTAGTCCTGCATCCAGTCATCGTTGAAGATCTTGCTCAGGTAGCCGCGGCCGGAGTCGGGCAGCAACACCACGACAACCGAACCGGGTGGCGCCTGGGCCGCGACGCCCAGCGCCGCGACGGCCGCCATGCCGCACGAGCCACCGACGAGCAGTCCCTCCTCGCGGGCCAGCCGCCGGGTCATCACGAAGGCGTCTCGGTCGGAGACCGCCACGATCCGATCGGGCACCTTCGCATCGAAGGCCTGCGGCCAGAAGTCCTCGCCGACGCCTTCGACCAGGTAGGGCCGGCCCCGACCACCGGAGTAGACGCTGCCCTCCGGATCCGCGCCGATGACCTGCACCGGTGTGAGACCCGGCCCGGTGGAGACCTCCTTGAGATAGCGGCCTGTCCCGCTGATCGTGCCGCCGGTACCGACCCCCGCGACGAAGTGGCTGATCCGTCCGTCGGTCTGCGACCACAGCTCCGGCCCGGTGGTCTCGTAATGCGACTGCGGGTTGGCCGGATTCGCGTACTGGTCCGGCTTCCAGGCGCCGGGCAGCTCCCGGGCCAGCCGATCGGACACCGAGTAGTAGGACGACGGGTGCTCCGGTGGGACGGCCGTGGGGCAGACCTCCACCCGGGCGCCGTACGCCTGCAGCACCCTGATCTTGTCTTCGCTGACCTTGTCGGGGCAGACGAAGACGCAGTGATAGCCGCGGCGCTGGGCCACCAGCGCGAGCCCCACGCCGGTGTTGCCGCTGGTCGGCTCGACGATCGTCCCGCCCGGTTGCAGCGCCCCGGACGCCTCGGCCGCGTCGATCATCCGCAGCGCGATCCGGTCCTTCACCGAACCACCGGGGTTGAGGTACTCGACCTTGGCCAGCACCGACACGGTGTCCGGGACCAGCCCGAGCGTGACCGAGTGCAAACGCACGAGCGGGGTGTCCCCGATGAGCTCCAGAACGCTGTCAAAGACCTGCATGGGCGAGGACACTAGGCGAGCTACTGTCGGGGGTAGGAGGCTGATCACGTGATGGGAGCGGGGTTAAGCACCCGACGGCTACTGGCAGCGGGGGCCGGCGTCACCGCCGCCTTGGCCGCGGATGTGCTGGCGTTACAGGCATTCGCGGCATTCCGGCGGGAGTATTTGCCGGCCGAATCGGCGCCGAGCATCGACGGGGATTACGGCGATCCGAGCGATCCCACCGTTCGGTTGGTGGTGCTCGGCGACTCGACCGGGGCCGGGGTGGGAGTCACCGAGACCGATGAGAGCGTCGGCGGCCGGCTGGCCGCCCTGCTGGCGGCCGGTCATCTGCATATTCAGCTGTCCGGGGTGGCCGTGTTCGGTTCCCGCGCCGGGGACCTGGGCCCGCAGGTTTCCCGCGCGCTGCTGAACCGGCCGGACATCGCAGTGGTGCTGGTAGGCGCAAACGATGCGACGCACGGCACGTCCGCCCGTCGCATCCGGCCCGCCTTGATTGGCGCCATCCGGCGGCTGCGGGCTGCGGGGGTGCCTGTCGTACTCGGGACTTGTCCTGATCTTGGCGCCGCGCAGAGTGTGGCCCGGCCGCTGCGTGATGTGCTCGCCGCCTACGGCCGGCGGGTCGCGCAGACGCAGGCGGATGCGGGTACCCGGGCCGGGGCGCTCGTCGTCGACCTCGCGGCCCGCACGGGTCCGGCGTTTCGGGCGAATCCCGCGGGAACCCTTGCCGCCGATGAATTCCATCCCAGCGCAGGGGGCTACGAGCTGTGGGCGCAGGCCCTGCTGCCGGCCGTACGGGACGCGGTGGGCATCCGGCTCCCGCAGACGTGACAAACTCTGTACCCGTCAGTAACAACACCGTCGGAGTCGAAGGAGACCTCGCATGGCTGAGGCCGTGATCGTCAGCACCGCCCGCTCCCCCATCGGTCGGGCCTTCAAGGGCTCGCTGAAGGATCTGCGCCCGGACGACCTGGCCACGACCATCGTGCGCGCCGCCCTGGACAAGGTGCCCGCACTCGACCCGCATGACATCACCGACCTGATGCTTGGCTGCGGGCTGCCGGGCGGCGAGCAGGGGTTCAACATGGGCCGCGTCGTCGCCGTGAATTTGGGTTACGACTTCATGCCGGGTACGACGATCACCCGATACTGCTCCTCGTCGTTGCAGACCACGCGGATGGCCTTCCATGCGATCAAGGCAGGCGAGGGCGACGCGTACATCTCCGCTGGCGTCGAGATGGTGAGCCGTTTCATCAAGGGAAACAGCGACGGGCTACCCGACACGATGAACCCGCGGTTCGCGGGGGCGGCGGCCCGGGCGAAGGCGTACGAGGCGGGCGGCCAGGACTGGCACGACCCGCGCGAGGACGGCGAGATGCCCGACGTGTACATCGCGATGGGGCAGACGGCGGAAAACCTGGCCCGGTTGAAGGGGGTGACCCGCACCGAGCAGGACGAGTTCGGTGCCCGGTCGCAAAACCTCGCCGAAAAGGCCATCGCGAATGGCTTCTGGGAGCGGGAGATCACTCCTGTCACGCTGCCGGACGGTTCGGTCGTCGCCAAGGACGACGGCCCGCGCGCGGGTGTCACGGTCGAATCCATGGCCGGTCTGAAGCCGGTGTTCCGGCCGGACGGCACTGTCACCGCCGGCAATGCCTGCCCGCTGAATGACGGGGCCGCCGCAGTGATCATCATGAGCGCGGAGAAGGCGAAGGCGCTGGGCCTGACCCCGCTGGCTCGCATCGTGTCGACCGGGGTCACCGGGTTGTCGCCGGAAATCATGGGTTACGGGCCGGTGGAGGCCTCCCGCCAGGCGCTGAAGAACGCTGGGATGAGCATCTCTGACATCGACCTGGTGGAGATCAACGAGGCGTTCGCCGCTCAGGTCATCCCCAGCTACCGCGATCTGGGCGTCGATCTGGACAAGCTGAACGTGCACGGGGGTGCGATCGCCGTGGGCCACCCGTTCGGAATGACCGGCGCCCGGATCACGGGGACGCTGCTCAACGGTCTGCAGTTCGAGGACAAGACCTTCGGCCTGGAAACCATGTGCGTCGGCGGCGGCATGGGCATGGCCATGGTGATCGAGCGGCTCAGCTAACTAGGTGCCCCACAGGCGCCCGTAGCAGTGGATAAGGGCCGCGGTGGCCTGGCTGGCGGCCGATTGGCTGTGCGTGGTCGGGATGGTCGGCGTGGCGCGCGTGGCCGCGATCAGGTCGGCGACGAGAACGGCGACCTGATCCGGCAGCGCGTGGTCCCCCAGGACGGGGGGTACCGCCTCGGGCGGCGCGCCGGTGCCCGCAGCCCGGCCGAGCTCGGCGAGCTCGGTCACCAGCTCCCGCAGGAGCTGCGCGCGGGTGGCGGAATCCCCGATCGGGCGGGCGGCGTACCAGGCCACGTTCACGCCGCTCAGCCGGTCGATGAGCCGGCGGGCATGGACCTCGAGGTCATCTGTTGGTTCGCTGCCCGTCCGCCGCACGCAGGGGACGTTATCTCCGCCGACTCGTCCACTCGGGGCTTGCGGTGATCCCAAGGCCAGGGCAGGCTTCTCGGCAAAGCTTTCCGACGCGGAGGTCGCGCATGCACCACAACCCCGAGACACATGCCAGCCTGCTTGCCCGGATCCCCGAGGTGACGGGCCAGCAGCTGAGCCACTGGTTCGCTTGCCTGGAGGCCGGACCCGGACTGGTCCGCGCCGAAGAACGGGCTCACTGGCTCTCCGATGAGCACACCCTGCCAGCGGCCTACGCCGCCGCGATCGTGCACGAGCACGACCGCCGGAGGGCCGCGGCGCGTCGCTGAAGGCACGGGTCGACGCGGACGGCGCGGGGGCTGCCGACGGGGCGATGGCGCGGTATGGAGCGCCCACGCACGCGGGCGTGGAGTCGCGGGCTGGATTGCCGGGCACGTCGTAGAACGACGCGGTGACGGGCGGTGGGGTGCCAGGCCGTCCCACGGAGGCGCAGCGCAGGTGCGGTCGCCCGGCCGTCCGCCCGGGCGTAGGTTGCCGACGGACGTGATACCGCTCACACGGGATGGAGCAGGCATGAAGACCAAGGGTGCAGTGCTTTGGGGGCTCGGTCAGGACTGGTCAGTGGAGGAAATCGAGGTTGGCGACCCCGTCGCGGGCGAGGTTCAGGTCCGCCTCGCGGCGAGCGGGCTCTGCCATTCCGACGAACACCTGGTCACCGGGGATACACCACTCCCTAGCTTCCCCGTCATCGGCGGGCACGAGGGTGCTGGTGTGGTCACCAAGGTCGGCGCCGGCGTCACCAGCCTCAAGGAGGGTGACCACGTTGTACTGGCATTCATCCCGGCCTGCGGGCGCTGCCTTCCCTGTTCGACCGGGCACCAGAACCTGTGCGACATGGGAGCGAATCTGCTAACCGGTCAGGCCATCGCCGATGGCACGTTCCGGATGACCGTCAAGGGCCAGGGCGCGATCCCGATGTGCCTTCTGGGCACGTTCAGCCCGTATGTCACCGTGCACGAGGCGTCTGCGGTCAAGATCGATGAACACATCCCGCTGGACAAGGCTGCGCTGGTTGGTTGCGGGGTGACCACCGGGTGGGGCTCGGCTGTTCACGTCGCCAAGATCATTCCCGGGGACACGGTGGTGGTGATCGGGATCGGCGGCGTCGGGATCAACTCCATCCAGGGCGCTGCCGTCGCGGGCGCATCACGGGTCATCGCCATCGATCCCGTGGCGTTCAAGCGTGAGTCGGCGATGAAGCTCGGTGCCACTCACGCGTACGCCTCCGTCGAGGAGGCATTGGCGCCGCTTCAGGAGATGAGTTGGGGGCGGATGGCCGAGAAGGTCATCATCACCGTCGGGCGGATCAAGGGCGACGACGTGGCGGCAGCCCAGCAGCTATGCGGCAAGGGCGGCCGCATCGTGGTGACCGGCATGGGCGGCGCCCAGGACATGGACGTGAGCCTCAACTTGTTCCTGTTCACCCTGCTGCAGCAGGACCTGCAGGGCGCGATCTTCGGGGGTGGCAACCCACGGGCCGAGATCCCGGCGCTGCTCCGGCTGTACTCCGAAGGGGTCTTGAAGCTGGATGAGTTGATCACCACGACGTACAAGCTCGAGGACATCAACCAGGGCTACACCGACATGAAGGAAGGCCGGAACCTGCGCGGCGAGATCCTCTACACCGACGCGGACTACTAACCGACCAAGCACCCAGCTTGCGGGGCCGTCCCCCGTCGCATCGTCACGTCGCGGCGGGGGCTCTCCGTGTCGCTCGCAACCGGATCTCGGCGGCTACAGATTCTGGCGGCTCACGGCGAACCGGACCGGAGATCTCGATGGCAAGCCCTGCCGGCGAGGGACGAGCTGGCGGGACGCGGCAGCCGGGGTGCGGGGCGGAAGCCCCGCGGCCAGCCACGAGACCGGTCGGCGCTGCGAGGAACCTCGACTCCTTGCTCCGGGTTCCGGGCTCCCGGCTCCGGCGCCCGGGCTCGGAGCCCCTGGTTCGATCGCTCAGGTCCCACTCCGGTTCCGCTCCGGTTCGGTGCCGTGCCGCGGTTCCAGTCCGGACACCGAGGGGCGCCCGCTTTAGAAGGGGGGTTCGTCAGGGAGGTCGGACTCGGGCACGGGGTTGTCCTTGCGACCGCGCTTGCCGCGGCGGCCGGTGACGTTGCGGCCGGTGTCCTTCGGTTTGCTGTCCTCGTCGTAGCGAAGGCAGCGGGGGATCACCTCGCCGGCGGTGTTCTTCGCGGCGAGCTGTTCCCGGTCGGCCCGCCGGCCGTCGGGCGCCAACGTGGCGATCGTCACCGGGCTGATCACCGCCGGCGCGGCCCCGGCATCCCCGGCGCCGCCCGAACCCCGTGCGCCGCAGGCAGCCCCCGCTTCGCCAGGGGCGCCGCCGGCCCCATCCGCATCGCCGGGATCGCCGGCATCGCT
>DASYGP010000176.1:0-8127 GCA_035999615.1 Mycobacteriales bacterium
CGCGGCCGCGCCCCGGATCACATCCTGCTGTCCGGTTCCCCCGGCCTGGGCAAGACCACGCTCGCCATGATCGTCGCGACCGAGCTGGGGGCCAGCCTGCGGCTGTCCAGCGGGCCGGCGATCGAACGGGCCGGGGACCTCGCCGCGATGCTGGTGGACCTCGCCGACGGCGATGTGCTGTTCATCGACGAGATCCACCGGATGGCGCGGCCGGCCGAGGAGCTGCTCTACCTGGCGATGGAGGACTTCCGGGTCGACGTGATGCTCGGCAAGGGGCCGGGGGCCCGCTCGGTGAGCATGGATGTCGCCCCGTTCACGCTGGTGGGGGCCACGACTCGGGCCGGCCTGCTGACCGGCCCGTTGCGCGACCGGTTCGGGTTCACCGCGCACCTGGACTTCTACGACCCCCCCGACCTGGAGCGGGTGCTGGAACGGGCCGCGCGCCTGCTCGGCGTGCCGCTGGACCCGGACGCGGGGGCGGAGATCGCCGGCCGGTCCCGGGGCACGCCGCGGATCGCCAACCGGCTGCTGCGCCGGGTGCGCGACTACGCGGAGGTCCGCGCCGGGGGACGCGTCGACCTCGCCGCCGCCCGCGCCGCCTTGGCCCTGTACGACGTCGACGCCGTGGGCCTGGACCGTTTGGACCGCGCTGTCTTAGAAGCGTTGGTACGCCGTTTCGGAGGTGGGCCGGTCGGGCTGTCCACGTTGGCGGTCGCGGTGGGGGAGGAGCCGACCACGGTCGAGGAGGTCTGTGAACCGTTCCTGGTCCGGGCCGGCCTGCTGGCCCGCACGCCCCGCGGACGGGTCGCCACCGCCGCCGCGTACGCGCATCTCGGGCTGCCCGCGCCCCGCGGTCAGGAGGGGCTGTTCGAGGGCTGAGCGCATCAACCGGCCCGGCTGCGTACGATCGACGCGCCGGCCCCGACTGCCGCTGCGATCCCACCCCCCGCGTGCCAAGGAGTTCTCCGACCGTGAACGGCCCCACCGCATGATCCTGTCCGCGCCAGCCCTGGCCGGTTTCGCGGCCGTCAACTCGGCCGCGAACGCGGCCACCAAGAGCAACAGCGGTGGCCTGATCAACTTGCTGTTCCCGCTGCTGCTCGTCGTCGGGGTGGTGTTCCTGTTCCGTCAGCAGCGCCGCAGCCGGGCGAAGGTCACCCAGCAGTCGCAGGCGGCGATGGTGCCGGGCACCGAGGTCGTCACCCGCGCCGGCATGATCGGAACCCTGATCAGCACCTCGGATGAGGAGATCGTGGTCGAGGTCGCCCCCGGCGTGCGGCTGCGGATGCTGCCGGGCGCCCTCGCCCGGGCGGTCACACCCCCCGCGGGGGACGGCGACGCGACGCCCGGAACCGGGGACGGTTCCGGCCGCCCCGAGCTGCCGCCCGACGATCAGCCGCCCCCGGACCGCCCGGCTGCGGGCTGAGCGGACGCACCGACCGGTCGGGACGGCAGGGATACTGAGGCCGTACGACCGTTATCTGTAGTACCCCGCGTATCTGTAGTACCCCGCATTACTGGAGCACCCCGCGGCACCGGCACCGGCCGGCGCCCGCATTCGTGAAGGAGCAGCACACGTGGCACGCCGGCCCCAGTCCCGCCCGGGCATCCGCCTGGGGGTGGTCGCGGCCATCCTGGTAGCGCTCTACGCCACGATGGTCGGCACCCAGCACACCAGCCCCAAGCTGGGGCTGGACCTGCAGGGCGGCACCACGGTGATTCTCACCCCCCGCCCGGTCGCCGGGAAGGCCGTGAACAAGGGGCAGTTGCAGACCGCCGTCGACATCATCCGGCAGCGGGTCAACGGCCTGGGCGTGTCCGAGGCGCAGGTCGAGACCCAGGGCACCAACGTCGTGGTGTCGGTTCCCGGCAAGGGCCGCGGCGATGTGCTGAACGTGGTCGGCCAGACCGCGTCGCTGACCTTCCGGGAGATCGCGAACAGCGCGCAGACCAACCCGCCGCCCGGCAGCACGGTCAAGGTGCCGCCGAGCAGCAGCCCGCCGGCCCCGGCGCCGAGCGGCGCGGCGACACCGAGCGGCGCGGCGACACCCAGCAGAACGGCAAGCCCGAAGCCGCCGGCCAGCCCGACAGCGAAAAGTTCGGCCCCGAAGGCCAGCACGGCCGCGTCGAGCTCGGCGCACGGCCGGGCGCTGGCCCGGGCCCTGACCGCCGGCTCGCCCAGCCCCAGCCCGCACGCGACCAGCACGCCGGCGCCCAGCACCCCCGCCGCCAGCACCCCGGCGACGGCCGGCAGCGCGACCGGAAGCCCGGCGGCCCCGACCGCTGTGCAGTCCGCCGCCGCCGGCCCGGCCAAGTCCACGACCAGCAATGAGAAGGACCAGACCACGCCGACCGCCGCGGAACTCGCCGCGTTCAGCGCGCTGGACTGTGCGAAGAACGGCGGCCGGCCGCCGGTCATCGACGACAATCCGCACCACTTCGTGATCGCCTGCGACCGCAACCAGCCGTACAAATACCTGCTCAAGCCCGCGCAGATCCTGGGCACCGACGTGTCCGGCGCGCAGGCCACGCTCGACCAGAACGGCCCGCAGGGGGTCACCACCGGCGCCTGGGTGGTGAACCTGACCTTCAAGGACAGCGCGATCAACAAGGTGGAGAACATCACCGGTCGGCTGTTCAACGCCGGCAAGCAGCCGCTGGCGATCACCCTGGACGGGGTCGTCGTCTCCGCGCCGTCGACCAACGGCCAGCTGGGCAAGAACGTGCAGATCTCCGGCGGCCAGCCGGCGTTCACCCAGAAGGAGGCGACCAACCTCGCCAACGTGCTGAAGTACGGCTCGCTGCCGGTGCCGTTCGACCGTTCCTCGGTGGAGTCGATCTCCCCGACGCTGGGCAAGGATTCGCTGAACGCGGGGCTGCTCGCCGGCGGCATCGGGCTGGCCCTGGTGCTGCTGTATGTGTTCCTCTACTACCGCGCCCTCGGCATCGTCACCGTGCTGTCGCTGGCCGTGTCCGGTCTGATGGTGTACGCGATGGTGACCCTGCTCGGTCAGCTGATCGGGTTCACCCTGAGCCTGGCCGGCATCGCCGGTCTGATTGTGTCGGTGGGTATCACCGCCGACTCGTTCGTGGTGTTCTTCGAACGGCTGAAAGACGAGATCCGGGAGGGCCGCTCCCCGCGGCAGGCGGTCCAGTACGGCTGGATCCGGGCCCGGCGCACCATCTACTCCGCCGACACCGTGTCCTTCCTGGCGGCGGTCATCTTGTATGAGGTGTCCGTCGGGGCGGTGGCCGGTTTCGCCTTCACGCTGGGCCTTTCCACCCTGCTGGACCTGTTCACCGTGCTGCTGTTCACCAAGCCGCTGATGACCTTGCTGATCCGCTACCCGGCTTTCTCCAGTGCCCGGCTCAGCGGGCTGGCGCCCAGCAGTTCCGGGACCGGTCGGCACGTCACCCCTCGGGAGGCCTGAGATGTCGCTCGCCCACCGCCTGTACGCCGGCGAGGTCTCCTACAACTTCATCGGCCGCCGCAAGATCTGGTACACCGGCTCCGGCATCGTCATCCTGATCGGGCTGCTCAGCCTGCTGCTGCGCGGATTCAACCTGGGCATCGACTTCAAGGGCGGCGACGCCTTCCAGTTCCGGGCCGGCACGCACACCGTCGCCGACGCGCAGCGGGTGCTCAGCGCCTCCGGGGTCAACAACCCGGTGGTGCAGACGATCGGGCAGAACCAGATCCGGGTGCAGACCCCGCCGCTGCCGCAGAACCCGGGCAACGATCAGGTCACCAGGGTCGCGACCGCGCTCGCGCACGAATTCAACCTGCCGGTGGACCAGCTCAACCCGCAGAGCGTCGGCGCGTCCTGGGGCTCGCAGATCACCAACAAGGCGATCGAGGGCCTGGTGATCTTCCTGATTGCGGTGATGGCGTACATCGCGCTGCGGTTCACCGGCAAGATGGCGGTGGCGGCGATGGTCGCCCTGATCCACGACGTGCTGATCACCGCCGGGATCTACTCGCTGGTCGGATTCGAGGTCACCCCCTCGACCGTCATCGCGCTGCTGACCATTCTCGGTTTCTCCCTGTACGACACCGTCGTGGTGTTCGACAAGGTGCGCGAGAACACCGACGGGATCGGCCCGCGCAGCACCCGGACCTATACCCAGGCGGCGAACCTCGCGGTCAACCAGACGCTGATGCGTTCGATCAACACCTCGCTGATCGCGCTGCTGCCGGTCGCCGCGCTGCTGTTCGTCGGCGCCGGCCTGCTCGGCGCGGGCACCTTGAAGGACCTGGCCCTCGCGCAGTTCGTCGGCCTGGCGGCCGGGGCGTACTCCTCGATTTTCATCGCCACCCCGTTGCTGGCGCAGCTGAAGGAACGCGAGCCGGAGATGGCCGAGCTGCGCAAGCGGGTCGCGTTCCTGCGCGCCAAGGACGCGAAGGACGCCCGGGAGGCCAAGGGCGCCAAGGAGCTCAAGGACACCGACCCGGCCAGCCGGCAGCGCGGCGCCGGCCGGACCGCGACCGCGGTGCTGGAGCGGCCCGGCGCGGCCGACGAGCCCGAGCCGACCGACCCGGACCTGTTCGACCCGCAGCCGCCGCGGGTGCCCGGCTCCCCGATGGTGCGCAACGATCCGCGCAGCCGGCGCGGCCGAAGCGCCCCCCGCGGTCAGCAGCGGGGCCGCCGCAAGTGACCGCGCCGGCCGCAACGCTCGTCGAGGACGTTTCCCGGCTGATCCTGGACGTGCCCGACTTCCCGCAGCCGGGGATCCTGTTCAAGGACCTCACCCCGGTGCTGGCCGACCCGCCGGCCTTCGCCGGCGTGGTGGACTGGCTCGCCGCGGTAGCGACGGGCGACCCGACCGGCCCGGTCACCGCCGTCGTCGGGATCGAATCGCGGGGCTTCCTGCTCGGCGGCCCGCTGGCGCTGCGGCTGGCCGTCCCGTTCCTGCCGGTCCGCAAGGCGGGCAAGTTGCCCCGGGCCGTGCTGGAGGAGTCCTACGAGCTGGAATACGGCAGCGCCATCCTCGCGCTGCACGCCGACGCGCTGCCCCGCGGCGGCCGGGTGCTGATCGTCGATGACGTGCTGGCGACCGGCGGGACCGCGGCGGCGGCCACCGCGCTGGTCCGCCGGGCCGGCGGCACCGTGGCGGGCGTCGCGGTGCTGCTCGAACTCGCCGCGCTCGGCGGCCGACCGCGGCTGGCCCCGCTGCCCGTGCACGCCCTGCTCACCGGCTGAACCGCACCGCCTGGGCGCTCCTCGCCTGCTGAGCACTCCCGGGGCGGGCCACCCGGCGGAAGCCACGCCGGCCACGCGCTGTTACCGTGATACGTGGCTCCTCCCACCGACGTCGCCCCACGAGGAGGCCGATGACCGCTGACGCCACACCCACCGCGCAGCGCGACGCGCGGGAGCAGGCGGACACCGGCGCGGGCGGGACGACGACGGCCCAAGCAACGGAAGCCCCAGCCACCGGTCCCCAAGCCACCGGACCCGAAGCCACCGGACCCCAAGCCGTCGCAGCCCCGGCCACGGGAGCCCCCGCCACCGGACACGTCGGGCGCAGCGCACCGGGGAGCACCGGCGCCCCGGCCGGGCTCGGCGAACGGGAGTGGCCGGCCGCGGGGCCACTCGTCACAGAACCATCCCGGCGGGTGCGAGCGCGGCTGGCCAGGATCGGCGCGGCGAAGGGGGGCACCCCGCCGGTCCTCGAACCGGTGTTCACCGCCATCCGGATGCATCACCCGAAGGCGGACACCCGGCTGGTGCAGCGCGCCTATCAGGTCGCCGAGGAGGCGCACCGCGGGCAGCTGCGACGCAGCGGCGACCCGTACATCACTCACCCGCTGGCGGTCTGCCAGATCCTGGCCGACCTGGGCATGGACGTACCGACGCTCTGCGCGGCGCTGCTGCACGACACGGTGGAGGACACTGCGGTCGACCTGGAAGCGGTCCGGCGCGACTTCGGGGACCTGGTGGCGCTGGTCGTCGACGGCGTCACCAAACTGGACAAGGTCCGCTACGGCGAGTCCGCGCAGGCCGAGACGGTCCGCAAGATGGTCGTCGCGATGGCCCGCGACCCGCGGGTGCTGGTCGTCAAGCTGGCCGACCGGCTGCACAACATGCGCACGCTGCGCTGGCTCCCGGCCGACAAGCAGGAACGGATCGCCCGGGAAACCCTGGAGATCCTCGCCCCGCTGGCGCACCGGCTGGGGATGAACACGATCAAGTGGGAGCTGGAGGACCTGTCGTTCGCGAACCTCTACCCCAAGCGCTACGACGAGATCGTCCGGCTGGTCGCCGAGCGGGCCCCGGCCCGGGACACGCTGCTGACCGAGCTGGTGGGGGAGGTCACCCGTACGCTCGGCGAGGCGAAGATCAAGGCGACGGTCACCGGCCGGCCCAAGCACTACTACTCGATCTACCAGAAGATGATCGTCCGCGGCCGGGACTTCGCGGACATCTACGACCTGGTCGGCATCCGGATCGTGGTGGACTCGCTGCGCGACTGCTACGCCGCGCTCGGCACGCTGCACGCCGTCTGGAACCCGGTGCCCGGCCGGTTCAAGGACTACATCGCGATGCCGAAGTTCAACATGTACCAGTCGCTGCACACCACGGTGATCGGGCCGGGGGGTAAGCCGGTCGAGTTGCAGATCCGGTCCACCCCGATGCACAAGCTCGCCGAATACGGCATCGCCGCGCACTGGCGTTACAAGGAGAGCCGGGGTGCCGCCGCGGTCCCGGCATCTGACGGCCAGGACATGGCCTGGCTGCGGCAGATCGTGGACTGGCAGCGGGAAACCTCCGACCCGGGCGAGTTCCTGGACGCGTTGCGCTTCGACCTGCACCTCGCCGAGGTGTTCGTGTTCACCCCGAAGGGGGAGGTCATCTCGCTGCCCCGCGGGGCCACCCCGATCGACTTCGCCTACGCGGTCCACACCGAAGTCGGGCATCACTGCATCGGCGCGCGGGTCAACGGCCGGCTGGTGTCGCTGGAGACCGAGCTGCAAAACGGGGACAACGTCGAGATCTTCACCTCGAAGGCGGCCGGCGCCGGGCCGAGCCGGGACTGGCTGGCGATGGTGGCCAGCGCCCGCGCCAAGACCAAGATCCGGCAGTGGTTCGCGAAGGAGCGGCGTGAGGACGCGATCGAGGCCGGGAAGACCTCGCTGACCCGCTCGCTGCGCAAGGCCGGGCTGCCGCTGCAGCGGATCATGGCCGGCGACGTCCTGGGCGCGGTGGCCCAAGAGACCGCGGGCGGCGACGTGAGCGCGCTGTACGCGGCGATCGGGGAGAATCACGTCTCCGCGCAGACCGTCGTCGAGCGGCTGCTGAAGTTGCTCGGCGGGCCGGAAGGCGCCGTCGAGGACCTGGCCGAGGCGGCGGTCGCGACCCGGCCGCGGCCCTCCCGGCTGGTCGGCGCCGACCCCGGGGTGGTCGTGAAGGGCGCCTCGGACGTGTGGGTCAAGCTCGCCCGCTGCTGCACCCCGGTGCCGGGCGACCCGGTGCTCGGTTTCGTCACCCGCGGGCACGGGGTGTCGGTGCACCGGACCGACTGCCAGAACGTGCGCGGGCAGGCGATCGGCGACGAGCGGGTGGTGGAGGTCGAGTGGGCGCCGTCGCCGACCTCGGTGTTCCTGGTGAACATCCAGGTGGAGGCGCTGGACCGGCCCCGGCTGCTGTCCGATGTGACGCGGGCGCTGTCCGATCACCACGTCAACATCTTGTCGGCGACGGTCGCGACCGGGCACGACCGGACGGCGGTCAGCCGGTTCACCTTCGAGATGGGCGGCCCGGAGCACCTGGCCACCCTGCTGCGCGCGGTCCGCGGGCTGGAAGGCGTCTACGACGTCTACCGGCTGACCAGCGCCAAAAACTAGACCGTCGGTGGGTGTCCGACCCGCCGGTGGATGCCCGACCCGTCCGGGGTCAGCTCACCCGAAAGGTCGTGATTTTTACGGGTGTCTTGGGCGGGCCATCCCCTGTGCTGCTCGAGGTGCCGTTCGCGGCGATCTTCTTCAGCAGGTCCAGCCCCTTGGTGATGGTGCCGAACGGGGTGTACTGCGGCGGCAGCTGGGTGGCCTGGTAGACCAGGAAGAACTGGCTGCCGCCGGTGTGCGCCTTGCCGGTGTTGGCCATCGCCACGGTGCCGGCCGGATAG
>DASYGP010000009.1:0-93343 GCA_035999615.1 Mycobacteriales bacterium
GGTCAGGCCTTGCCGACCTCGAAACGGGCAAATCGGGTGACAGTCACGCCGGCGGTGGCCAGCATCGCCTTGACGCTCTGCTTGCTATCCCGCACCGATGCCTGCTCAAGGAGGACCACCTCTTTGAAAAAGCCTTGAACCCGGCCTTCGACGATCTTGGATAGGGCAGCCTCCGGCTTCCCTTCCTCCTTGGCGGTCGCTTCGGCGATTTCACGCTCCTTGGCGACCGCATCGGCCGGAACATCGTCCCGGCTGACGTACTGAGCCCCAAGGCTGGCGACCTGCATCGCCGCGCCCCGGGCAGCATCGACGTCATCGCCGGTGAACTCCACGAGCACCCCGATCTGCGGGGGTAGATCGGACGCCCGGCGATGCAGGTAGGTCGCGACCTTCCCGTCGAAGACCACCACGCGACGAAGCTCTAGCTTCTCGCCGATGGCGGCGGACAGCGACACGATGCTCTGTTCGACAGTCGCCCCGTCGGTCAACTTCTCGCTGAGCAGGCCGGGGATGTCCCCGATGTGGGTGGCCGCGCAGTGCGCGACGATCTCATTCGCCAGCTGTTGGAACTGCTCGTTCTTGGCGACGAAATCGGTCTCGCACGCGAGTTCGAGCAGTGCTCCACCAGCCGACGCCACGATCCCGTTGCTGGCCGTACGCTCTGCGCCCCGCTTGAGGACCTTGGCCGCCCCCTTCGTACGCAACGCGTCGATGGCCTGCTGATGGTCACCGTCAGCGGCCACTAGGGCTGCCTTGACGTCGCTCATACCCGCGCCGGTGATCTCCCGCACGCGCTTGATGTCAACGGCGGTAATGGTTGCCATGTCTGCTCTCTGTCCGGTCTGTTGGGTGTGGTCAGACGTTCTCTGTCGTGGCCGAGCTGGCCGCTGGTGCCGTCGGGGCCGCGGCCTCGGCCGCGGGGTCCGGCGTGGCCGAGTCCGGCGTGGCGACCGCGGTGTCCACCGACCCACCGCTCGCGGTGGGCTCCGCGGAGACGGCCTCAGTGGCCGGGGCTGCGGGGGCGGACGTCACCTGCGCTGGTGCCGCCTCCGTCGTCCCGGTCAGCAGCTCCCGCTCCCATTCCGGCATCGGCTCGGCAGTCGGGTCGGCGGCGGAACCTGCGTCGCCGGCTTGGGCCGCCGCGCGCTGCAACAGACCTTCGGCCACAGCGTCGGCGATGACGCGGGTGAGCAGCTCGGCGGAACGGATGGCGTCATCGTTAGCCGGAATCTTGTAGTCGACGACGTCCGGATCGCAGTTGGTGTCCAACAGCGCTACGACCGGGATGCCCAGTTTGTGGGCCTCGTCGACGGCGATGTGTTCCTTGTTCGTGTCAATGATCCAGACAGCGCTCGGCACGCGGGCCATGTCCCGAATCCCGCCCAGGGTGCGCTCGAGCTTGATCCGCTCGCGGGATAGGACCAGCTGCTCCTTTTTGGTGAGCACCGTCGTTCCGCCGGTCAACTCAATCTGCTCAAGCTCCTTCAAGCGCTGCAGCCGCTTGAAGACTGTGGAGAAGTTGGTGAGCATGCCGCCGAGCCAACGTTCCTTCACATACGGCATCCCGACCCGCTTGGCCTGGGTCTCGATGGCCTCCTGCGCTTGGCGCTTGGTGCCGATGAAAAGAATCGTGCCGCCGTGGGCGACCGTCTCCCGAACGAACTCATAGGCCCGGTCGATGTAGGACAGCGACTGCTGCAAGTCGATGATGTAGATGCCATTGCGGTCGGTGAAGATGAAGCGCTTCATCTTCGGGTTCCAGCGCTTGGTCTGGTGACCGAAATGAGCGCCGCTCTCCAGCAGCTCCCTCATGGTCACGACGGGGCGAGCCATGTCAGCCTCTTCCTCGCGCCCGCTGGGGGCGCGCCTCCGGTTCGTGCGGCGGCCCGGTCGGGTCGTCGCGCCTGGCGTCCCGCACGGCCGCGAGCCGGGCGCCTGATGGCGCTGCCGGACCGGAACGGCCGTGGCCACCTGCAGGCAGGTGAACCTGGACGCGCGAAGTCGGCCCGGGCGAACCCGGACCGCTGGAGTCGAGTGTACGCGTTCCGGATTCCGTCGACAGCCACGACTCCGAGGCCTTCGGACCGGCGAACCGGCGCACCGGCGCGTCGCCGGGGAGCACGCGGGGCACCGCATCGAACGCGCCCGCGCCGCGCAGATCGGATGCTCGGTGGCTACCCAGACCGCGGTCGGTCAGTCGTCGTGCGGCTCGGAGAGCTTGCCGCGTAGCTGCAGCACCGCCTTGGTGTGCATCTGGCAGATGCGTGATTCGGTCACCCCGAGCACCTGACCGATCTCCGCCAGGGTGAGCCCTTCGTAGTAGTAGAGCGTCACCACGATCTTTTCCCGCTCCGGCAAGTGGCTGATCGCCCGCGCGAGCAGGTACTTGGTCTCCTCCGACTCGAATGCAGCAACGGGATCCTCGGCCTTGGTGTCCTCCAAGGTGTCCACGAGGCTCACCTTGTCGCCCCGCTCGCCACCGGCTCCCAGCAACTCGTCGAGGGCCACGACGTTGACGAAGCTGACCTGGTTGAAGATCTGATGGAGTTCGGGCAGTGAGATCCCCAGCTCGACGGCAACCTCCGACTCGGTGGGGGTGCGGTGCAGTTTCGCTTCCAGGCTGGCGTAGGCCTTTTCCACGTCCCGGGCCTTGGAACGAACCGAGCGTGGAATCCAGTCGATCGCCCGCAACTCATCGATGATCGCGCCCTTGATGCGGCTGATCGCGTAGGTCTCGAACTTGATCGCGCGTTCCAGGTCGAACTTCTCGATGGCATCGATCAAACCGAAGATGCCGTACGAGACGAGATCCGCTTGTTCGATGTTCGGCGGGAGTCCGGTGCCGACGCGACCCGCCACGTACTTCACCAACGGCGAATAATGCAAGATCAGCTGCTCGCGCAGGTGCTGATCGGCCGTCTGCTTGAACTCCGTCCAGATCACCCTGACCCGAACCTCGGCCTCGGCCTTGTCGGCGGCCTTTTTCGCCTTGGCGGCCGCGACCGGGTCGAGCGCGACCGCTAGCTCCTCGTCGGTTTCGGTGGAGCTCGGTACGGCGCCATTCACCTTCGGCTCCTCCACGGAAGCATCGTCGTGCACGAGCGTGCGGGAACCCTCACGCTCGGGGATGCGCCCGCTCATAGGTGGCCCTCAGTCGTTCCGCGGAGACATGTGTGTATATCTGGGTCGTTGCGAGCGTAGCGTGCCCAAGCAGCTCTTGAACGGATCTCAGGTCGGCTCCCCCTTCCACCAGGTGTGTTGCCGCGCTGTGCCGGAGCCCGTGGGGGCCGAGATCGGGCACCCCCGCCGCGCGCGCCCGGCTGTGCACAAGGGCCCGTACCGTCCGAGGATCTATCCGGCCGCCGCGCGCGCCGAGGAACATCGCAGATCCGGACCCGGAGGCGACCAGCGCCGGCCGCTGACTCAACCAACGGCGCAGGGCGGCCGCGGCCGGCGTGCCGTAAGGCACCGCGCGTTCCTTGCCGCCTTTACCAAGAACCCGAACGAGCCGGCGCCCTTCATCGAGGTGGGCAAGGTCCAGTCCGCACAGCTCACCGACCCGGATGCCGCTCGCGTACAGCAGTTCGAGCATGGCGTCATCGCGGGCGGCCACGGCCAGCCCGGACCTGCTGGGCACGTCCGCTGGGCCCGGAGCCCCGGGCGGGGCGGTGGGTTCGATCCCGGCCGGACCTACCGTCAATAGCCGCCGGGCCTGATCGGGGGTGAGCACTTCGGGTAGCGCCCGGTGGGCGGCCGGACTGGCCAGCAAGCTCCCCGGGTCATCCAGGCGAAGTCCCCGGGCGTGGCAGTAGGCGGACCATGCTCGCGCAGAGGATGCCCGCCGGGCCAGGCTCGTCCGGGCTGCGCCACCACTTCGTTGACGGGCCAGCCAGCTGCGCAACACGATCAGGTCAATCCCGGCAGGATCGCTGCGACCCATCCGGGTTGCGTGATCAAGAAGCGAAACCACGTCCCCGACGTAGGCGCGCACCGTGTGCGGGCTCCGGCCGACTTCGGCCAAAAGATGATGCTCGAACGCGTCGAGCGAGGATGCCAGGGCCACCGGCAGGACCCCGCGCGCGGACTCCCGCGGTGACGCCGCCCTCAGAGGCGAAGACCCCCGCGCCGCATCCCGTCCCGGCCGAGCCTCGGTCGTGGGGGTGGCGGACACGCCCCACCGTCGGGCGGCGATGGGTCCCGGTCAAGGCGACGCGCGGCGAGCCCGCTCCGCTGGTTCCGGAACTGCCGTTCTCGCTACCAGCACCCGGCCGCATCCATCTGCTACCCAGACGGCCTGGTGCCTCACCGCGACAACGGGGCGCGGGCCTGGGCGGTGAGCCGGAATCCCTCCGGCAGTTGCTCCAGCCAACCGTGGGCGGTCAACGTCCCCGCCAACGCCAGAGCTGCGGTCCGTCCCATTTCCATCTGCGTGGCGATCCGCCCCAAAGACCAGACGCCGCGCGCCGGCATCGCGGCCAGCAGCAGCCTCGCTGGTTCCGCGAGCTGGTCGCGCGCATCGGGTGACGCCTTCGCCGGCACCGCAAGGTCCGCCCCGATCCGCCCCATTTCCTCCAGCACGTCGGCGGCGCAGGTCACCAGCCGGGCTTCCGGGTCCTGCCGTAACAGCGCATGACATCCCGCGGACAGCGCTGAGGTGACCGGTCCTGGCACCGCCATGCGTGGCCGGCCCAGGTGTCTCGCATGGGCGAGGGTGTTCCCGGCTCCCGAACGCAGACCGGCCTCCACCATCACCACGCCACCCGAAAGAGCGGCGATGAGGCGGTTTCGGGTCAGGAACCGTTCCCGGCGCGCGGTGCTGCCCGGTGGGGCCTCCGTGACGATGAGCCCTTCTGCGGCGATCCGGTCCAGCAGTGGCGCGTTGCCCAGCGGGTAGGGCACGTCGATGCCGCCGGCGAGCACCGCCACCGTTGCGCCTCCCGCTGCGAGCGCCCCGCGGTGCGCCGCCGCGTCGATGCCATAGGCACCGCCGGAGACGACGGTCGCGTCGCGTTCGGCGAGGCCCGCGCCCAGATCGGCGGCCAGGTACGTCCCGTAACCCGTCGCCGCCCGGGCGCCGACCAGCGCTGCGGATCTGGCCACGGTCTCGTCCAGACGTAGGGAGCCGCGCACCCACAGCGCGATCGGCACCCCATGGTCGCGCCCGGAGGCGCGGTCATCGGGCCGCCTTGAGGCGGTGAACCTGGAGAGGACCTCCAGGCAGGCGGGCCACTCATCGTCGCCGGGGATCAGCAGCCGAGCCCCCAGGGCTGCGGCCCGGGCCAGGTCACGCCCTGGCTCGGGAACATGCGGAGTGCGCAGCCGCGCCCACAGGTCCTGCGCGCCGCACTCAGCGAGCCGCGCGGCGGTCAGCGCGGTGGGAGCGCAGCAGCGCAGCAGACCCGCCCTGGCCAGCCGTTCCTGGTCGCTCGGCCGCGCAGCGCCGCCGGTGACCGCGACGCCGCCGGTGCTACCGAGGTGGGCGCTCACGCCGCGACCGAGGTCAGTTGTCGCATGGCGAGCGCGGCGTGCACCTCGACCAGCCCCGGGCTAGGCACCCCACCCAGGTCCGCCAACGTCCAGGCCACCCGCAGGCAGCGGTCGTAGCCGCGGGCCGTCAGCTCACCCCGGTCCAGGGCCGCCGCCAGGGGCGCCGTCGCCGCCCGCGGCAGCCGAAATCGGCGGCGTAGCGCGGCTCCGGGGACATCGGCGTTGCATCGCCAGGAGGATCCGGCGAAGCGCTGCGCCGCGGCTGCCCGCGCCGCAGCCACCCGCGCCGCCACGATGGCGCTGGATTCGGTAGGCAGGCCTTCCCCGAGCAGCGCGGTCCGGTCGATCGGGAGCGCGGTAACCCGGACATCCACCCGGTCCAGCAGCGCACCCGACAGGCGGCCGAGGTAGCGCCGCCGGACCACCGAGCTACAGGTGCACGCATCCGGACGCGGGTTGGCACAGGGGCAGTTGTTCGCGGCCAGCACCAGCAGCACCCGGGCAGGGAATCGGGCCGTACCCGAGGCCCGCGCGATCTCTACGTAGCCTGATTCGAGCGGCTGGCGCAGGGTGTCGAGCATGCCACGCGCGAACTCGGGCGCCTCGTCGAGAAACAGCACGCCGTGGTGCGCGAGGGAGATCTCGCCTGGGCGAAGTACCCGGCCGCCGCCGCCGATCAGCGCGGGCAGGCTGGCGCTGTGGTGGGGCGCGCGCAGCGGCGGTCGGCGGATCAGCGGGGCATCCGCCGGGAGCAGGCCGGCAACCGAGTGGACAGCGCTGACCTCCAGCGCTTGCACGTCGTCCAGCGCGGGCAAGATTCCCGGGAGCCGCTCGGCCAGCATGGTCTTGCCGGCGCCCGGCGGCCCGGTCAACAGCAGATGGTGCCGGCCCGCGGCGGCGACCTCCAAGGCCATCCGGCCGTGATCCTGGCCCACGACATCGACCAGGTCGGGCGCGTTCGGAGTCGGGTCGGGCGACCGGGATATCCGGACCGGCTGACCTGGGGAGGTTCCGCGCAGGACGCCGATCAGATCCGTCAGCGAACCGACCGCTTCCACGCTCACCCCCGGGACCAGAGCGGCCTCACTGGCGTTCGCCGCGGGCACGACGACCCGCGGCCGACCTGCCCGGGCCGCCGCCAGGACCGCGGGGAGCACGCCGTGGGTGGACCGAACGCTGCCGTCCAAGCCGAGTTCACCCAGCAGCACGCGGCCGTTGAGGGTGCCGGCCGGGACCGCTCCGTCGGCGGCGAGGATCGCGGCCGCGATCGCGAGGTCAAAGCCGCTCCCGGCCTTCGGCAGCCACGCCGGTCCCAGGCCGATGGTGATCCGGCGCGAGGGCCAGGAAAGGCCCGAGTTGACGACGGCCGCCCGGACCCGGTCCCTGGCCTCAGACAGGGCCGCGTCCGGCAGCCCGACGAGCGAGAGCCCCGGCAACCCCTGGGCAAGATCGGCCTCAACGTCGACCAGGTGGCCCTCGACGCCGAGCAGTCCCACCGACCAGGCCCGGGCCAGCGCCATCTACAGCACGCCTTTCAGGTGCTCCAGGCTGGCCACGCCGTGCCGCGGTTGCAGGACGGCGATGACATCGAAGCGGACCTCCGTCCATGGGCCGCGGTAGAGCGTCAGCCATAGCGCCGCGAGGCGGCGCAACTTGCGGCGCTTGGCCTCCGAGACCGCCTCGGCCGGCAGCCCGTACGCCCCGGAAGTGCGTGTCTTGACCTCGCAGAAGACCAGGGTGGGGCCATCACGGAGCACCAGATCCAGCTCACCGCGCACCCGCCGGTCAGGGCTGCGCCAGTTCCGGGCCACGATCCGGTACCCCTTGGCCGCGACGAACTGCGCCGCGAGTTCCTCCCCGTGCCGACCCAGCGCATCGGCCGCTGCTGTTGCCATGACCCGAGGGTGGCCGGCTCACGGGGGGCCGGTGCGGCGACCGACGGCATCTGTGGACGCACTCAACCGCTGTCCACAGGGGCGAGCTACAGCTCCGGCTTTTCCAGCTTCTCGACATTGACGTCCTTGAAAGTCAGCACGGTCACGTCCTTGACGAACCGGGCCGGCCGATACATGTCCCACACCCAGGCATCGTGCAGGGTGACCTCGAAGTAGACCTCACCGTCACCGTTGCGAGGCTCCACGCGCACGTCGTTGGTGAGGTAGAACCGCCGCTCGGTCTCCACGACGTAGTCAAACTGGCCGACGATGTCGCGGTACTCGCGGTAGAGCCGCAATTCCATCTCGGTTTCGTATTTCTCCAGGTCCTCAGCACTCACGCCGTCTCACCCATAACCCCATCATCGCCTACGACAACCGACTCGTGGGTCGGGCTCGACCCGTGCCCGAGCACCCGCCGGACGTTGACGTAGGACCGCCGGTGCTCCGGGCACGCCCCGTGGACGGCGAGCGCCGCCGCGTGCCGGGGTGTCACGTACCCCTTGTGCTCGTCAAATCCGTAGGCGGGGAAGCGGGCGTGTAGCTCCACCAGCATCCGGTCCCGGGTGACCTTGGCCAACACGCTGGCGGCCGCGACGCACGCTGCCACCCGATCGCCCTTCCACACTCCGAGCCCAGGCAGCCCGAGGCCGCGAACGGGGAACCCATCGGTGAGCGCGTACGCCGGGGCCGGGTCGAGCCGGGCCAACGCCCGCCGCATCCCGGACAGGTTGGCCACATGCAGGCCGGATCGGTCCACCTCGGCAGCCGGAATGATCACCACGCTCCAGGCGGTTGCCCGATCGACAACCTCCCGGTACACCATCTCCCGGACCGCAGGGCTGAGCAGCTTCGAGTCCGCCAGGCCCGGCACGTCGCCGCGCCGGCCCTCGGGCAGCACGCAGGCCGCCACCACCAGCGGCCCGGCACAGGCGCCACGACCGGCCTCGTCCGCGCCCGCGACGCGGGTGAAACCCGCCTGGCGTAACCGCCGCTCCAGCCGGCGCAGGTCAGGTGCCGCCGTCTGCCCTATCACGACACTTGAGACTAGCCGCGCCTGCGGCGACGCCAGCCGACAAGCGGCACCAGCAGGAGGGGGGTTGCGATCAGCGGCGTCCCGGCGGCCTGCAGCCCCAGCGCCTGGGCCCGCTGGAAGGTTGACGGGACGTGCAGCAGGGCGATACGGCTCACCGGCCAGACCCGGATAAACGCTCGCCCGACAATCTTGTTACCGGGCACGAAGCCGTTCGGTCTGGAGTCGGACGAGTCGCCCCGATGGTCCCCCATGACCCAGTACATGCCGGCTGGGAGCGTGATCGGCTTGGCGCCCACCCCGCATTGATCCCCCAGCGCCGCCGGGCGGATGGAGCCCGGCGGGGCGGCGCAGAACGGCTCATGGTTGTCCTGGTAGACGTAGGTCTCGTTCAAAGCGTGCCCGTTGACCAGGACACGCCCCTGCGCATCGCAGCACCGCACCGTGTCGCCAGGAACCGCGATGACCCGCTTGATGAAATCGGTGTCACCGCAGGCGCCGACCCCCAGGAAACGCTGGACGGATCGCAGGGCGTTCACGGCGAGATTCGACGGCGGGCACGGCGCGAAGTCTCCGCCCTGGCCCTGGAAACCGGTGCCCTTGGTGTCGAACACCACGATCTCGCCGCGGTGCGGATCACGCAGGTGGTAAACGACCTTGTTGACCAGCACGCGGTCATGGATGTGCAGGGTCTGTTCCATGGATCCGGACGGGATGAAGAAGGCCTGGATCAAGAAAGTTTTGATCAGCAGCGCGAGAACAACGGCGATGAGCACCAGGATCGGTAGCTCACGCAGGAACGAACCCTGGCCGGATTTGGTCTGCTTGGGCACCGTGCCGCCACCGGCCGGCGCGCCGGCGTCGTACGCCGGCGCCCGTTCACCGACCGACACGATCGGCGCGCCATCCCCGCTCACCGGCGGAGGCTGCCCCGAACTGATCCATTCCGAGGCGGGACCAGGCGTTCGGTCCGCTGGCCCGCTCTCCGGCGACCACCCCGAACCTGGACTCGGGTCGCGCTCGGGCGGAGGGGAAGTCGGGGTCATGAGAGTCCCGACACTACCGGTGAAGGCATCGGCCACGCCCCACCCGTAGGCGCGCCACCGCCGTCAATTCTGCCCCCGCAAGCGCGCGTAGGTCGCCGAAACCGCTACTTCGCGACCCTGTCCCGCTTCTCTTTGATCTTCGCCTTCTTGCCCCGGAGCTCACGCAGGTAGTAGAGCTTGGCGCGACGCACATCACCGCGCACCGCGACCTCGATGTGCCCCACCGAAGGGCTGTGTACGGGGAAAGTCCGCTCGACGCCGACACCGTAGGACTCCTTGCGGACGGTGAACGTCTCGCGCAGGCCGCCACCCTGACGGCGGATGACCACGCCCTGGAAAACCTGCTCACGGGTCCGGCTGCCCTCCACGACCTTGACGAACACCTTCAGCGTGTCACCGGGCCGAAAGTCCGGGATGTCGCTACGCAGCGAGGCAGCGTCAAGGGCGTCGAGGGTGTGCATGACAATCCGTTCATCGGGCGCGCAGCAACACGCGCGGAGGTCACCTGCTGGAAAGTGCGCTGGCCGCGGAGCCCGCGAACGGACCATCGGCAACCCGCCAAGGATGCCACATGTAGCGGCTGACTCGAAAATGGGCCGGTCAGGCCTGCCGCGAATCGGGGCCGGACCCAGCCGGGTCGGGCCCAGCCGGGTCGGGCCGGGCCGGGTCGAGCAGGTCGGGTCGGCGCGCCCGGGTGCGGGCGAGGCTCTGCTCGGTTCGCCACGCAGCGATCGCGGCGTGGTCACCGCTGCGCAGCACCGCCGGCACGTCGGCTCCCGCGAAGGTGTCCGGCCGGGTGTAGACCGGCCCTTCGAGCCGTCCGGTCGCGAACGAGTCGTCGGCGATGGACGCCGCATTGCCCACCATCCCAGGAAGCAGCCTGGCGACGGCCTCGACGATGGCGAGCACCGCCACCTCACCGCCGGAAAGGACGTAATCGCCGAGGCTGATCTCATCGGTAGCCCAACGATCGATCACTCGCTGATCGATGCCCTCGTACCGGCCGCAGCAGAAAATCAGGTGCTCCGCGCCGGCCAGGTCGACCGCGTACGGATGATCGAAGCGGCGCCCGGACGGGGTCGGGATCACCACCCGGGGCGCCGACGCACCTCCGGGGGCGAGCTGGGTGAGGGCAGCCCACCAGGGTTCAGGGCGCATGACCATGCCGGCCCCGCCGCCGTAGGGGGCGTCGTCGACGGTCCGGTGCACGTCCTGGGTCCAGCCGCGCAGATCGTGCACGTGAGTGCTGAGCAGGCCGCGTTCGATGGCCTTCCCGACCAGGGCCAGCCGCAATGGCGCGAAGTAATCGGGGAAGATCGTGATGATGTCGATCTTCATCCGCCGCGGCTCACAGTTCGAACAAGCCGGCCGGCGGATCGATGACGACGCGGCCAGCAGACAGATCGACGATGGGTACGAGTGCGACGACGAACGGGACCAGCACCTCACGTCCGTCCGGCGTGGTGATGGACAGCAGGTCCTGCGCTGGGGCGTGGATCACATCGGAAACGGTGCCCAGTAGGCCGCCGGACGGCGTTTCCGCCCTGAGCCCGGCGAGGTCGTGGTCCCACCAGGCCTCGGGGCCGGGATCGCCCAACGACGCCCGGTCGATCAGCAACGAGATGCCCCTGAGCTGCTCGGCGGAGCCCCGGTCGTCGACCCCGGCGAACCGAATCAGCAGCCGCCCCGAATGCCACCGGCTCCCGGCCACGGTGAGCGGTCCGCGGTCCGCCGGCTCGGTGCGCAGCAGCACGCCGTCGGCGAAGCGCAATTCGGGCACGTCGGTACGCGGCTCCACGGCCACATCTCCGCGTACCCCGTGGGCCCGCCCGATCCGGCCAACCACGACCGAGTCGGTCGGGTGGGTCACGCGCTCAGCGGGCTTCGTCGACGTCCAGGACGTCGACCCGAACGCCACTGCCGCCGACTGCAGCCACGACAGTTCGTAGTGCCGTCGCGGTCCGACCGGCTCGGCCGATCACCTTGCCCAAGTCATCGGGGTGCACCCGAATTTCCAGCAGTGGTCCTCGGCGGGTCTGCTTGTGCTGCACCTTGACCTCGTCCGGGTTATCGACAAGCCCCCGAACGAGGTGTTCCAGAGCCTGCTCGAGCACTACGCGCCGCTCTCGGCCGACGGGGTTGCCTCACTCGGCGCCTCGGCGTTGGCACCCTCGCCGGCAGGAGCCGTCGACGTCGCCGTGGGCTCGGCCGGCGCATCTGCCTTGGGCTCGGCCTTCGCGTCAGTGGCCTTCGCGTCAGCGGGCTTCGTGTCGGCTGGCTTCGTGTCGGCCGTGGGCTCGGCCGGCGCATCTGCCTTGGGCTCTGACTTCGCGTCAGCTGCCTTCGCGTTAGCTGGCTTGGCATCAGCTGGCTTCGTGTCAGCCTTGGACTCGGCCGACGTCTCCGCCTTGGGCTCGGTCTTCTTGCGCGGCGTGGTTGCCTGCTTCTCCACGATGCCCGCGGCTGCAGCGGCGGCCTCGGCGAAGGCGGCGTGCTTGTCGGGCTTCGGCCCGGCGACCTTCATCGGCGGCGGCGCGGCTTCACCCTTGAACTTCTGCCAGTCACCGGTGACCCGGAAGATCGCGGCGACGGCCTCGGTCGGCTGCGCGCCCACCGACAACCAATACTGCGCGCGGTCGGTGTCGACCTCGATGAAGGACGGATCCTCCTTCGGGTGGTACTTGCCGATCGTCTCGATCGATCGCCCGTCCCGCTTGGTGCGAGCGTCGGCGACGACAATTCGATAGTACGGCGCGCGCATCTTGCCCAGGCGCATGAGCTTGATCTTGGTTGCCACGTGGGTCGGTGCTCCAGGTCTCGGTACGGATAGCGGCCTGCGCCCGCGTGAGGATGCGGGTCGGCGCGCCGGGGACATCTCTGCACCGGGTGAGAGGGCCCGGTACAGGCATGTACTCGAGGCGATTGTGCCAGATCGGTGGGACCAACCGCACCACCGGCTCAGCGACGCGGCCCGGACTTCTTCTTTCGCTTCTTGTTGGTGTTCTTCGTCGCGCTTCGCCGGGGCCCGCCCAGGCCCGGCATCGCGGGCATCCCGGCGACTCCGCCGCCCGCCATCTGACGCATCATCGTTTGGGCCTCGAAGAACCGATCCACCAGCTGGTTGACCTCGCTCACGGTCACACCCGAACCGCGGGCGATACGCAGTCGCCGGGATCCGTTGATGAGCTTGGGGTTGTCCCGCTCCCCCGGGGTCATCGATCGGATGATGGCGGAGATCCGGTCCAGGTCGCGATCATCGACGTTCGCCATCGCCTCCTTCATCTGGCCCTTGAGCTGCCCCATTCCGGGGAGCATCCCGAGCAGGCCAGAGATCGGACCCATCTTGCGGATCATCTGCAGCTGGGCCAGGAAGTCCTCCAAGGTGAAGTTCTTGCCGCTGGCCAGCTTCGCGGCCATCGCCTCGGCCTCGTCGGCCTCGAACGCCTTCTCAGCCTGCTCGATGAGGGTGAGCACGTCGCCCATGCCAAGAATGCGGCTGGCCATCCGCTCGGGATGGAACACGTCGAAGTCGGCGAGCTTCTCCCCGGTGGAAGCAAACATGACCGGCGCTCCGGTGACCTGGGCCACGCTGAGCGCTGCTCCCCCTCGGGCATCCCCGTCCAACTTGGTGAGGACCACTCCGGTGAAGCCAACCCCTTCGGCGAAGGCATTCGCGGTGGTGACCGCGTCCTGGCCGACCATCGCGTCGAGCACGTACAACGTTTCATCCGGCTGGACGGCGTCGCGGATCGCGGCGGCCTGCTGCATCAGCGCGGCGTCCACGCCGAGCCGGCCGGCCGTGTCCACCACGACAACGTCGTATCCCTTGGAGCGGGCGAAAGGAATGGCATCGCGCGCCACCTGTACCGGGTCGCCGACGCCCGAACCGGGTTGCGGCGCGTACACCTCCACCCCAGCCTGGCCGCCGACGATCTGCAGCTGGGTTACCGCGTTGGGGCGCTGCAGGTCACAGGCGACCAGCAGGGGCGCATGGCCATCGGCCTTGAGGTGAAGCGCCAACTTCCCGGCGAGGGTGGTCTTGCCGGCGCCCTGCAGGCCGGCGAGCATCACGACGGTCGGTGAGGTCTTGGCGTAGCGCAGGCGGCGGGTTTCCCCGCCCAGGATGCCGACGAGTTCCTCGTTGACGATCTTGATGACCTGCTGGGCCGGGTTCAGCGCGGCGGCAACTTCCGCCCCACGGGCCCGTTCCTTGACGGCGGCGACGAACGTTTTGACCACCGGGAGCGCAACGTCGGCTTCCAGCAAGGCCACCCGGATCTCCCGGGCCGTGGCGTCGATATCCGCCTCCGAGAGCCGGCCCTTGCCACGCAACCCGGAGAAGACACCGGAAAGTCGGTCAGACAGCGCCTCGAACACCGGCCGAGCGTACGGGACGGCCCCGACTAGGGCGTTGGGCTCGGCGTGGGTAGGGCGTTGGGCTCGGCGTGGGTCAGGTGAGCGCGGCCAACACGGCGGCGCCCACGGCGCGCCGCGCGGCAGGATCAAGCGGCTGGATGCTGAAACTGTCCACGACGTCCGCGCCCAACGTCTGACACCGCGCGGACAGCACGATCCCTCCGGACGCGGTCACCGCTGCCGCGATCCGGTGCAGGACGCCCAGACCGTCCGGGGCGCGTACTTCCAAGACGGGGGCGGACACGTCGTGGTCAATCCAGCTCACCGCCGGCGGCTGAGCGTGATTCGACGCGGGATAGGCCGCGGCCCGGGCAGCGATCCGCGCAGCAAGAGGGCCGGGATCCTCAACCGCGCGGGCCAGGTCGGCCCGGACCAGCGCCCAGTCCGGGCCAGTACCGAACCGGGGATGGGCCAGCACCGCGACCAGCGACCACGGGCCGTCCACGGTGGAGGTCAGGCTGCGGATCTCCAGCCGATGCAGCGCCAGCACGCCAGCGACGGTGGCCAACAGGCCAGGCCGATCGGGGCAGGCCACGTTGATCTCGGCGCCATCGGCGACCAGCGCCACCTCGCGCGCGGCGAGCAGCTGTTGCTGCTCCGCGGTCAGGGCGGGCATCGGTGACGGTGAGCCGGCGAGAACGTCGCGAACCCGACCCACCAAGGTGCGCAGTAGTCCCTCCTTCCACGGGCTCCAGGCGGCCGGCCCGGTGGCCCGCGAGTCCGCCTCGGTCAGGGCCGCCAGCAGCTCCAGGGTCTCCCGATCGCCGACGGCCCCCGCCACTGCGGAGATCGTCGCGGGATCGTCCAGATCGCGGCGCTGCGCCACATCGGCCAGCAGCAGGTGGTGGCGGACCAGCTGCACCAGCACGGCAGTGTCGCCCGGCGACAGCCCGATCCGGGGCCCGATGGAGCTCACCAGCTGCATGCCGCTCTCGGTGTGATCGGCGCCCACACCCTTGCCGATGTCGTGCAGCAACGCACCCAGCAGCAGCAGGTCCGGCCGCGCCACCCGCCGGGTCAGCCCCGCGGCATGGGCGGCGGTCTCCAGCAGGTGCCGGTCGACGGTGAATCGGTGGTACGCGTTGCGCTGCGGACGGCTGCGGGTATGCGCCCATTCCGGCAGCAGCGGCACGAGCAGTCCAGCCTGGTCGAACGCCTCGAGGACCGGTACGGCTCCCGCACCGGCCGCAAGGGTGCGCACCAGCGCGTCCCGGTCGGACGGCGGCCAGGGGGAAGGCAGCGGAGGGCACAGCGCCAACCGGGTCAAGGTGTGCGGCCCGACGGGCAGATTCGCCTGGGCCGCGGCGGCGGCCACCCGCAGCGGCAGGCCCGCGTCGATTTCGGGGGCGGCCTCCAGCGCGAGGACGACCTCTCCCGACTGCGTGACGACGCCCTCGGCCAGCGGCTCGCGGGCCGCTCCGCGCCGGCCGAACCGGCCGCGGCGGGCCGCCGGCGAAGCCGGAAGCGCCTGTCGCCACGCCACATCAAGGGCATAGGCAATAGCGCGGCCGGCCGTCGACACGGCGCGCATCAGCGCATCCGCGTCGGCGAAGCCGAGCCTGGCAGCGACGGCGTCCTGCTCTTGCAAGGTGAGCCGATCGCTGCGCCGGCTTCGCTGCAGCTCCCCCCGGACGTCGAGCAACAGATCCTTCGCGGCGACCAGGGCTGGGTTCGGCCGGTCGATGCGCTGCGTGGCGGCGATCTGCCACAGGGCCTGCGCGTCCCGCAGGCCCCCGCGGGCCTGTTTGAGGTCCGGCTCGAGCAGGAACGCCAGCTCCCCGGACTGGGCTGCCCGTTCCCGGCAGGACGCGGCCAGCTGTGGCAATCGACGCGCCGCATCCGCGCGCCAGTTGCGAAGATGCAACTCGTGCAGCTGCGCGGTCAGCGCCGGATCTCCCGCGATGTGTCGGGCGTCGAGCAGTCCGAGCGTCACCTTCAGGTCGTCCCTAGCGGCGGTCGCGGCCTGGTCGGGGGTGCGCACGCTGTGGTCCAACGCCACCCCGGCGTCCCAGATCGGGTACCAAATCCGTTCGGCGACCGCGGTGATGTCCGGATGGTTGCGGTGGAGCAGGAGCAGGTCCACGTCGCTGGCCGGGGTGAGCTCACCGCGTCCGAGGGAGCCCAACGCGACCAGCGCCACACCCGAGCCAGGGGCCGCGAAAAGCGCGGTCAGCCAGCGGTCCGCGTCTTCGCAGAGCGCCCGGCGCAGGGCCGGCCCGATCTCGGGCCGGCCCTGCCGGGCGAATCCCTGATCAGAGCGCGTCAGGTCCGCGCTCCCCGGTACGAACGCGGACGACGGCGTCCACCGAAGTGAGCCACGCCTTGCCGTCACCGATGCTGCCGGTTTGGGCTGCCTTCACCACGACTTCCAGCACGTCGAGCGCGTCGTCGTCGTCGAGCAGAACCTCGACCTTCACCTTGGGCACGAAATCGACGGTGTACTCGGCGCCGCGGTAGACCTCGGTGTGACCCTTCTGCCGCCCGTACCCCTGCACCTCGCTGACCGTGATGCCCTTCACGCCAAATGTTTCCAGCGCGGTTTTCACCTCATCCAGCTTGAACGGCTTGATGACGGCGGTCAGCAGTTTCATACGCCCGCTCCTGTCGTGGTGCCGAGGGATGCGGCGGGCACCGCGGATGTGTGTCCCTGCTGGCCGTGCCCTGCGGCAGCCAGCGAACTCCCGAAGCCTCCGGTCAGCTCGTAGGCCGTTTCCGCGTGCACGGCCAAGTCGATGCCGGTGAGCTCATCCTCCTCGCTGATCCGGAAGCCCATGAACCGATCAATGAGCTTGCCCAAGATGAACGCCACAACAAAGGAGTACACGCCTACCGAGATCGCCGCGATAGCCTGAATGCCAAGCTGTTTGAAGCCGCCCCCGAACAGCAGGCCGTCCACCCCCACCCCGTCGACGTGATGGGTGGCCAGCAGGCCCACCAGCAGCGTGCCGGCGAGGCCACCTACCAGGTGCACGCCCACGACATCGAGCGAGTCATCAAAGCCCAGGCGGTATTTCATGCCCACCGCGAGCGCGCAGAGGACACCGGCGATCGCGCCGACGGCCACCGAGCCGAGGGAGTTCACCGAACCGCAGGCGGGGGTGATCGCCACGAGACCGGCGACTGCCCCGGAGGCGAAACCGACGTTCGTCGCATGCCCGTCTCTCAGGCGTTCGGTGGCCATCCAGGCCAGACCGCCGATCGCGGTGGCCAGCTGGGTGTTGACGAAGGCCTGCGCGGCCAGCCCGTTCGCCTGCAGCGCCGAACCGGCGTTGAAGCCGAACCAACCGAACCACAACAGTCCCGAACCGAGCAGCACGAATGGCACGTTGTGCGGCTTCATCGCCGTTCCCGGCCACCCCTTGCGCCTACCCAGCACCAGACACAGCGCCAAGGCGGCAGCTCCGGCATTGATGTGCACGGCGGTGCCGCCGGCAAAGTCCAGCGCGCCGAGCCGGTTGATGATCCATCCGCCGCTGCCGGCGATCGCCGAACTGGCGGCGCCGTTCCCCAGGTGAACCCCGGGCAGAATCTTCCCGGCCTTGTCCACCGGCGCGGCCGTGCCGGCGTAGAACACCCAGTGCGCCACCGGGAAGTAGACGATGATCGCCCAGATCGTGGAGAACACGATCCAGGCACCGAACCTGGTCCGATCGGCGATCGCGCCGCTGATGAGGGCGACAGTGATGATCGCGAACATCAGTTGAAAGGCGACGAAGACCAGATCGGGTACGCCCGACGCATAGTTACCAATCTTGTCGCCGCCCAGCGCGTTGAGGCCGAAAAAGTGCAGGTTCCCGAAGAGCCCATGAACCGTCGGTCCGAACGAGATCGAGAATCCGACCAGGACCCACAGCAGCGAAACAACGCCGATCGACGCAAAACTCATCAGCATCATGTTCAACGTGCTCTTGGCACGGGTGAGTCCGCCATAGAAGAACGCCAGGCCGGGCGTCATCAGCAGCACAAGCGCCGAGGCTGTCAGCAGCCAGGCAGTGTGTCCTGAGTCGAGCACAAGGTCACCTCCGGAGGGGGAACATTGAGGTGAACCTTGACCGGAAGCTGTTTCACCCCGGAGTCCCGACTGTTTCGGCGCTGTGAACACCGCGGAAGAACGAACCGGGCGGTCTCAGACGGCGGCGGGTTCCCCTAGCAGTGCGTCGACGAACGCTTCCGCCTCGAACGGGGCGAGATCGTCCGGGCCCTCACCGAGTCCCACCAGCTTGACGGGGATGCCCAGCGCCCGCTGCACGCTGACCACGATGCCGCCCTTGGCCGTGCCGTCCAGCTTGGTCAGCACGATGCCGGTGACCTCCACTACCTCGGTGAAAACCCGGGCCTGGATCACGCCGTTCTGGCCGGTGGTGGCGTCCAGGACTAGCAACGTCTCGTCCACCGGCAGCTGCTTTTCCACGACCCGTTTCACCTTGCCGAGCTCGTCCATCAGACCGGTTTTGGTGTGCAGCCGACCGGCCGTGTCGATGACGACGGTGTCAACACCGTCGACGATCCCGCGTTGGACCGCCTCAAACGCGACGCTGGCGGGGTCGCCCCCTTCTGGACCGCGCACGGTCTGCGCGCCGACGCGATCACCCCAGGTCTGCAGCTGGTCTGCGGCGGCGGCCCGGAAGGTATCGGCCGCACCGAGCAGCACGCTGCGCCCGTCGGCGACCAGGACCCGAGCCAGCTTGCCGCAGGTTGTCGTCTTTCCGGTGCCGTTGACGCCGACGACCAGGATCACCGCTGGGCGCCCGTCGTGCCGGGCGGTGGCGAGGCCCCGGTCGGTGCTGGTGCCGACCTGCGCCAGCAACTCATCGCGCAGCAGCCCCCGCAGGTGAGCCGGGGTGCGGACCCCCAGCACCCGAACGCGCTCCTTCAGCGCGAGGACGATGTCCTCGGTGGCGGCGACCCCCATGTCGGCGGTCAACAGCGTGTCCTCAATCTCCTGCCACGCGTCGTCGTCAAGGTGATCGCGGGACAGCACGGTGAGCAGCCCGCGGCCCAGCGCGTTCTGGCTGCGAGCCAGCCGCCCCCGTAACCGAACCAGCCGACCGAGCGCCGGATCGGGCACATCCAGCCCCGGGGCGGCGGCCTCGACGGGGGTCGATGGAGGGGATAACTCCCGCGGCGGGGCCGGCGCTGAGGGGGCGCCGGTGCTGCCCGGCTCGGCGGTTCTGGCCTGCTGGGCCCGGCGCCGGCGAACCGGCGCGGCCACCAGCCCGGCGATGGCAACCAGGGCGACCACGACGATCGCCAGGACGATGAAAAGGACCTCCATGCGCAGATCCTCGCAGAGCCGGCGGGGCCGGCAGGGCCGGCAGGGCAGCACAGCCGGCGGAGCCGGCAGGGCAGCTGCGCTGCCCCGTGCCGGTGCTAGGCGGTCGCGGCCTCGCGCAGCCGCTGGCTGATCACCGTGGAGACGCCGTCGCCACGCATGGAAACGCCGTAGAGGGCGTCAGCGACCTCCATCGTGCGCTTCTGATGGGTAATGATGATCAGCTGGGAGCGTTCCCGCAGCCCCTCCAGGCACTGCAGCAGCCGTTGCAGGTTGCGGTCGTCGAGCGCCGCCTCCACCTCGTCCAGGACGTAGAACGGGGACGGTCGCGCCCGGAAGATGGCAACGAGCAACGCGATCGCGGCGAGCGACCGTTCCCCGCCGGACAGCAGCGACAGCCGCGAGACCTTCTTCCCAGCCGGCCGGGCGATCACCTCGATCCCGGTTGCCATCAGGTCATCCGGTGCGGTCAGCTCCAGCCGTCCGGTTCCACCCGGGAACAAGATTCCGAAGACCGTCTCGAATTCGCGGGCGGTGTCCTCATACGCGACCCGGAACACCTCATGGATGTGGTCATCCACTTCCTTGACGATGCCCAGCAGATCCCGGCGGGTGTTCTTGAGGTCCTCAAGTTGGGTGCCGAGGAAAGCGTGCCGTTCGGTCAGCGCATCGAATTCCTCCAGGGCCAGTGGATTCACCCGGCCCAGCAGCGCCAGTTGCCGCTCGGCGGCGGCGGCCCGCTTGGTTTGGACGGCACGGTCGTACGGGGCGGCAACCGCGTTCGGGCCGCCGTCGGGGTCGGCCGGCACGTCGTGAGTCGGGCCGTATTCGGCCAGGAGTTCATCGGGACCCAGGCCGTATTCCTCGACCACGCGGCTTTGCAGCGCCTCGGTCCGGAGCCGCTGCTCGGCCCGGGCCACCTCATCGCGGTGCACCGCGTCGCGTAGCTGATCGAATTCGGCGGACAGCCGGCGCAGTTCCTCGCGCGCCGAAAGCAGCTCCCCCTCGGCGACAGTCCGGGCGTTCGCCGCAGAATCACGAGCCTCCTGCGCCTCGCCGAGGGAGGACTCCACGCCCGCCACGAGGCTGGTGGCCGCGTTCGCGACGGCCTCGGCGAGGGCCGCCGCGGCCTGCCGGCGGGAATTCTCCGCCGCGCGCCGCTCGCGAGCCGCCCGCTCGAGTGCGGCCGAGGACTCCAACTGATCAGCTCGGCCGGCGTGCGCGCGTACACGCTCCTCCCCCGTCCGGACCGCAAGACGCGCATCCATCTCCGCGCTGCGCAGCTGCTCGAGGTGAGCGGCCATCCGGTCCCGGTCTGCCGGGTCCGGGGCGGACTGATCTTCCGGCGCCTCGAGGGCGGCGGCCAGACGCTGCTCCAACCCGGCCAGCTCGGCGCGATGCTCCTCGTGCGCGAGGCGTGCCTCTTGCTGCTGGCGGCCGAGCCGCTCCGCCTCCGCCGCCGAGCTGCGTGCCTGCGCCGCGAGCAACGCGAGGCGCTCGGCGAGGGCGGCCATCCGCGCGTCAGACTCATGCAGTTCATGCAGCGTCCGATCGACCTGCTCGGCGGCGACCGCACGGCGGGCCTGCAGGTCCTCGATCTCGGCGCGGGCGGACGCGGCCGCGCTCGCCGCCCCCTGCGCGCGGCTGCTGGCCTCATCCGCGGCCGCCTGCATTTCCAGCAGCGAGGGAGCGGCCAGGGAGCCGCCGCTGGCCCAGTCGGAGCCGAGCAGGTCACCACCACGGGTGACCGCCCGTAGCGAGGGGTCCGCCGCGATGACGCGCTCCGCGGCCGGCAGGTCCTCGACGAGCACGACACCATCGAGGGCACGGGCCACTGCACCCTGCAGGGCTGCGGGGGCGATGACAACCTCGAGCGCCCATCGGCCGAAGGGCGCAGGCCCGCGCGCGGGCGGCCGGGCTGTGGTTCCGCCGATCAGCAGCCCGCTGCGGCCGGCGTCGTCGCTGCGCAGCCAGGCCAGCGCGGCCGCGGCGTCCCGCGACGACGGCACCGCGACAGCGTCCGCGCGCGGGCCGAGAGCGCCGGCAATCGCGGCCTCGGCGCCGGTCTCGACGGTGAGAAGCGCGGCGACCGAACCGAGCACACCCGGCAGCGACGCCGCGAGCAGCGCCCCGGCGCCGTCGCGGCGGTCCAGGGAAAGGGCGAGACCTTCAAAGCGCGCGCCGGCCGCGGCGCGTTCCCGTTCGTGATCGGCTTCGGCGGCGATCACGGCGGCGAGGCGATCGTCCAGTTCGGCCAGGGCGGCGGCGGCCTGCTCGTGCCGCTTGTCGAGGCCGAGTTCGCCGGCGTCGAGTTCGTCGACGCTCGCCTGCAACGCGTTCAGTTCCCGGTGCGCATCCTCGGCGCGTTGGGTCGCCGCCGCGAGCGCAGTTGCGAGCCGACCGAACTCGGCCTCCCCGGCCGCCTGCCGGCTCTGCCCCGCCGCCACCTGACCGGTGAGCCGGGCCAAGCCCTCCCGCCGGTCCGCCGCGGCGCGGGCCGCCACGACCAGCGCCTGCTCGGCCGCGGAGAGCGCCTCCTCGGCGTGTTTGCGTCGCTCCATGTCGAGGGCGAGCCGCTCCCGGTCGCCGGCAAGTGCCTGCGCGGTGGTCTGCTCGGCCGCCCGTACGGTCACGGCCTCCGCGGCGAGTTCCTGCGGGTCACGCCCGGTCGGAGCGGCGAGCGGCGTGGCAAGGTGCCGGGCCCGTTCGGCCGCGAGCTGGCCCAGCCCGCGGCTACGTTCGCGGAGCCCGGCGAGCCGGTAGTACGTCTCCTCCGCGCGGGCCAGGGTCGGAGCCGCATTGGTGAGCTGCGCGTCGAGCCGGGTCTCCGCCGCGCGGGCTTCGGTGAGGGCGGCCTCGAGAGCGGCCTGCCGCTCGGACGCGGTCTTCTCCTCGACCAGCTCCGCGCTCCAGGTGGCGCGCAGCGTGTCCAGGTCATCGGCGAGCAGGCGGAGCCGGGCATCGCGGACGGTCGCGGCAATCGCGGAGGCCCGCCGCGCCACCTCGGCTTGCCGGCCGAGGGGGCCGAGCTGGCGGCGCAGTTCCGCAGTCAGGTCGGTGAGGCGAGCGAGGTTGGCCTGCATCGCATCCAATTTGCGCAGCGCCTTCTCCTTGCGCTTGCGGTGTTTGAGCACGCCAGCGGCTTCCTCGATGAACGCCCGCCGATCCTCCGGCTTGGCCTGCAGCACCGCGTCGAGCTGACCCTGACCGACGATGACGTGCAACTCGCGTCCGATGCCCGAGTCACTCATCAGCTCCTGCACGTCCAGCAGACGGCAGGGTGTGCCGTTGAGGGCGTACTCACTCTCGCCTGAGCGATACATCAGCCGGCTGATGCTGACCTCGGTGTACTCCACCGGGAGCGCCCCATCGGTGTTGTCGATGGTGAGCGTGACCTCCGCGCGACCCAGCGGTGGCCGGTTGGGGGTTCCCGCGAAGATGACATCGCTCATCGAGCCGCCGCGCAGCGCCTTCGCCCCCTGTTCCCCGAGCACCCAGGCGATGGCATCGACGACGTTCGACTTGCCGGAACCGTTCGGGCCGACCACGCAGGTGATACCCGGCTCGAGCCGGAAGGTGGTCGCAGTCGCGAAGGACTTGAAGCCCCGCACGGTGAGCGTCTTGAGGTGCACGTGTCCCTCAGGATGGACGGGACCTGCGGCCCGGCGGGCGGACAGGTGGTGACGAGGCGGACCGCGGCAGCCTACCGGCGGAGGGTGCGTTGGCGCGCCATTGACTGGCTCTGCTCGGCTCTGAACGGCTCGGTGCGGCTCGGTGCCGCGGTGGCCGCTCAACCAGCCCGAGACGCCCTGGTCTGGGCCGGACGGACACGCCAGGGATGGTCACTGGGCGGCCTTGCGCCCCCCAGGATGCCCCGGCTGGGCGATGCGGCTTTCCCCCGGGCAGCCGCGGTGGGGTGGGGCGGTTAGGCGAGCGCTGGTTCGCGCAGCACGCTCTGGTAGTCCTCGTCCGACGCGTGCTCGAAGTCACGTTCGTTCCGGTCCACGACCACCACCGGCGCGGAAAGCATGTCGTTGGCGGCGTGGACCCGGGCTACCTCGTCCTCCAGGTCACGTACCCGAATCCGCAACCGTCGCACCTCCGCCACGAGGCGGGGGTCGGTGCCGATACCGACGTGGCCGAGCAAGGCCTTGGCCATTTCTGGGTCCTCCACGATGAGAGACCGGATAGCTGGTCTGCGTTCACGTCCGAGCAGCGCCCACGACGCGGTGGTCTCGGCGGCTACGAGAGCGGGCCGGACGTCGGACTCACGTCCCCGGACCGTGCCTCCGACGCACTGTCACGGTCCCACGTGGGGCGCCCCAAGGTCAAGGTGCGAAGCGCCCCAAACGGTCATGGGAACTCGGCCGGCCTATCGCTCATGAAACCCGTCCCCGCCTCCCCGGGCGGGCGCCCACCGCTCCACCACGCCCATGGTGTGGCCCGGGCCGGAACCCGCCGTGAGCTCGTCGAGAAGGGACTCGAGCGCCGTCCGCGAACCCTCGGCGACAACCTCGACCCGGCCATCCGCCAGATTGGTCGCGCTCCCGACCAGGCCGAGCTCCAACGCCCGGGTCCGGACCCACCAGCGGAACCCCACGCCCTGCACGCGGCCCCGGATCCACACGGTGAGGCGCTCCTGCGACACCCCGACAGGGTAGGGCGCGGCGAAACGGCGGCTACGGGGCGCTGGTGTGTGGCAAATCGGGGTGGGCCGCCGGCGTGTCCACCCCCAAACGCCGCACAGCGGCGGGGCCACCTCGCCACGTGCCGCGCTGCGCCGCGGCGGGACTACCACCCGGCGCGCCGACCGCGGCCTCCCGAGTGCTCCAACTCCTGCGACTCCAGGCCGGGAAGGCGCGCCGAGGCGTCGCACCGTGCGAGCCTTCAGCGGTGACGGAGTTAGCGAGCCACGCCTGCCAAAGCAGCTGCGCCTGGGCCCCCACCGATGAGATTCGCGACGGGATGTCGGTCTTCCGATGCGCCGGATGTGCCAGCGAGTGGGTGCGGACCGAGGTGTGGACCCCGAGCGACGCGGACGGCAGCGTGCCCGCCGCGGTCGCCGCCGAACGGGCCTGGGCCTGACGAGCACGGCGCAGGCCACGCCCGGGCCTGACGAGCACGACGCAGGCCACGCGCAGGTCATAGCGGGGCCTGGCGGCGGCGGGATTACCAGCGCGCCCGGCGCGGCCGGGGTTGGCAGCTCGGGCAGCTGTACGACGAGCGGTTCATGAACGCCTCGCGGCGAATGGGCGTACCGCAACGGGGGCAGGGCTCGCCGGCTCGTCCGTAGACGGCGAGTTGGCGTTCGAACAGGCCACTGACCCCGTCCGTGGAGACATAGAGGGCATCGAAGGACGTACCGCCCGCCGCTAGGGCCTCGGTGAGGACCTCATGGACGGCGGTCCACAGCCGGTCGAGCTGCGCTGAGGTGAGCGTCTCGGTCGGTCGCGCCCCGTGCAGGCGCGCTCGCCAGAGGGACTCATCGGCGTAGATGTTGCCGATGCCGCTGACGAGGGTCTGGTCGAGCAGGGCGCGCTTGAGTCCGGTCCGTCGGCGGCGCAAGGCGGTGCTGGCCAGCGCCTGGTCATGCAGCGGGTCCAACGGATCCCGGGCGATGTGCGCTACCGGCTGGGGCACCCTCCCCCCGGCGCCATCTGGCACCAAGGTCACCACGGCGAGGCCGCCGAAAGTCCGTTGGTCGACGAAACGCAGCTCACGGCCCCCGTCGGTGAAGGTGAATCGGACCCGCAGGTGCACCTGAGGAGGGGTGTCCGGGGCCACCACGAGCAGTTGGCCGCTCATCCCCAAATGGGCCATCAGGGCCTCCCCGGAATCCAGCTCCAAGGGCAGCCACAGGTATTTGCCGCGCCGTGAGGCGGCGCGCACGTGACGGTGTGCCAGGCGGGCGCTGAAATCGGGGGCGCCGAGCTCATGTCGACGGGTCGCTCGTGGATGGCCGACGGTGACCGCGGCGATGTCTCGCCCCGCGACGCCGAGGGCCAACCCGCGGCGGACGACCTCGACCTCAGGCAGTTCGGGCACTAGCGGCGGGAGCGCAGATCGGGGTATTCCCCGGCGTCGGGCTCGGGTTCGAATTCCGCAAAGGTCCCATCCTCAGCGAGGTCCGGTACTAGGCGCCGGTAGGCGGCAGCCGCGGCTTCCTGCTCGGCCTCCTTCTTGCTCGGACCCCGCCCCTCGCCGTACCCGACGCCGTCAAGTAACAGCACCGCGGTGAAGGTCTTGGCATGGTCCGGGCCGTCGTCGGTGACCGCGTAGTCCGGGGTGCCCAACCCGCGCAGCGCTGACAGTTCCTGCACCGAGGTTTTCCAGTCCAGGCCGGCCCCCAACCCGATCGACCTTTCCAGCAACGGACCGATCAGCCCGAGCACGACGGGGCGGGCCCGCTCCAGGCCGCCGGTCAACCACACCGCGCCGAGCAGGGCCTCGAGGGTGTCCGCGAGGATGCTCGCCTTGTCCCGGCCGCCGGTGCTCTCCTCGCCGCGACCCAGGAGCACCCATTGACCCAGGTTGATCTCGCGGGCCACCTCGGCCAGGGCCCGCATGTTGACGACGGAGGCGCGCAGCTTGGCGAGCTGCCCTTCGGCAAGCGCCGGGAAGCGGCTGTACAGCTCGTCGGTGATGACCAGGCCGAGGACGGCGTCGCCGAGAAATTCCAGCCGCTCGTTCGTCGGGAGATTCCCGTTCTCATAGGCGTACGACCGGTGGGTCAGCGCCAACTCGAGCCGCCCAGGATCGAGGGCGACTCCCAGGGCGGCCTGCAGCGCGGTGCGGTTCACCGGCGTCTGGTTCACAGCCGCGCCAGCACGTAGCTGATCGCGTCGCCCACGGTGACTAGGCCGTCGAGATCGTCATCATCGATGTGGAATCCCGGCCGCGCCCGGGGCGCGAGGCCCTCCTCCACGATGTCGACGATCTCGACGAGCGCGAGACTGTCCGCGTTGAGGTCGCGCACCAGAGCCGTGGTGCGGTTCAAGCGCGCGGGGTCGGTCTCCATCACCTTGACGATGGCCGCGAGGATGACCCGCTCCACCTCGGCCTCGGGAACCCGTGGCGTCGTCACGGTGTCACGGCATGCAGTGAGCTACGGCCGCTCAGCGCGGCAAGGCCGCGCGCGACGGCCGGGAGCACGTCCTGTCGGTGCAGCTGCACGGCCTGCGCGATGGCACCTGTCACCGCGCGCGGGGAAGACGATCCGTGCCCGATGACGACGACGCCGTGGACACCGAGCAGGGCGCCCCCCATCGCCGCGGACCCGACCCGGTCGGATACCTCGGCGAGAAGGGGCAGCACCGTGCCGGCGGTGACCGGCCCGGGCGTCGGGTCGAGGATCGTTCCGGTGAGCAGGGTGGTCACCATCGCCGCGGCGCCTTCCATCCCCTTGAGCAGCACGTTGCCGGTGAACCCGTCGGTCACGATCACGTCGGCCGGTCCGCCTGCGGCGTCATGGCCTTCTACGTTCCCGATGAACACCAGCAGGCCAGCCTCGGCGAGCCCAGTGAGGACGTCATAGGCCAATTTGCGCAGCGGGTCGCCCTTGCTGCGCTCGGAACCGACGCTCAACAGGCCGACCCGTGGATGTGGCAGGCCGTACCGGATCCGGGCATAGGCACTGCCGGCCACGGCGTACTGGGCAAGCAGGTCGGGGCCAGCCTCGACGGTCGCGCCCGCATCGAGCAGGACCACCGGGCCGGCCGGCGTCGGCAGGTCAATGGCCAGCGCGGGGCGGGTGACGCCCGGCAGCCGGCCCAGGGTGAACAGAGCAGCGGCCATCGTGGCGCCGGTGGAGCCCACCGACACCATGGCGTCCGCGCCACCGTCGCGCACGAGCTGTGCTGCGACGCGCACGGTCGCGTCCCGCTTGGCGCGCACCGCTCGGGCGGGATCCTCACCCATCCCGATCACCTGCGTGGCCGGAGCGATGACGCACGCCTCAGACCGGCCGCGATCCGCCAGCAGCCGCCGCGCGACCTGTTCCGGGCCGACGAGGGTCACCGAGACTGCCGGCAGTTCGTCGAGGGCCAGCAGGGCACCATCGATCACGGCTTCGGGCGCCTGATCACCGCCCATCAGATCCAGCGCCACCCGGACCGGCGCCCCAACGTCCCTCGCCGGCGGGGCGAAGGACTCCGCGCTTGGGGTGGTCGTTGCCGGCGGCACCGGCCTCAGACCGCCAGGACCTGACGCTTGTTGTAGGTGCCGCAGGTGGGGCAGGCGGTGTGGGCGAGCTTGGGTTGCCGGCAGCGATCGCACGCCGTCGTCACGACCGCAGCAGCTTTCCACTGGCTGCGTCGGGACCGGGTGTTGCTGCGGGACATCCGGCGCTTGGGAACGGCCACGGGTCAGTCCTTCATCTCATCGGCGTACTCAGCGGTTGCGACCTTGTGGTCGCCCCCGTCCTGCAGCCCGCGAAGGTTCGCCCAACGCGGGTCAATCTGCTCGTGCCGATGGTTCGGCCCGACTTCATCGAGGCGCGCGCCGCACTCGACGCACAACCCGCCGCAGTCCACGCGGCACAACGGGCTCGGCGGGAGCGCCACAACAATTGCGTCGCGCAACGCCGGCTCAAGGTCCAAGACGTCTCCGTCGAGTTGCCTGACCTCCTCGTCCTGGTCAGGACCCGATCCCGACGTCCGGGCGTAACGCTCGGCCTGCTCGGGATAGGACCACAATTCGACGAGTTCCACCTCCAGGGTATCCGTGACCTCGTCCAGGCAACGCGCGCACTCCCCTGTGAGCGCTGCGGTGACCACGGCAGTGACCAATACCCCGTCGAGCACCGACTCCAGCCGGATGTCCAGCTTCAGCGGGCTCCCCGCCGGGACGCGAACCAGGTGCAGTCCGTAGGTGGTGGGCGCGGGGACGGTGCCTGAGCCCTCCCACATGGAGCCCGGCCGACGCCCCAGCGGCCGCGTGTCCAGACGCAGCGGATGGCGGGGGTCGAAGGTTGGCCTACGCGTGTTCATGGTCATTTCGGCTGGGGGTAGCCGTCCCGGGCGGGAGGCCGACCCACGATCTTACCGGACGCAGCGGCTGCTGGCCGCCGCGTCACTGCGTGAGGGGCACCGGGTCCAGCGGCGCATCCCCGGCCAACCCGTCGTCGTGGCGTCCGCGCAACCGCTCACGGCCGCGCTCGACCGCGGCGATGGTCTTGTGCAGCACCACCTCGAAATTGGCGAGCTTCCCGTCGACGTAATCCTCGACCTCCACGCGCATCGTGTCCGCCTGCTCGCGCGCCTCGGCCAGCAGCGCCTCGGCCTGCCGCCGCGCCTCCGCGGCCACTTCGTCGCGACTCACGAGCCGGTCTCGCTCCGCAGTCGCGTCGGCGATGATGCGCTGGGCCTCGCTGCGCCCCTCATCGACCACACCGGCCTTGTCCTGCAGCACGCCGCTGGCCGCGGCGATCTCTCCCGGGAGCAGCTGACGGATCTCATCCAGGGCGGCCAGCAGCTCGGCGCGGTTCACCACGCAGGAAGCGGACAGCGGCATCGGCTTCGCGCCGTGGACCAGGTCGGTCAGCTCGTCAAGCTTGCTGTGCAGGTCGGCCATGGCCCCAGGGTACGACTGCCGTCACCGACGAGCGGACCGCTGTCACCGGCGAGCCGGCGCTGCCCTCACATGCCGGACGGGCCGGGGCGGGCCAGCCGCTGCCGGAGGCGTTCTTGCACCAGGGGTGGCACGAGGTTGCTGACATCCCCGCCCCAGGTCGCCACCTCCTTGACCAGCGACGACGAGAGGAAGGAGTACAGCGGGTTGGTGTGCATGAACAGGGTCTCGAGTCCGGCCAGCGAGTGGTTCATCTGCGCCATCTGAAGCTCGTAATCGAAGTCGCTGATCGCGCGCAACCCTTTGACGATCACCGGGATGTCCCGCGCCTTGCAGAAATCCACCACGAGGCCTTCGAACGGTTCGACCCGGACGTTCGGCAGGTCTGCCGTCGCCGCGGAGATCAGCTCCATCCGCTCGGCGGTGTCGAACAGCCGAGCCTTCGACCTGTTCACGCCGACGGCGACGACGACCTCGTCGTAGATCGAACTGCTGCGGGCGATGATGTCGAGGTGGCCGTTGGTCACGGGATCGAACGACCCTGGACAGGCGGCCCGCCTCACCGGGCGGCCTTCACAGCGCGCGACCGTACCAGAGGGTGGTGTCCCCGTACTTGCGGGAGCGGACCGCGGCGAGGCCCGCGGGCCACTGCGGCTCGCGCCCGCGGGTCGCACGCTCGATCACCACGTCGCTGAGGACCCAGGGCACGAGGGCAGCGAGAACCGGATCCAGGTCCATGGCGTAGGGAGGATCCGCCAGAACCAGGTCGTACGGCTCCGGGGTCAGCGCGAGGTAGCGCTCGACCGTCGTGGCCACGACGGTCGCACCCGACAGGCCCAATTCGTCCACGTTGCGGCGGATCACCGCCGCCGCGCCGGGTTCGCGTTCCACCAGGGTGCTGATCGCCGCACCGCGGGACAGGGCCTCCAGCCCCAGCGCCCCGGATCCCGCATACAGATCGAGGACCCGCAGGCCGCTCAGGTCACCGAGGGACGAAAACAGCGCCTCCCGCACTCGATCGGCCGTGGGCCGGGTGGCGCTCCCCGGCGGTGTGTGCAGCCGGCGACCGCCGGCGAGCCCGGCGACGATGCGCGTCATCCCTTCTCCAGGTAGGCCGCGTCCTCGAGCAACCGATCCACCTCGGCGGCCAGCGCGGCATGGTCACGAAGACCCGGGTCGGACGCGATGAGACGCGCAGCTCGAGCGCGGGCGGCCACCACGATGTCGAGATCGGTGGTAAGCCGCAGTAGGGCCAGGCGCGAGCCCAGGCCGGATTGGCGCGAGCCGAGGACGTCCCCCTCACCGCGCAGCCGCAGATCGATCTCCGCGAGCTCGCCGCCGTCGGTGGTGGCGGCGACCGCCTCAAGGCGTTGGCCGGCCGGGGTCTGCGGGGGCGAGGTGGAGTGCAAAAAGCAGAAGCTGGCGAAGCCCCCTCGGCCGATCCGGCCTCGCAGTTGATGCAGCTGACTCATCCCGAAACGGTCCGCGTCGAGCACCACCATCACGCTCGCGTTGGGAACGTCGACACCCACCTCGACCACGGTTGTCGCGACGAGCACGTCGATGGATCCAGCCCCGAAGGCGGTCATCACCGCGTCCTTTTCCTCGGCAGGCAGCCGGCCGTGCAGCGTGGCCACCCGGAGCCCCGCGAGCTCGCCCTCTGCCAGCTGAGGGGCCACCACCTCGACCGCGGCCCCGGGGCGACGACCTTCGTCGGCGTCGAGCTCGGACCCCTCTGCGTCGGACGCGTCGGCGTTGGACTCTTCGGCGTTGGACTCTTCGGAGTCGGACTCTTCGGAGTCGGGGCTCTCCTCATCGGCGATCGCGCCCGGCTCGATCTGCGGGCACACTACGAATGCCTGTCGACCCGCGCTGACCTCCGCGCGTACGCGCTCCCACATCCGATCGATCCACAACGGCTTGGCATCTGGCACCACGTACGTGGCGATCGGTTTGCGGCCACCGGGAAGTTCGGTGAGCGAGGAGCTCTCCAGATCCCCGAAGACCGTCATCGCGACGGTCCGCGGGATGGGTGTCGCGGTCATCACCAGCAGGTGCGGGTTGGTTCCGACCCGTCCTCGGCTGCGCAGCTCGGCCCGTTGCTCGACCCCGAATCGGTGCTGCTCGTCCACGACGACAAGCCCGAGGTCAGCGAAATCGACACCTTCGGACAGCAGGGCGTGCGTGCCGACCACGATGCCGGCGCTGCCGTCGGCCGCCGCGGCCAGGGCGCTTCGCCGGGTGGCCGCCGGCAGGGAAGCGGTCAGGAGCTCGACCCGGGTCGAGTTCGGATCGCTGCCCAGTTCACCGGCCCGACCCAACGGGCCGAGCAGCTGTCGCAGGCTGCGCAGGTGCTGTTGGGCCAGCACCTCGGTTGGCGCGAGGAACGCGGCCTGGCCGCCGGCGTCGACGACGCTGAGCATGGCGCGCAGCGCCACCACCGTCTTGCCGGAACCCACCTCACCAGCCAGCAGTCGGTGCATCGGGATCGCCGCGCTCAGGTCCGCGGCGATCTGGCTGCCGACCTCGCGCTGCCCTGCGGTCAGCGAGAACGGAAGCGACGCGTCGAAGGCCGTCAACAGCCCGCCGTCCCGCTCGGGGCGGGGGACCGCCGGCAGGCTCAGCGCCGCGGCCCGGCGGCGGGCCAAGGCGAGCTGGACGGTGAGCGCTTCATCCCACTTGAGCCGGACCCGGGCCGCATCGGCCTGGGCCTGGCTCTGGGGGCGGTGCATGGCACGGATGGCCGCGTCGAAGCTCATCAGGCCGTGTTCGGATCGAAGGTCGCTCGGCATGGGGTCGGGGAGCTCGTCAAGCAGGCTGAGTACGGTGCTGACCGCCAGCGCCTGCGCCCAGGACGTCACCTTTTGGGTGGCCGGGTAGACCGGCAACAGCGGCAGGGCAACCGGGTTCAGGTCACCGAGATCCTTTTTGACGACCGGGTGGGCCAGTTGCGGACGGTCGCGAAATCGGGACAGCCGGCCGGCGAACAGGGCCCTGGTCCCCGGCTTCAGGTCTTGACCACGCCAGGCCTGCCGGAAGAAGGCGAGATCCAGGGTGTGCCGCCCGTCGGTGATCACCACCTTCGTGGGGGCGCGACCTCGCGGGTACGGGCTCATCTGGACGCTGAGCACCTCGGCCACGACGGTCACGTAGTCGCCGGGTCGAAGCTCCGCCAGGTCCGACAGGTCGCCTTGGCGGACATACCGACGTGGAAAGTGCCGCAGCAAGTCGCCGACAGTCCGAAGACCGAACGCCTTCTCCAGCCCGTCGGCCGTGGCTTTGCCCACGACGCCGGTCAGCCGGGTTCCCCGATCAGTCATGGCCCGGCCAGCGGTCAGCCACGCATCCGCTCCTTACGTGTGCGCCGATCCGTTTGCGACGATCGGCCCTTGGGGCGTGCAGCTTAGGTTGCCCCTCCGACATTCACCGGAAGCAGGCGACCCGGAAGGGATCCCGCCCGCAGCGGGCGGCGACAAGTCGTGCACGGTGTACTCTCGGCGTGTTGTCCAGGCGCCCCCGGTGCCGCCCTCCCGTGGAACTTGGAGTTACCCGTGGCTGCCGTATGCGATGTCTGTGGCAAAGGACCGGGCTTCGGCATGTCGGTGTCCCATTCGCACCGCCGGACCCGCCGTCGCTGGAACCCGAATATTCAGACGGTGCGCGCGATGATCGGCCGTACCCCCAAGCGGCTAAATGTCTGCACCTCCTGCCTGAAGGCCGGAAAGGTCGTCCGGGCCAGCTGAACCACCCTGGTCAGGGCGCATCGCTGGATGCTCCCGGCCACGCCGGTCACGAGAAGTGGGCATGACCGCCGGCCCCGAAACCGGCGGACCGGCCGCGCACCCGCACGCCGCCTGTGGCGCCCGACGTCGGCTCACGATGCCCGGCTGGCGTCGGGTCCAGCCGGCCGATCACGCGGACCCCGGGCAGGTGCACCCCCTCGGGTAGTACGGCGACCAGCGCGTGATCTTCCCCGCCGGTGAGCATCCACTCGAGCGGCGGACAGCCGAGCCGGTCCCCCGCCGCGACAAGGAGCGGGTCGAGGTCCAACAGCTCAGGGTCGATCTCGGCGTGGCCACCGCAGGCATCGGTGAGGTGGCGCACGTCGGCGATTAGCCCGTCGGAGACATCGCACATCGCGAGCGCGCCGGCCTTGGCCAGGGCCGGACCCATCGCGTAGGGGGGCTGCGGCCGGCGGTGCGCGGCAAAAAGGTCCTCAAGCCCCGACATGGCGGCGCCGGCCCGGAGCAAGGCCAGTCCAGCGGCGGACCAGCCCACCCGGCCGGCGAGGACCAGCACACCCGGGGCGGAGGCCGCGCGGGTCACCGGGGCGCGTCCTTGCAGGTCCCCCAGCGCGGTGATCGCGAGGGTGAGCCGGTCGCCCGAGGCGATGGTGTCCCCACCGACGATGGCGGCGCCGACGAGCGCGCACTCGTCCCGCAGGCCGTCTGCCAGCCCGTCAAGGACCTGCGTGCCGGTCGACGCCGGCAGGGCGATGCCGACCAGCAGGGCGGTCGGCACGGCGCCCATCGCCGCGATGTCCGCCAGGTTGGCGGCGGCTGCCTTGCGCCCGACGTCATACGGGCTCGACCAGTCCCAGCGGAAATGCACCCCCTCGGCGAGCAGGTCGGTGGTGACCACGACCCGGCCATCCGGCGTGCCGACTACGGCCGCGTCGTCCCCCGGGCCCGCCGGAGGCGGGGGCGCGCCCAGGCGCGCGCCGATGCGGGCGATCACGCCAAACTCCCCTAGCTCTCCGGCGGTGCTCATCGCCCCTGCCTTTCTTCCCGGTGCGGTAACGTCCGTTGCGCAGCGATCAACCAGGTGATGAGGAGTTCCCGTGGTCCAGGCCTACATCCTGATCCAGACCGAGGTCGGCAAGGCCGCGGCGGTGGCCGCGGCGATCGGCGACATCAAGGGTGTCACGCAAGCCGAAGACGTCACCGGTCCCTACGACGTGATTGTGCGAGCCGAGGCGCGCAACGTGGATGAGCTCGGTAAGTTGGTCGTCGCCCGGATCCAGGGCGTTGACGGGATCACCCGTACGCTCACCTGCCCCGTGGTTCACCTCTGAGGAAGCGGGTCCCCCTTCTCCTGCTCCTTGCGCTGTCCGGTTGCGGGGGCGCCGCCGTTCAGGTGTCACCACCGGCGCCGGGGCCGGGCCAGGCCAGCGCCTGCCGGCATCTGATTGCGGCGCTTCCCGATGACCTGGCGCCGCGCCAGCATCGCCGCGCCACCCAACCGGTCTCGCCGTACACGGCCGTCTTCGGCGCCCCCGCGGTGATCGTGCGGTGCGGGGTGCCGGTGCCCGCCCACGACCCGATGTCCTTTGTCGAACAAGTCGACGGCGTCGACTGGCTGCAGCTTCCGCCGCTCGGGCCGGCCGAGCATTACGTCAGTTTCCACAGCCGGGTGGTCGTCGACGTCGTCGTTCCGCATGCCTACCTGCCGGCCGACGTGCTGCCGGCGCTGTCCGCGCTGGTCGCCGCCTACGGACCAGCGCGCTCGGCGTAGCAGGCCATCGGCGCGCCGGTGGCGAGCGCCCAGTAACGCTCGCCGTAGGACCAGTGCCACCATTCGGTCGGATAGTTCACCAGCCCGGCGCGCAGCAACGTCGCGACGAGCAAAGATCGATTCCGCTGCGCCTGCGGTTCCAGCCCAGAAGCCGCCGTGTAGCAGGCATTGTCGCTGGCCAGCGGCGTCGCGTTGAGCGCGGTGCCCATGTCCAGTTCGATGCCGTCGCCGTCGCACAGGGTCAGGTCGACAGCGCCGCCGGTGGGATGCGGGGCCACCTCGGGCGGGCTGACATAGGCGCTGGCCGCCACCCGGACTTCTTCCGGCGGCACGTCGGGCATGGCCGCGCGCACCTTTGCCTCGTAGTCCCGGAAGTACTCGACCTGGACCGGCATCGGTCGCCAGCCTTCGACCACCAGCAGGTAGGCACCGGCCGGCAGGGCCGATTGGGCGCGAATCAACCGGTCCCGGAGCCCGCGCCGGACATAGGCGAAGGCGCCGGAAGTACTCGCCCGCCGGGCATCGACGCGCAGGTCTGGGCGCAGGTCGACGAGCGGCTCGCCGTTGTCCTGGACGGGAACGGCCCCGACCCGGGGATCGGACAGGAGCAACATCAGCGCAGCCCTGTGCCACGCCGCAGGGCCACCTCGATCAGCTGACTCACCAGCTCGGGGTAGCTGACGCCGGAGGCGGCCCACATCTGCGGATACATCGAGTGCGGCGTGAATCCGGGCATCGTGTTCACCTCGTTCATGACCGGTCCGTCGGCGGTCAAAAACATGTCGACCCGGGCCAGCCCGGCGCAATCCAGCGCGGAAAATGCCTGCAACGCCAGGCGCTGAACCTGCTCGGTCATGACGCGATCGAGTTTCGCTGGGATGTCGAAGGTGGTCGGCTGATCACCGGGCAGATACTTCGCCGCGAAGTTGTAGAAGTCGTGATCGCCGTGGACGTGAATTTCGGCCGGCAGGCTCGCTCGCGGCGATTCGCCGTCCAGGACCCCACACTCCACCTCCCGGCCGACCAGCATCTGTTCCACGATCACCTTCGGGTCGTGCCGGCGCGCCGTCTCGATGGCCGCCGGCAGGTCCTCCACCCGCCGGACCTTGGTGATCCCGAGGCTGGACCCGGCGCGGGCCGGCTTCACGAACCAGGGGCCGTCCCCCGGCGTTTGCATGGGATCACCGGGGCGCAGCACGCTGTAGGGACCGATCGGCAGGCCGGCTCCCTTCAGCAACGTCTTCATGTGCTGCTTGTCCATCGCGGCCGCGGAGGCGAAGACCCCCGCGCCCACATAGGGCACCCCCGCCAGCTCGAGCAGGCCTTGCAGGGTGCCGTCTTCCCCGTAGGGGCCGTGCAAGACCGGGAACACCACATCGACCGCGGTCGGGAGGGCCGGCTGCTCCAGGGCACGCCAACCACCCGGCACGACGGCAATCTCGGCCCCGCTGTCGGTCACGGCGGGCAGTTCCCGGCCACGCGGTTCCAGCGCTGCCGGATCGTCCGGGGCCAGGACCCAGCGCCCGTCGGGGAGGATCCCGACGGGCAGGACCTCGTAGCGCTGGCGGTCCAGGGCGCGCAACACCGACGCTGCGCTGATGCACGAGATTGCGTGCTCCCCGCTACGCCCGCCGAACACGACCGCTACCCGGATCCGTTTGGCCACGGGCAGGGAACCTAGTGGTAGACCGGTTACGGCACGTTCCCCAACCGGTCGAGCGCGCCGGTGATGTCCGCCAGAAGATCTTCCGGATCCTCCAGGCCGCAGGAAATGCGGACCATCCCGGCCGGGATGCCCGCCTGCATCAATGCCTGCGCCGACAGTTGCCGGTGCGTCGTGGAGGCCACGTGGCTGGCCAGCGAGTGCACCCCGCCGAGGGAGGTGGCCACGGCAACGAGGCGTAACCGGTCGCAGAGCGCCATGCCGGCGGCGTATCCCCCGCGCGGGGTGATGCTGACCACCGCCCCGAACCGGCCCGGCTGGAAAAGTCGCATCGCCAGGGCATGGTCGGGATGGCCCGGCAGCCCTGGGTAATCCACCCGCTCCAGCATCGGATGGTCGGCCAGCTTCGCGGCGATGAACTGCGCAGCCTCGCATTGGCGGACCACCCGCAGCGGCAGGGTCTGCAAACCCCGGTGCAGCAAGAACGCCTCATCCGGGGCCAACGCTCCGCCCAGATCGATGCGCACATTTCGCACGCCGGCCAGCAGCTCGGGCCGGCCCACCACCACTCCGCCGGTCGCGTCGCTGTGGCCGCCGATGAACTTCGTCGCGGAATGCACGACCAGGTCCACGCCGAAGGTCAACGGACGGCACACCGCCGGCGAGGCGAAGGTCGAGTCCACCGCGAGGACCGCGCCCGCCTCGCGCGCGATCGCGGCCAGGCCGGGCAGGTCGGCGACCGCCAGCGTGGGGTTGGCCAGGGTTTCGGCCCACACCAACGTCGTGTTCGGTCGGATCGCCGCGCGCACCGCAGTCAGGTCCGCGCCGTCAACGAAACTGGCCTGCACCCCGAACCGGGCCAGCACCTGGGTCAGCAGGCCATAGGTCCCGCCGTACACCTGGCGGGGCACCACCACGTGCGAGCCGGCGGAGCTGAAGGCCATCAGCACCGCACTGATCGCGGCCATCCCGGACGCGAACGGCTGCCCGATCACCTCACCATCCACGCCCACCGCCTCGAGTGCGGCCACCGCCTGCGCGAACGCGTCCGACGTGGGGTTGTCGACGCGGCTGTAGCAGTACCCGTCCGCGGAGCCGGCCAGCACGTCGGCGTACTCCTGCGCGGAAGGGAAGGCGAACGTTGCGGACCGGATCACCGGCAGGCCGAGTGGGCGCTGGGTGAAGGGGGGAAGCTCCGGCCCGTGCACGGCGCGGGTGTGCTCGCCGAAGGGTTCGCGATGATCACTCATTCGGAGCCCACTTCCCGGGCCATCAAGGCCCGCACCATCTGGACGGGGGTCAGGCCGTCGTACACCACCTTCACGACATGTTCGGTGATAGGCATGTCCACCGCATGCTTGAGGGCCAGCTCGTGAATGGACCGGCAACTGTTGACACCCTCCGCGATCTGCCGGGTGCCCGCGATGACCTCATCCACCGGTTGCCCCTGGCCGAGCCGTTCGCCGAAGGTGCGGTTCCGGGACAGCGGCGAGGTGCAGGTCGCGACCAGGTCCCCGAGGCCGGCCAGCCCGGTGAACGTCACGGCGTCCGCTCCGAGCGCGGCGCCGAGCCGGGCCGTCTCGGCCAGGCCGCGGGTGATCAGGCTAGCTACCGTGTTGTCGCCAAAGCCCATGCCCTCGGCCATCCCGCAGGCCAGCGCGATCACGTTCTTGACGGCGCCCCCCACTTCGCAGCCGACCACGTCGGTGTTGGTGTACGGGCGGAAGTAGATCGTGGTGCTGGCCAGCTGCAGCTGGCGACCACGGAGCGGATCGGGGCAGGCCACGACGGTGGCGGCGGGATGCTCGGCGGCGATTTCACCGGCCAGGTTCGGTCCACTGACCACGGCGACCCGATCGGCCTCGGCGTCCGCCACCTCGGCGATCACCTCACTCATCCGCTTGCTGGTACCCAGCTCGACGCCCTTCATCAGGCTGACCAGCGTGGCGCCGCCGGGCAGGTAGCCCCGAACCGCCGCGAGATTCACCCGCAGCGTTTGGCTGGGCAGCGCCAGCACCACCAGGTCGGCGCCCGGGAGCGCGATCGCCGGATCGGCCTCGGCGGTCAGCCGGCGCGGCAGGCCGACCCCCGGCAAGTACTCGGGATTCTCGCGGGTGTCCCGGATGATCCGGGCCAGCTCCGGGCGTCGCGGGACCAGCGTGGTCCAGGTCCCCGCGTCGGCCAGTACCTTCGCATAGGCGGTGCCCCACGACCCGGCCCCGAGCACGACGGCGCGGGTCACGCGGTCCGCCTGACGTCGCGGCCGGAGCGCCAGACAAAGGGCTGCTCCGGCGGGGCTTCCTCGCGTAGCCCGGCCACCATCGCGGTGACAGTCCCCATGATTTCGTCGGTGACTTCGCGCAGCACCGCGGGAGTTTGGGTGGCGCCCGCGAACCGGGTCAGGTCGATCGGCGGCCCGATCACCGTGGTGATCAGGGGGTGGCGCAGCAGATGCAGCCGGCCGCCGCGCCGATGGATCTGCTGGGCCCCCCACTGGGCGAGCGGCAGGACCGGCACGTCGGCGCTCAGGGCCAGCCGGGCGACCCCGGTCCGGGCCTTCATCGGCCACAGGTCGGGATCCCGGCTCGTCGTACCTTCCGGATAGATGATCACCACCTTGCCCGATCTCAGGGCCTGCACCGCCGCAGACAGCGCATGCGCCGCGTCTGCCGTGTCCCGCTTCACCGGGATCTGCCGCGCGCCGCGCATGATCCGGCCCACGAAGAACATGCCGAACAGGCTGTCCTTGGCCAGATAGTGCGGCAACCGGCCGGCGTCGTACACGGCGTGCGCCACCGTCAGCGGGTCCACCGCGGAGATGTGGTTGGCGACCACCAGCGCTCCCCCGCGCGCCGGCACGTGTTCCAGCCCGCGCCGCTCGCGTCGAGTGAGCACCAGGAGCGAGGGCCGGATCAGGGCGATGGCCAGCGAAAACCAAAATCCTCGGCGCTCCCGGTCACCTGATGCCGCCCGCGCCATCCGTTCGCGCCTTCCTCTCACGTCGCTGCCGGTCCGGCGCGACCCGCAACGACGAGGCGGCGCGGGCAGGCATCCGGCGGCTGATCCTTCACCGGCCAACCGCCGGTGTCGAGCAAGGACGCGCCGGTGGCAGCATGCCCATTCGTGGCCCCGAACGACGCGCGCGAGGCGACGACCTGGACGGTCGTGCTGCCGGTCAAGGAGCTGGCCCGCGCCAAGAGCCGGCTCGGCGGGGACCCGGGCGCCCGCGCGGTGCTGGCCCTCGCGATGGCCCGTGATGTCGTCGCCGCAGTGCAGGCGTGCGGCTCGGTGCGCAAGATCCTGGTCGTCACCGACGACCCGCGGGCCGGCGAAGCCTTCGCCGGCTCCTGCCTGGTCGTGCCCGACCTGCCGCGCGCCGGCCTATCCGCGGCGGTGGCGCACGGCGCCGAGCTCGCCGCAGAGCGATGGCCTGGATCCGGGATCGTGGCGCTCGCCTCCGACCTGCCCGCGCTCACGGCTCGCGCGCTCGCCGACATCCTGGCGCACATCGCTCCTGGCCGGTCCGTGGTCGCCGACCTGTCCGGGGAAGGAACCGTGCTGCTGGCGGCAACCCCGGGGATTCCTCTGCTCCCCGCCTACGAGGGAGCGTCGCTGGCCGCGCACGTCGGCTCCGGCGCACGAAACCTCTCCCGCTGGGCCGCGACCGGCCTGCGCCGGGATGTGGACACCGTCGACGACCTCGTCGCCGCGCTCGAGCTGGGGGTCGGGCAGGCGACGGCGCAGGCCGCGCAGGCCTGGCGCGCCGCGCACCTGCCGTGAGAATCCCCGCATCCGGCGGGCCGACGCCGCCCGAACGCGGCCCGGAACCGGCCCGACCCCCGCCGATTGCGTTGGTGGGACAGTGCAGCCATGACCCGAGCCGTGCGCAGCCTGCAGGCGACGGTGCGGCGATTCAACCCCGCGGATCGCACCGGTGAAGCCCTCGACGACTCAGGCTCGATCTACGAGCTCCCGGCCGAACGGCTCGACCCCGCGGTCCGGCACCTGCGCCCGGGCCAGCGCGTCCGGCTGGAGTGGATCGGCGAGGAACTCACGCTGGTGACCATCGCGACCCTGCCCGCTAGCCCCGCTAGCCCCGCCAGCCCCGCCAGTCTCGCGGGCGCCGCAAGCGCCGCGACTCGTCGCGGCCCGCAGCGGCGGGTGTGAGACTAGAACCATGACCGAGTCCGTGCTGCGCCCCGCACCCGCGGATCTGGTCAGCGCCCAGCAGGTGGTGGCCGCCGACCTCGAACCGGTCGCGGCGAGTTCGCCCGTCAGCCTGCTGGTGAAGGACCTGCCTGAGGATCGCTTCCTCAACCGGGAAGCGTCCTGGTTGGACTTCAACGCCCGCGTCCTGGCCCTGGCCGAAGACCCGAGCGCCCCGCTGCTGGAACGGGTCAAGTTCGCCGCCATCTTCGCCAGCAACCTCGATGAGTTCTTCATGGTCCGCGTGGCCGGGCTCAAACGCCGGCAGGCCACCGGCCTCACCGTCCGCAGCGCGGACGGTCTGGCCACCCGGGAACAGCTGGCCCTGATCGGTGAGCGCACCGCCGAACTGCAGCAGCAGCACGCGCTGATGTTCGCCGACCAGCTGCTTCCCGCCCTCGCCGAAGCGGGCATCACGCTGACCTGCTGGGAGCAGCTGCCGAGCGCCGAGCAGCAACGGCTGCACGGCTACTTTCGCGCGCAGGTCTTCCCGGTGCTTACCCCACTGGCCGTGGATCCGGCCCACCCGTTCCCCTACATCTCCGGTCTGTCGTTGAACCTTGCCGTCGTCGTGCGTGATCCCGCGACAGGGGTGGAGCACTTCGCCCGAGTGAAGGTGCCCGCGATCTTGCCGAGGTTTGTCCGGGTCGGCCCGCGGGACGGCGACGGGGCGGCCGACGCCACGGCCCGGTTCCTGCCGCTGGAAGAACTGATCGCCGCCCACCTGTCCCAGCTGTTCCCCGGCCTGGAGGTCACCGAGCAGCACCTGTTCCGGGTCACCCGCAACGCCGACGTCGAAATCGAGGAAGACGAGGCCGAGGACCTGCTGCAGGCCCTCGAACGGGAGCTGGCCCGGCGCCGGTTCGGGCCGGCGGTCCGGCTCGAGGTCGCGGACAACATGGGTGAGCGGGTGCTGGACCTGCTAATCCGCGAGTTGGAGGTGCATCCCCGCGACGTCCTGCGGATCCCCGGGCTGCTTGACCTCAGCGCGTTGTGGGCGCTGGTCGAACTGGACCGGCCGGAGCTGAAGGACGAGGCGTATGTGCCGACGCTGCATCCCCGGCTCGCCGGGGAGGACGGCATGGTCGCCGCCGACCTGTTCGCGGTGCTGCGGGAGGGCGATGTCCTGCTGCAACACCCGTACGACTCCTTCGCCACCAGCGTGCAGCGCTTCATCGAACAGGCCGCGGCCGATCCCAGCGTTCTGGCAATCAAGCAAACGCTCTATCGCACCTCCGGCGACTCGCCGCTGGTGGAAGCCCTCATCGACGCCGCCGAGGCCGGGAAACAGGTCGTCGTTCTGGTCGAGATCAAGGCCCGCTTCGATGAACAGAACAACATCACCTGGGCCCGGGCCTTGGAGCGCGCCGGTTGCCACGTCGTGTACGGCGTCGTCGGGCTCAAGACGCACTGCAAGACCGCGCTGGTGGTCCGCCAGGAGAAGGGTCAGCTTCGCCGGTACGCGCACATCGGCACCGGCAATTACAACCCGAAAACGGCCCGCAGCTACGAGGACTTCGGGCTCCTCACCGCCGACCCCGACGTCGGTGCGGACCTGACCGACCTGTTCAACGCGCTCACCGGCTACTCCCGGCAGACCGAATACCGCACGTTGCTGGTGGCCCCGCAGCGGATGCGGGCCGGCATCGTGGAGCGCATCGAGCAGCAAGCCGAGCGCGCCCGGGCCGGCCAGCCGGCCCGCATCCGGATGAAGGTCAACAACCTCGTCGATGAGCAGGTCGTCGACGCGCTGTACCGGGCCGCCCGGGCGGGCGTCCCCATCGACTGCGTGGTGCGCAGCATCTGCGCGCTGCGGCCGGGTGTCCCTGGCCTGTCGGAGACCGTCCGGGTCAGGTCGATCCTGGGCCGCTACCTCGAGCACAGCAGGCTGTTCGCGTTCGGCGAGGAGCCGGAAGCTCAGTGGTGGCTGGGATCCGCCGACATCATGCACCGCAACCTGGATCGCCGGGTGGAGACGCTCGTGCGGGTCAGCGACCCGCTGCTCACAGATCAACTCGCGGGCACCTTCGCCCGGGCCATGGACCCGGCCACCACGTCCTGGCACCTGGACGCGGACGGCGGTTGGACCCGGCGCGGGGAAACGGACCTGCACGCCGCCGTGGCCCAACAGATGTCCGAGCGGCATGGCTGACCCCGACGAGCGGTCGGTCCACAGCGAAACCGAGAGCGAGGTCAAACTCGGAGTCCCGGCGCTGTTCAGCATGCCCCAGCTGACCGATCTCGATGGCCCGCATCCGCTGCGCGCCGACCCGGCCGGGCGGCTGGCCCTGAAGGCCACCTACTACGACACCGAGGACCTGCGCCTCGCCCGGTCCGGGGTGACCCTGCGCTACCGCACCGGTGAGGGGCGCCCGCGGTGGACCCTGAAACTGCCGGCCGAATCGGCGGCCGAGGGTGAGCGGCAGGAGCTGTCGGTGAGCGCCCGCCCGGCCGCGCCACCGAGTGAGCTCACCGCCCTGGTCACCGCCTTGGTCCGGAGCGCTCCGCTCAGCGAAGTGGTGCGCCTCACCACCCGGCGCGAGGTGTGGCGGCTCACCGACGGCGCCGGCCAACCCGTCGCGGAGCTCGTCGATGACTTGGTGTCGGTTGTCGCCGACAGCAAGGTGGTGGCCCGGTTCCGCGAGCTAGAAGTCGAACGTCACGGGATCGACGAGCAGGCCATGACGTCGCTGCTGTCCCGGCTGATCGATGCCGGCGCCATTCGGGGGGCCTTCCAGCCGAAACTGGTGCGTGCCCTCGGCCCGCGGGCGACCGCGCCGACCGACATCCCGGCGCCGCTGCGGATCGGCAAGGACGACCCCGCCAGCGCGCTGGTCGCGGAAGCGCTCCGCGCCGGTGTTCGGCGCCTGTTGGCCCAGGACGTCCGGGTCCGGCTCCGTCGCGAGGACGCCGTTCACCAAATGCGGGTTGCCTGCCGCCGGTTGCGCAGCGACATGCGCACCTTCGGGCCGCTGCTCGCGCCCGATCCGGCGGCGGCGATCCGGTCCGAGCTGTCCTGGCTCGCGGACGCCCTCGGCGCGGCCCGCGACCTGGAAGTGCTGCGCGCACGGCTGGCGACCACGCTGCAGGCAGATCCGCTGGCGCCGCTCGATCCGGTCGCATTCGGCCGCCTGGACGGACTGCTCATGGGCCGGGAGCAGGCCGCGCTCGAATCGGTGGCCACGGCCCTGGCCGAGCCCCGGTACGTCGCGCTCCTGGACAACGTCGTCGCGCTGGCTCGGGAGCCGGTCACGACGGTGATGGCGGATCTGCCGTGCCGGACGGTCCTGCCACGGTTGGTCGGCGCGACCGTCGACGACCTGGACGCAAAAGCTGCCAAGTTACGCCGGGGCGCTGCCGACCGTCGCTGGCACGCAGCCCGGATCCGGGCCAAACGAGCCCGTTACGCCGCGGAGGCGGCGGCCGGGGCGCTGGGCGCCCGGGCGGCCGCGACCGGGGCGGCGATGGCCGCGGTGCAGGACGTCCTGGGCAACCACCAGGACGCGGCGATCGCCGCCGACACCGTCTTGACGATCGCGGCCCAGGCTCCCGACGACCCGGCGCTGATCTTGTTGTGCGGCCGTCTCGCGGAACGGGAGAGGAGCGCGGTCCGGGCCTACCGCGGTCAGTTCGCCAAGGTGTGGAAGAAGGCCAACGCCGCACAGGCCCGCCGTTGGCTCACCAGCGGGACTCGAGGGTGAAGCCGATCGTCGCCGCGGGCACCGTGTTGTGGCGCTGGGACGATCTGGGTGGGCTCGAGGTGGCGCTGGTACACCGGCCGAAGTACGACGACTGGTCACTGCCCAAGGGCAAGGCGGAGGCCGGGGAGCATCCCGTGGCGGCGGCCGTACGCGAGACCATGGAGGAAGCCGGCTTCACCGGGCCGTTGGGCCGACCGCTCGGCCAGGTCAGCTACGCGGTGGACTCCCCCGACGGCCCGGTCCCGAAGGTCGTGCACTACTTCGTCATGCCGGCCCTGGGTGGGGTGTTCACGCCGTCCACCGAGGTGGATCGGCTGGAGTGGCTGCCCGCCTGCGACGCCGCCGCGCGGCTGACCCGGGTGCAGGATCGTGAGGTCCTGGCCCGCTTCTCGGCCGGTCCCGCCGAAGCGGTGACGGTGCTGCTGGTCCGCCATGGGAGCGCCGGGGACCGGAAAAAGTGGCGCGGATCCGATGCCGACCGTCCCCTCGATGCGGTGGGGCAGGCCCAGGCTGAGCTGTTGGCCGCCGCCGGGCTGTGCTTCGGGGTGCAAAGCGTGCACGCCGCCGACGTGGTGCGGTGCGTGCAGACGGTGCTGCCGTTAGCCGCCGCCCTCGGAGTGAGCGCGGAGCCCATGGCCGACTTCGCCGAGGGGGAGCCGGCGCACCCGATCGGGACCGCCGTCGATGCCCTGGACAAGGTGGTGGCCCTCGGCCGGCATGCAGCAGTGTGCAGTCAGGGCGGCGTTATTCCGCACCTGTTGGCGGCGTTGACGGCGCGGGACGGCGTCCCGCTGCCGGCCTTACGCAGCCGGAAAGGGTCGGTGTGGGTGCTTTCGTTCGACAAGGGCCGGCTCGCCGCGGGCAGCTACCTGGCCGACCTGTCGCCACCGCTGTAACGCGGCGGTTGCCGGGCGGATTAGCCGAGTGGATTGGCCGGGTGGATTGGCCTGGCGGGTTGCAGCACGGCATTGCCGGGCGGGCTGCCTCGCGGATGACGCCGGCCGCTGGGCGGGCACCTCCAGATGAGGTGCCCGCCCAGCGGGACCCTGCCGTTGCGGGCCGGTGACCGAAAGCCACCGGCCATGTGCAGCTAGCGGCCAGCGCGCTTAGCGGGTGCCTTCCCTGCGCTCTTGGCGGTCGCCTTGGTGGCGGTCGCCTTTGTGGCCGTGGCCTTGGTGGCCTTCTTGACCGGCGTCCGCGAAACGGTCTTCACCGCGGACCTCGCCGTGGTCTTTGCCGCCGGCCGGGCGGCAGCGGCCTTGGCCGCGGTCCGACCCGTCGACTTGGTGGTCGCCTTGGTCGCCGATTTTGCCGGCGCCTTCGCCGCCGATTTCGCCGGGGCCTTTGTCGCCACGGTCCGCGGCGCCGCCGCCCTGGTGGCGGTCTTGGCAGGTGCCTTCGCGGCGCCCCGGCTACCGGCCGCCTTGGTGGCGGTCGCCCGCGCCGTGCTCACCGCGGCCCGAACGGGAGCCGACTTCGCCGCAACCCGGCCGGGAGCAGCCTTGGCGAACTTCTTGGCACCCGAGACGTACGCCTTGAAGTCGGTGCCCGGTCGGAACTTCGGCACCGACGTCTTTTTGATCTTCACCGGTTGCCCGGTGGACGGATTGCGTCCGGTGCGGGCAGCCCGGTCGGCCTTCTCAAAGACACCGAAGCCGCTGATCGCGACCTTCTCCCCCTTGCTCACCGCCCTGGTCACGGTCTCGATGAAGCTCTCAACTGCTTTGGTCGCTGTCGCGCGACCGCCGACGTGGTCGGCGAGCGCGTCGATCAGATCGGACTTGTTCACACGCACCTCCGGTGCACCGTCTCGGCCCCGTGCCGGACGTAATCATGCGGAACGGTAGGAGGTCTTGGCCGATATGCCAACACCAACCACGGCGTGTCGGCCCATGGTTCTGTGCTGACTCTCCCTGCCGCACAATGGATCCTGCCGGGCGGGAAGCGCTAACCCGCTGCAGTACAGCGGTTTTGACCAGAACTGGCCAGCTCTCAGGCCGACACGGTCGTCGGCAACCAGGATGGACGATTCGCCTCGTAGGCGGCGATATTTTCGTCCTGCTGCAGGGTCAAGGCGATGTCGTCCAGCCCCTCCAGGAGCCGATGCCGGGCCGAATCCTCCAAGGCGAAGGGGTAGGTGGCCGCCGGGACGCGGACTTCCCGAAGCTCCAGGTCCACCGTAACTGGCAGCTGCGGGTCTGCCTCGACAGCGATCATCAGCTCTTCCACCTGTGCCGAAGGCAATTGCACGGCGAGCAGGCCGGCTTTCAGGGCGTTCCCTCGAAAGATGTCGGCGAAGCGGGCGCTGATGACGGCGCGGAACCCGGCGTCTTGCAGGGCCCAGACGGCGTGTTCGCGGGAGGAACCGGTGCCGAAGTCCGCGCCGGCCAACAGCACGGTCGCGCCGGAGAAGGCCGGCTCGTCGAGGATGAAGTCGCCGGCCGATCGCCATTCCCGGAACAGTCCGTCGCCGAAACCGGTCCGGCTGACTCGCTTGAGGTAGTCGCTCGGGATGATCTGATCGGTGTCGACGTTGCTGCGACGCAGCGGAACGGCCCGGCCGGTGTGGACGGTGAACGGCTCCACGAGTTCTCCTAGAGGTCTGCGGGGGCGGTGAGCCGCCCGGTGACGGCAGTAGCGGCGGCCACGGCAGGGGACACCAAATGGGTGCGCCCCCCTCGGCCCTGTCGGCCTTCGAAGTTTCGGTTGGAGGTGGAGGCACTGCGCTCGCCCGGCCCCAACGTGTCGGGATTCATGCCCAGGCACATCGAACAGCCGGCACTGCGCCATTCGGCGCCCGCCGCAGTGAAAATGGCATCCAGCCCCTCGGCCTCGGCCGCCAGCTTTACCTGCATCGAGCCCGGCACGACCAGGGCACGCACGCCAGCGGCGACCTGCCTGCCGCGCAGCACACCCGCGGCGGCCCGCAGATCTTCCAGCCGGCCATTGGTGCAGGAACCGATGAACACGGTGTCGACCGTGACCTCCCGCAGCGGCACTCCGGGCATCAGGTCCATGTAGGCGAGCGCACGCCGGGCAGCGTCCTGGGCGGCAGGGTCGGCGAACGAGGCGGGGTCGGGCACGAGGGCCCCCAGCGGCGCCCCTTGGCCCGGATTGGTGCCCCAGGTCACGAACGGCGTCAAACCCGAGGCGTCGATCCGCACCTCGCGGTCGAAGTTGGCGCCCTCGTCGGTTGCCAAGTCCGGCCAGGCCAGCATCGCTGCATCCCAGTCGACGCCGCTCGGGGCGTGCGGTCGTCCGCGGAGGAACTCGAACGTGGTCTGGTCGGGCGCGATCATGCCGGCTCGGGCCCCGGCCTCGATGCTCATGTTGCACACCGTCATGCGGCCTTCCATGGACAGCGCCCGGATCGCCTCGCCGCGATACTCGATGATGTGTCCCTGGCCGCCTCCGGTGCCGATCTGGGCAATCACCGCGAGGATGAGGTCCTTGGCGGTGACCCCGGCTGGAAGCGTCCCGTCCACGGTGATGGCCATGGTCGCGGGACGCTGCATCAAGAGCGTCTGGGTGGCCAGCACGTGCTCGACCTCGCTGGTGCCGATACCGAACGCGAGCGCCCCGAACGCCCCGTGGGTGGAGGTGTGGCTGTCCCCGCAGACCACTGTCATGCCCGGCTGGGTCAGCCCCAGCTGAGGGCCGATGACGTGCACGATGCCCTGACCCGCATCGCCCATCGGATGAAGGCGCACACCAAACTCGGCGCAATTGGCCCGCAGCGTGGCGACCTGGGTACGGCTGACCTCGTCGGTGATGGCCGCAAGCAGGTCGGTCGGACTGCGCGGTGGCCCGGCCAACAGGTCGGTCGGCACATTGTGATCCTCGGTGGCGATCGTGAGGTCCGGGCGGCGAACCGGACGCCCGGCCAGTCGCAACCCCTCGAACGCTTGCGGGCTGGTTACCTCATGCACCAAATGCAGGTCGACGTAGAGCAGGTCCGGTTCGCCCGGCTGCTGGCGCACCACGTGCCGGTCCCAGACCTTCTCGGCCAGCGTGCGCAGCGCCATGGCAGCCTCCTCATTGCATTCTCACATACTGAGATGTCAGTATCAGCCAATGGAACCGTACTCCAAGGTCGGCGTCGTGGACAAGGTCGCCGCCGTGCTGCGTGCGATCGAGGCCGGCCCCTGCACCCTGGCCGAACTCGTCGAGCGCTCCCGGCTCCCGCGGGCCACCGCGCACCGGTTGGCGACGGCGCTCGTCTCGCACCGGTTGCTGTCCCTACGTGAGGGGCGATACCGGGCCGGCTCCTGGCTCAGCGAGCTGGCCGGAGCCGACCCGCTGTCGCTGCGCGCGCAGCCGGTCCTGGACCGGCTGCGCGACCAGACCGGATGCAGCGCCCAGCTCTACCGTCGGCGCGGCGATCACCGGCTGTGCGTGGCCGCATCGGACGTGGTGCAGGGTCTTCGCGACACGGTGCCGGTGGGGAGCCTGCTACCGATGACCGCCGGATCGGCCGCGCAGGCACTGCTGTGCGCCGAGGGCGTCGCGCCACCCGGCAGCGTCTTCACCGCGGCGGTACTAAGCGCCGTACGCCGGCGCGGTTGGGCCCATTCGGTGGCCGAACGCGCACCCGGCGTCGCCTCGGTTTCGGCCCCGATCCAGGACACCGCCGGCACAGTGGTCGCGGCGGTGTCGGTGAGCGGCCCGGTGGCGGTGCTCGGCCGCTCCCCGGGCCGGGCCTACGGTGCGGCCGTGTCCTCGGCGGCCCTCGAATTGGGCGGCTGCACTAGCTGATTGGGTGGCTGCGCTCGGCTGATTCGGTGCCTGCGCCTGGCTGATTCGGTGCCTGCACCTGGCTGATTGGGTGCCTGCACCTGGCCGAACGTGCAGGCTCCCTTCTGGCGCCGCTAGCCCAGCGCCAGCCACCGCGAGGCCGCCGCCAGCCGCCAGCCCAGCTGCACACTTCGACCCTGCGTCACCCTTCCCGCAACCCTCCGTGACCTCCCCCGGTGATCATGCAAGTTTGGTCGTGGAATCGCGATTTTTACGACCAAACTTGCATGATCACCGACGCACGGTCGGGCCAAGCCCGAGCTGCCGCCCGCCCGGGGCCCTTGAGGGCTGAGCGTTCGGGCCGGGCGGCCACGTCCGGTAGGCTGGCCTCACCCGCTGGTTCGCTGGCGGCTGGAATGCCTAGGGCCCCGTCGTCTAGCGGCCTAGGACACCGCCCTCTCAAGGCGGCGGCGCCGGTTCGAATCCGGTCGGGGCTACACGGTGCGCTCGAGTAACGCCAGCGGTGCGACTGCCACCCATCGGTGCGAATGCCACCCCGCGGTGCGAATGCCACGGGCGCTTCGGGGTCACGCTGCACGCTGCCGCTCGGATTTCCCGGTGCGGATTTCCCGGTGCGGATTTCACGAGGCGGATTTCCCGATGCGGATTTCCGGCGCGGGTGTCGCGGCGCCGGCCGGCCTCGACGGTCCCGCCGGATCAGACTTGCTGGGGTACCAGGACTCGAACCTAGACTAGCTGAACCAGAATCAGCCGGGCTGCCAATTACCCCATACCCCATGGGACTCCGCCGGGCCGCGCACTGCCGGCCGCTGCGGAGCAGGCCATGACCCTATCAGCCGTCGATGTCGGCCCGGGCCTGCGCCAACCGTCGCAAGCTTCGTTCCCGGCCGAGCAGCTCGAGGGATTCGAACAGCGGAGGGGAGATCCGCCGGCCGGTCACGGCCACCCGAACCGGCCCGAAGGCGTTACGCGGCTTGAGCCCGAGGCCCTCGACAAGCGCTGCGCGAAGCGCCGCCTCGGCCAGCTCTGCGCTCCAGACGGGCATCGGCTCCAGGGCGGCGATGGCCGCATCCAACACCGGCCGGGCCGCCTCCCCCAGCAGCTCCCGGTCCACGACCAGGAAATCTTCCTCGGCCACCAGCAGGAAGCGCAGCAGCTCCGGCGCCTCGGTGAGCCGAACCATCCGGCTCTGCACCAAGGGCACCGCGGCCTGCAGGAACCCCACGTCGTCGGACAACCCCGCGCCCCGCATCCACGGCTGGAGTGTCACCACTAGCTCGGCTTCGGTCATCGCCCGGATCTTCTCGCCGTTGATCGCCTCGAGTTTCTTCAGGTCAAACCGCGCCGGGTTCTTCGACACCTTGGCTAGATCGAAGGCCTGCACCATCTCGGCGATCGTGAACAGCTCCCGATCGGGCGCCAAGGACCAGCCCAGCAGCGCGAGGTAGTTCAGCATCGCCTCGGGCAGGAACCCGGCATCGCGGTAGTGCCGCAGCGAGACCTCCCCGTTGCGCTTGGACAGCGGCTTGTGATCGGCCCCCACCAGCAGCGGCAGGTGCGCAAACTGCGGCCAGCTCTCCCGCGGATAGTCCAACGCGGCGTAGATCGCCATCTGGCGTGGCGTGGCCGCCACGAGGTCCTCACCACGCACGATATGGGTGAGCTTCATCGCGACGTCGTCGACGGCCGCGGCGAGCACGTACAGCGGCCCCCCATCGCTGCGGGTCAACGCGAAGTCCGGGATTTGGTCATGGGCGATGGTGATGTCTCCGCGAACCAGGTCGGTCCAGGTGGTCTGCCCAGCCGGCATCGGGAATCGCAGGACGTGGGATCTGCCCTCCGCCTCGAAGGCTCGCCTCGCGTCGGGACCCAAATGCCGACAGCGCCCGTCGTATCCCGGCGCCCGTCCCGCAGCCCGTGCGGCCGCGTTGCGCTCGGCCAGCTCCTGCGCTGTGCAGTAGCAGCGATAGGCGTGTCCCCGCGCCTCCAACGTCTCCAGGGCTTGCTCGTAGATGGCTCGCCGCTCGCTTTGCCGGTACGGCGCGTAGGGCCCGTCGATCCCCGGCCCCTCATCCCAATCCAGTCCCACCCAGCGCAAGATCTCCTGGGTCGCCTCGACCGCCTCGTCGCTGACCCGGCTGGCGTCGGTGTCCTCGATCCGCAGCAGGAAACGGCCCTCGTGCCGCCGGGCGTAGGCCCAGGAGAACAGCGCGGTGCGCACGTTGCCGACGTGCAGATCGCCGGACGGAGCGGGGGCGATCCGGGTGCGCACGCTCACGCTGCCACCACCGGATTCGCCAGCGTCCCGATGGCCTCCACCGTGACGGCGACCACCTGTCCGGGCGCCAAAGCACCGACACCGGCGGGGGTCCCGGTCAGCACCACGTCCCCGGGAAGCAGGGTCATCACGTTGCTGATGTAGGCCAGCACGCTGGCGACATCGTGGATGAGCTCGCTCGTCGGCGCGTCCTGCACGGTCCGCCCGTCCAGCTTGGTTGTCAGCCGGGTCAGCCCCGGGTCGAGCTCAGTCTCGATCCACGGTCCCAGCGGGCAGAACGTGTCGTGCCCCTTCCCGCGGGTCCACTGCCCGTCTGCCTGCTGATGGTCCCGGGCAGTGACGTCGTTCGCGCAGGTGTACCCGAACACCGAGGCCAAGGCGTTCGCCCGGGTCACTCGCCGGGTGATCTTGCCCATGACCACGGCCAGTTCCCCCTCGTAGTCCACGCGCTTGCTGTCGGGCGGGAGGACGATCGCGGCATCCGGGCCGACGATGGATGTCGAGGGCTTGAGGAACAACAACGGTGCCGCCGGTATCGCCGCACCCTCCGCACCGGCCATCTCCGCCACATGATCGGCGTAATTCTTGCCTACGCACACGATCTTGCTGGGCACCACGGGGGCGCCGAGGTTGACCTCGCTCAGCGCAAATCGTTCCCCCGTCAGCCGGACCGGTTCCACCAGCGGATGAGCATGCAGCGCGGCTACCGTCTCCGCGCCCGGCTCGCCTTCCACCAGCCCGTACCCAAAGCCACCACTGCCGACAGCGAACCGGGCGATCTTCACAGTCGATGAGGCTAACCGACCGTCCCCCGGGCAGGCTCGGACCGCCCAGCGGGTGCGACCCTCGGCCCGCAGGAGCACACTCCATGCATGACGTCAGCCGGAGCGCCGCGTGGTCGCAGCACCCAACGCCGGCCCGGGCACGACGTGCAGTCGGTCACCGGCGTCCAGCCCAGCCGGCCGCAGGAGATCGACGAACGGCGCCGGCGCTATCTGATCACCATGGGAGTTCGCACCGCGCTGTTCCTGGCGGCGGTGTTCCTGTTCAGCGGCTGGCTGCGCTGGGCCGCGATCGGGTTCTCGTTCGTCGCCCCCTATATCGCGGTGGTGGTCGCCAACGCCGGTCCGCAACGCACCAAGGACACCGCCGAGTACACGATCGCCGCCCCCGGGCAGAACGGTCCGATGATCGAGAGCGGCCCGACGATCGACGGGTGAACGCTCGCCCACCGGCTCAGCGGCGGGTGATCAGCCCGTAGGTGACGGCATCGTCCAGGGCCTGCCACGAGGCATCGATCAGGTTCTCTCCAGCCCCCACGGTCTGCCACTCCCGCCGGCCGTCACTCGTGGTGATCAACACCCGGGTCACGGCGTCGGTACCGTGCGCGCCCTCGAGGATGCGCACCTTGTAGTCCACCAGTTCCAGGTCCGCCAGGTGCGGGAAGTAGCCCAGCAGCGCGGTCCGTAGTGCCATGTCCAGCGCGTTGACCGGGCCATTGCCTTCCCCGGTCGCGACCAGCCGCTCCCCCGCCGCGTGCACCTTCACGGTGGCTTCGCTGACCAACTCCCCGTCCGGTCGCCGCTCGACGATGACCCGCCAGGATTCGAGGGCGAACGCCGTGGGGCGCTCCCCGTCGACCTCCTCGCGGAGCAGCAATTCGAAGCTGGCTTCGGCGGCCTCATAGGAGTAGCCGATGGCCTCACGCTCCTTGACCCGGTCGATCACCCGGCCGGCCGTCTCGCGATCCACCGCCATGCCCAGCTGTGCTCCCTTGAGCTCCACGCTGGCGCGCCCGGCGAGCTCACTGACCAGCAGCCGCATGTCGTTTCCGACCGCAGCCGGATCGATGTGCTGATAGAAGTCGACGTCGGCCTTCAACGCGCTCGCGTGCAGCCCGGCCTTGTGCGCGAACGCCAACTGCCCCACATACGGCTGGCGGGGGGACGGCACGAAGTTGGCGATCTCGGCCACCGCATGGGAGATGCGCTGCAGCTCGGCGAGTTTGCCGGGCGGTAGAACCGGCTGGCCCAGCTTGAGCTCCAGGTTCGCGACGATGGCGAACAGGTCGGCGTTGCCGCAGCGCTCGCCATACCCGTTGCTGGTGCCCTGGACGTGGGTGGCGCCGGCCCGGACCGCGGCGAGCGTGTTGGCCACGGCGCAGGCGCTGTCGTCGTGAAAATGGCCGCCCAGCCGGGCCTGGCTCTGCCCGGCCACCTCCGTGACGATCTCCGCGACGTCGTGCGGCAGCATCCCACCATTGGTGTCGCACAAGATCACGACCTCGGCGCCGGCGTCATGGGCGGCGGCGACGACGGCCAGGGCGTAGGCCGGATCGAGCCGGTAGCCGTCGAAAAAGTGTTCGGCGTCCAGGAAAACGCGGCGGCCCTCGGCCCGCAGCAGCGCGACGGTGTCCACGACCATCGCCAAGTTTTCCTCGCGGGTGGTGCGCAGCGCGCGTTCCACCTGCACGGAGTGAGCCTTCGCCACCAGGGTCACCAACGAGGTCTGCGCATCCAGCAACGCGCGCACCTGCGGGTCGTTCACCGCCTTGCCCGAGGGCTTCCTGGTCGCGCCGAAGGCAGCCAGGGTGGCGTGCCGGAGCTGCAGCTCGGCTCCCGCGCGGGCGAAGAAACTGGCGTCCTTGGGATTGGCCCCGGGCCAGCCGCCCTCCACGAAGTCGCAGCCGAGATCGTCCAGGTGCCGGGCGATGGCCAGCTTGTCGCCGATGCTGGGCACGAAGCCAGCACCTTGGGTGCCATCACGAAGGGTGGTGTCGTAGACGTGCAGGCTGTCCATCAGGTTCCTGTCTGGAGGTTCGGGGCAACAAAAAACCCCTGCGTGCTAGGCACGGAGGGGTGGGCGCGTCGACCGGGTGGTCGGCGCGCCTAGGTGATGATGAGGCGAGCGAGCAGGTGATGCACGGACCTGACGGTGCCAGGGCCGCGCGGCCACGTCAACCCCGCACCGGCGCGCCCGCCGGGGCGGCGGGAGCCGCGCCGCCCGCGAGGGCGACGGAAGCGGCGGGAGCGGCGGTCAGAGGACCGCACGGGTGCGCGACCAGTGGCGCAGCACATCGCGGACGCTCAGCACCCCCACGGTTTCGCCCTTCTCAGTCACCACCAGATGGCGGAAACCGCCCCGCAGCATCGCCGCGGCCGCCTCGTCGAGGGACCAGTCGGGGTCCACGACCACCGCGTCGCGGGTCAGGTGCGCAGCCACGGTCTCGAGGTCCGGATCGTGGCCGGCCGCCAGCGCGTCCAGCAGGTCCCGCTCGGTGAGGATCCCCGGACCGGACCCGTCCGCATCCAAGATGACGGCGGCACCGACGCGGCGCGCGCTCATGGCCCGGGCCGCCGCGCGCAGCGTGTGCGCCGGGCCAACTGTCACCACCGAACCGGACATGGCGTCGCGAACGCGCATCTGGTCACCTCCACCACTACCCGCCGGTGCCGGTGCAGCGACCTCCCGGGCGTGGGTGGTCACCGTAGGCCGATCACGGCCAACGTTCGAGGATTAGTCGCCCGCGGTCAAGCATGACCAGCTCAGCTGCCCCGGTGGGTCCCCCAGCGCGGGTCGATCGCTGCTCAGCCCAGCGAGCCGCAACGGTGCAGCGCCCCGATCCGGGACAGCCCTTGGGTCCGAGACACCTGACTGGTGGTGCTGCGGACCTGCGTGGCCACCGCGCCTTGCAGGGAGTAGTCGCTGACGGTGAGCGACCAGCCGCTCCCGCTGGGCGCGAGGATCGCCTCCTCCACCAGCCCCGGCCGGCCCACCTGCCCGCTGCTGTCGATGCAGTCCCAGTTCCCGGTCACCCGCCCGGATCCCACCGGCAGCGAGAGCGGCGCCCGTCCGTCCAGCCGAACCAGCGCCAGCTGATCGCCGGTCAAGGCCACCAGCTCATCCCGCTTCTGCGCCGCTTCCTCGACGAACTGCACGGGGACTTGGGCGAATCCCTTCCCGTCCACGTCGACCGGATGCATGCCGGCGAGGCCCACCGCGACGGCGCCCAAATCGAGCCGCAGCACACCGGCGCGGGTGCCGCGCACTTGCAGCTCTGCGTCATAGACGCCCCCGCCGAGCGCCCGCGGCCCGGGCTCCACCCGCACCTCATCGGGCCTTCCGTCCCCGTCGACGTCGCCGGCTACGGCGGGATGCCCCAAGGAGGCCACGACCGGCGCCGCGCTGGCGGAGTAGGTGGGCGGGGGCGCCGGCGGCAGGGAGGCATCGGCCGGGGTGCGGAAGAAGGTGGCATACAGAGCGGCGGCGGCGAGGACGACCAGCGCCAGCAGCACCAGAGCCGTTCCCATCAGCAGGCTGCCGCCGGGCCGGGGTGGCGGCGCCGGTCGGCCAGGAAGCTCAAGCATGATCTGAACAGGTCTCCGATCGCCCGCAGTGCCGGAAAGGTCAGCGCTCCCGGACCTTATCGGACGGGTCGGCCAGCGCGGAGCGGACCTGCGCCGGGGTGAAGCGGGAGCGCACCGCGAGCACGTAGATCAGCGCGCTGACCGCGAGCAGCACGACGAAGTCCCAACCGAACGGGATCACCCCGGCCTGTCCGTGAGCCGTGCCGTCCGAGGAGAACGTGCCGAGGTAACTGACCAGGGCCAGCAACCCGAACCAGGGCGCGATCCACCAGCCGCAACGCAGGTTCAACGGGATTCGGCTGGCCCCATTTTGGCGCAGCTCCTGTACGCCGAGCAGCACGAATCCAAGCAGCACCGCGAGGAACAGCTTCCAGTTCACGTCCCATCCGGCCCAGAACACGATCTGATTCGCCGCCCAGAAGGCGAGGAACGGCAGCACGTCGCCTCCCGGAACCCGGAATGGGCGCGGCTGGTCGGGCAGTGAGCGGCGCAGCGCGGCGAGGACCAGGGGACCTGAACCGAACGACAGCACGGTCGCGGAGGTAATGAATCCGACGAGCTTTTGCCACCCGGGGAACGGCAGGAACACGATCAGGCCGACGAGGAAGGCCAGGACGACCGATGCCATCGGCACGCCGCGGGCGCTGGTGGCGCCGAGTTGCCGAGGCGCATTGCCGTTCCGGGCCATGGCGTAGGAAATCCGTGCGGTCACTGTCGTGTAGATCAGACCGGTGTCGGCCGGGCTGACCACCGCGTCGATGTAGAGCACCGTGGCCAGCCATCCCAGACCGATCAGCGAGGCGATGGCCGCGAGCGGCCCGGCGTCGTTGGTGAACGACAGATGCGCCCAGCTACCGGACTTGCTCAGCGACGAGGGCGGCACCGAGGCGATGAAGGCGACCTGAAGCAACACGTAAATCACGGCGGTGAGCAGCACGGAGCCGACCACGGCGAGGGGGATGTTGCGGTGCGGATTGTCGCTCTCGCCGCCCAGCTCCACCGCCTGCCGGAAGCCCAGGAAGGAGAACACGATGCCGGCCGTGGAGATCGCGCTCACGGTTCCCTTCAACCCACTCGGCGCCACGCCATAGGTATGGAAGTTGCCGGCGTGGAATGTGGTGAACAGGAACGCCACGACGACTATCGAAATGATGACCAGCTTCCAGGACACCAACACGTTGTTGATCCGCGTGAAGGCGCGAATGCCGATGGCGTTGACCAGGGTGAACAGCAGCATCGCCGCGACCGCGACGAGATAGCCTTCGGGCCAGGTCAACACCTTGGTGCCACCGGATGTGGTGGTCAGCCCGTGCGCGTAGTGCGTGGCATATTGCAGCGCACCTTCCACTTCGATCGGCGCGACGGTCGCGGCGGCCAACCACGTCACCCAGCCCATGGAAAAGCTCGCGAACGATCCGAAGGCCCAGTGCGGGTACCGCACTACCCCGCCGGACACGGGGAACATCGCCCCGAGTTCGGCGTAGACCAAACCGATCGCCAGGATCATGACGGCGCCCAGGAACCACGACACGATGGCCATGGGTCCGGCCTTCTGGGCGGCGTAGAACGCCCCGAACAGCCAACCGGACCCGATGATCGAACCGACACCGCTGAACAGCAAGCCGACCGGGCCGATATGCCGTTTGAGGCCGCTCCGGTCATCCGAGTCTGCCGAGGGGTGGCGCTGGACCGTGCTCGTCGTCATGAGGCCTCCTCAGTCTGCGTGCTGCGCTCCTGCCCACCCTGCGCCGCCGCTATGCCTCGAAAGAGGAGATCTCAGCCGGCCGCGAGTGCCGCCAGCTCGTCACCGACCTGCTGGGTTGGCACCTGGTGTGGGCCGGACGCCAAGCGCTGCGCGACGGCCGCGTTCACCTTCGTGGCCGCCTCGTGCTCGCCGAGATGCGCCAGCAACATGGCGACGCTGAGTACGGCCGCCGTCGGGTCGGCCACGCCGGTTCCGGCGATGTCCGGTGCCGACCCGTGTACGGGTTCGAACATGCTCGGGAACGTGCGGGACACGTCGAGGTTCCCGCTGGCGGCGAGCCCGATGCCACCGGAGATGGCCGCGCCCAGATCGGTGAGGATGTCACCGAACAGATTGTCGGTGACCACCACGTCGAAGCGACCTGGGTCGGTGACGAAAAACATGCTCGCCGCGTCGACGTGCTGGTAGGCGACGTCCACGTCAGGGAACTCGGGGGCAATGGCGTCGACGGTGCGCTTCCACAGCGATCCGGCGAACGTGAGCACATTGGTCTTGTGCACGAGCGTGAGATGGCCTCGGCGCGCGGCGGCGCGGCCGAAAGCGTCCCGGACCACCCGGGCCACGCCGAACGCCGTGTTGATGCTCACTTCCGTGGCAATCTCCTGGGGCGTGCCCGCGCGCAGGGTGCCCCCGTTGCCCGCGTAAAGACCCTCGGTTCCCTCTCGCACGCAGACCATGTCGATCCGGGGCTCGCCGGCCAGCACCGACCGCACGCCCGCAAACAGTTTGACCGGCCGGAGGTTCACGTGATGGTCCAGGCAAAAGCGCAGCCGAAGCAGCAGGCCCCGTTCCAGCACGCCCGACGGCACGGTGGGGTCACCCACCGCGCCGAGCAAGATCGCGTCGTGGCCGCGTAGCTCGGCGAGCACGCTGTCGGGAAGTGTTTCCCCGGTGGCCCGGTAACGACGGGCGCCCAAGTCGTAGTCGGTGGTGTCGACCTTGTCGTGCACCGCGCGCAGGACTTTCAACGCCTCCGCGGTGACTTCCGGGCCGATACCGTCGCCGCCAATGATCGCGAGTCTCATGCCAGCGACCCTATGGTCCGGTTGGCGGCGCTGAGCACGGCCTGCAGCGAGGCGGTCACAATGTTGGAATCGACCCCGACACCCCACACCACCGTGCCACCCACCGCGACCTCCACGTACGCAGCCGCGCGCGCGTCCTCCCCGCCGGTCAGCGCGTGCTCGTGGTAGTCCAGCACCCGAAGGTCGACCCGATCGGCGAGTGCGTGCACCAGCGCCGCGATCGGTCCGTTGCCCTCACCGTGCACCTCGACCGGCTGCCCGTCGAAGCTCAGCACCGCATCCAGCGCGCCGCTGCTCAACGTGTAATCGCGCAGTTCGAGGCGGGTGGCCGTCAGGTAGGTCTGTTCGAAGATCCGCCAGATCTCGGTGGGCAGCACCTCACCCCCCGCGGTCTCGGTGTGCCGTTGAATCTCGGCCGAGAACTCGATCTGCAGCCGGCGCGGGAGCTCCAGCCCGTGGTCGTGACGCAGGACGTAGGCGACACCGCCCTTCCCGCTCTGCGAATTGACCCGGATGACCGCCTCGTAGGTTCGGCCGACGTCCTTCGGGTCGATCGGGAGGTACGGCACCTCCCAGCGGAACGCATCCACCGGCGTCTTTGCCTGCGCTGCGTCGCGCTCCATCGCCTCCAAGCCCTTTTTGATCGCGTCCTGGTGCGAGCCCGAGAAGGCGGTGTAGACCAGGTCCCCGCCGTACGGATGGCGGGGATGGACCGGCAGCTGGTTGGCATATTCCACGGTTCGGCGGATCTCGTCGATGTCGGAGAAGTCGATCTGCGGGTCGATGCCCTGGCTGAACAGGTTCATCCCGAGGGTGACCAGGCACACGTTGCCGGTCCGCTCACCGTTACCGAACAAGCATCCCTCGATCCGATCGGCGCCGGCCAGCACACCGAGCTCGGCCGCGGCGACAGCGCACCCGCGATCGTTGTGCGGGTGCAAGGACAGCACCACGGCATCGCGCCTGGACAAGGACCGGTGCATGTATTCGATGCTGTCGGCATACACATTCGGGGTCGACATCTCCACCGTGGCCGGCAGGTTGAGCACGACCTTGCGATCTACGGTCGGCTGCCAGACATCCAGCACCGCTTCGCACACCTCGACGGCGTAGTCCAGCTCGGTGCCGGTGAACGATTCCGGGCTGTACTGAAACAGCACGTCGGTGCCGGTGAGCAGCTGCTCGGCATACTTGCTGCACCACTGCGCGCCCTGCACCGCGATCTCGCGCACACCGTCTCGGTCGAGGCCGAAAACCACCCGCCGCTGCAGGGTTGAGGTGGAGTTGTACAGGTGCACGAGAGCTCGATTCGCACCGATGACCGATTCCAGGGTCCGTTCGATGAGTTCCTCACGGGCCTGGGTGAGCACCTGAATCGTCACGTCGGCGGGAATCAGGTCGCGCTCGATGATCTGTCGGATGAAGTCGAAATCGGTCTGGCTGGCCGCCGGAAAGCCGACCTCGATCTCCTTGTAACCCATGGCCACCAGCAACTCGAACATCGCCAGCTTGCGGGTCCCATCCATCGGGTCGATCAGGGCCTGGTTGCCGTCGCGCAGGTCGACGCTGCACCAGCGCGGCGTCGCGGTGAGGCGCTGCTCCGGCCAGGTGCGATCGGGGAGCGGCACGGGGGGGTACGGCGCGTACCGGCCGAACGGCATTGGGCTGGGTTGTTGCGGGTGGGAGTGGCTACTCACCGGGGTGGCTCCTAGAGGCTCAGCAGGGGCGGCCAGCACAGCTCACCGCGACGGGGAGCCGGCCGGATCAGGCCCCGTCGCGGCGAAGAAGCAGCAGTCGCGCGCCGAGCATGGGGTCAGGCTACTCCGAGTCCGTCGAGGAAGTCGACGATGACCTCGACCAGCAAGGCAGGCTCGTCCAGCCAGGGGTAATGCCCGGCCCCTTCAATCTGTGCGTAGGTGCTGCACGGCAGCCGTTCGTGCAGGGCATGCATGGCGATCGGCGGGCTGAGGAAATCCAGTTGCCCGGCGACCAGCAAGATGGGGACGGCCAGGCGCTCGAGACGGGGCAGGGCGGCGACCCGGGCCGACTCGCGCAACGTCAACGCCGTACGCGCGCTGACCTCATCGGCGGCTTGCGCGGCGTGGCGGCGCGCCGCGTCGTTCCAGGTGCCATACCACAGCGGCACCGTCATCTGCTCAAGCATCCGGCGGTCCTGCGGTCGCGCCGAAGGGATGTCGCTGGCTGCGCTGACCGCCTCGGCGAGGGCCGGCTCGTCGCGGCGGGCGTCGAGAACGGCGCGGCGTCCGGCGGCGGTGAGTTCGTCCTCCACCATGGGCGGCGGCGTGAGCAAGACCAGGGCCCGCGCGGGCCGCTCGGCCTCGGCGTGCGCCGCGACGACGCGGCAGCCGAAGCTGTGCCCAAGCAGGACCGGCGCCGCCAGCGCAAGGTGGATGCGCAGGTCCTCGAGATCGTCGACCAGCCGTTGCAGGGTCAGGGTCTGCGGTTCGGCCGGTCGCGAAGCGCCGCTCCCCCTAGGGTCGGCCAGCACCAGTTGACGGTGGGCATCCAGACCGCCGAGGTCGCCCAGGTAGGTCGCGGCGCGTCCCGGACCGCCCGGGACGCATAGCACCGGGTCCGCTGACCCGAGCAGGTGAAAGCCCAGCTGTTGCCCGTCTGAGGCGGTGAAGGTGTGCGCCGCCACGGGTCAGCCGACGATGACGACGGCTCGCGCGCTCTGCGCCCCGATGGATTCGGCCAGCTCCTCCAGCAGGATTGGCTCCACCGGACCGTCCACCGCCACCACCATCAGCGCGTCCCCGCCCTCCTCGGCGCGAGAGACCTGCGCCGAGCCGATGTTGATGTCTTCCCCGCCAAACTTGTGGCCGACCGCCCCCACCACGCCGGGCCGGTCGATGTAGCGCAGGACCACGAGGTGCTCGGAGGGCCGCACGTCCACATCGAAGCCATCGATCTCGGTGATCTTCTCGACCATCCGCGGACCGGACAGGGTGCCGCTGACGCTGACCGGGGTGCCGTCTGCCAGGGCACCGCGCAGCGTGATCACGTTGCGGTAGTCCGGGCTGTCCGCCGAGGTCATCAACTCGACCGTCAGGCCGCGCTGTTCCGCGAGCAGGGGGGCGTTGACGTAGCTGACCGGAGTCTCGACCACGGGTGCGAAGATCCCGCGCAGGGCCGCCAGCCGCAGCACCTTCACGTCGTAGGCGCTGATCTCCCCGCGGATTTCCACCGTCAGCGTGCTGGCCAGGCCACCCGCCAGACCGGTGAAGACCTGGCCCAGCTTTTCCACCAGCGGCAACGCCGGGCGGATCTCCTCCGCCACGATGCCGCCGGCCTGCACGTTGACCGCGTCGGGGACGAATTCACCCTGGAGCGCGAGCTTGACGCTGCGGGCGACGGCAAGCCCGGCCTTGTCCTGCGCCTCCGCGGTGGAGGCACCCAGATGCGGTGTGACCACCGTGGTGGGCAGGGTGAAAAGCGGCGAGTCGGTGCATGGTTCGGTGCCGTAGACGTCCAGCGCGGCCCCCGCGACCCGGCCCTCGACGAGTGCGTCGTACAGCGCCTTCTCATCGACGATTCCGCCGCGAGCGGCATTGACGATCCGCACGCTGGGTTTGACCAATTGCAGTTCCTTGACCCCAATGAGGCCGACGGTCTCCGGGGTTTTCGGCAGGTGCACCGAGATGAAGTCGCTCATTCGCAGGAGGTCTTCGAGGCTCACCAGCCGTACGCCGATCTGCGCGGCCCGGGCCGCAGACACGTAGGGGTCGAAGGCGATCAACGTCACCCCGAACGCCGAGAGCCGCTGGGCGAACAGCACGCCGATCCGGCCGAGACCGACGACCCCGACGGTCTTGTCGGCTACCTCGACGCCGGTGAACTTACTGCGCTTCCACTGGCCCTCCCGCAGGCTGGCATCCGCGGCCGGGATGTGGCGGGCCAGGGCCAGCAGCAGCGCCACGGCATGCTCGGCGGCGGTCACAATGTTCGACTGGGGGGCGTTGACAACCATCACCCCGCGGGCGGTCGCCGCCTTCGTGTCGACGTTGTCCAGGCCGATGCCGGCCCGCGCGACGACCTTCAAACTGGGTGCGGCGGCGAGCGCCTCGGCGTCAATCTTGGTGGCGGAACGAACGATGACCGCATCGGCGTCGGCGAGGGCGGGGAGCAACGCCGCCCGGTCCGCGCCGTCCACGTGGCGGACCTCAAAATCGGTGCCGAGCACGTCCAGGGCACTAGGAGCCAACTCTTCGGCAACGAGCACGACAGGCGTGGGCACGGGCGGTCCTTCCGGTTGCGAGACGCTCGGCAGCGGGCAGTGCCGCTCTCAGGGTACCGGCGGCGAGCTGTTCACTTCGCGCTGGAACCGGTCAGGGCCGCCAGGCCGGACGCGCGCGTGCGCTCCACCGATCGTCGTGACCGGTCACCTGGATCGGGATGCCGAAACAGTCGGTCAGGGCCCGGTCGGTGAGCACCTCGCCAATCGGCCCGCCGGCTACCGCCGAACCGGCCCGCAGCAGCAGCCCATGGGTGGTGCTGGGCGCGAGTTCCTCGACGTGATGGGTCACCGTGATGGTGGTGAGCTCAGGGCGCTGTTCGGCCACCGACGCGATCGCCGCCAGCAAGGCTTCCCGCGCGGGCAGATCCAGGCCGACGGCCGCCTCGTCCAGCAGCAACAACCGCGGCCGCCCGACCAAGGCCCGGGCCAGCAACGCGCGCTGGCGCTCGCCTTGCGAGCAGTCGCCGAACCGCCGATGGGCCAGCGCGGCCAAACCCACCATGTCCAGGGCGCCGCATGCCTGGCCGGCCGCGTCCGGCCCGTACCGTTCCGGCCGTGGCAACACCGTCCCCGTCAGACCGGTGAGCACCACATCGACCAAGGCGAGGCGACCCGACAGCCGGGCGCCGGTGCCCGCGTCCACCGCGGCGATGTGCTCACGCAGCGCGCGCATGTCGGTGCGGCCCAGGCGCTCGCCCAGCACCTCGACGGTTCCGCGTGATGGGTGCCGTTCGGCGGCCGCCAGGGACAACAAGGACGTCTTGCCGGCCCCGTTGGGTCCGAGCACGGCCCAGTGCTCACCGGCGCCGACCTGCCAGGTGATACCCCGGATCAGCTCGACTCGGGGTTCGCCGGCAACCCACAGATCGACCGCACGCAGCTGTACCGCCCAGGCGTCCACGACGGCTGACCCTAGGGGGCCTCAATCCAGCGGCTGGTCGATCCACGCGAACATGGGCCGAAGTTTCGCGCCGGTCTTCTCGATCGGGTGCTGGCGTCCTTCCTCCGCGAGCTTGGTGTACGTGGGACGCCCGTTGTCGTCCTCAGCGACCCACTCACGGGCGAACGTGCCGTCCTGAATCTCCGCCAGGATGCGCTTCATCTCCGCCTTCGTGGCGTCATTGACCACCCGCGGTCCGCGGGTGTAGTCGCCGAATTCGGCGGTGTCCGAGATCGAGTACCGCATCCGGGACAGGCCGCCTTCGTACATCAGGTCGACGATGAGCTTCAGCTCGTGCATGCACTCGAAGTAGGCCACTTCCGGCTGGTAGCCAGCCTCGGTCAGGGTCTCGAACCCGGCCTGCACCAGTGCCGACGCGCCACCGCACAACACGGCCTGCTCGCCGAACAGATCGGTCTCCGTCTCCTCGGTGAACGTGGTCCGGAGCGCACCCGCGCGGGTGCCGCCGATGCCCTTGGCATAAGAAAGGGCCAGGTCCCACGCCTGTCCGGTCGCGTCCTGCTCCACCGCGACCAGGCACGGCACACCGCGGCCGTCCACGAACTGCCGGCGGACGAGGTGCCCCGGTCCCTTCGGCGCGACCATGGCTACATCTACCCCGGCCGGGGGCTTGATCAGGTCGTACCGGATGTTGAATCCGTGTCCGAAGAACAGCGCGTCCCCCTCCTTGAGGGAGGGCGCGACCGATTCGGCGTAGAGCCGGCGCTGAGCGGTGTCCGGCGCGAGGATCATCACCAGATCGGCCTCGGCGCAGGCCGCGGCCGGGTCGAGAACGCGCAACCCGGCCGCTTCCGCCTTCGCGCGGCTCTGCGATTGCGGGAGCAGGCCCACCCGGACGTCCACCCCCGAATCGTGCAACGACAGGGCGTGGGCGTGGCCCTGACTGCCGTAGCCCAGGACGGCCACCTTGCGGGCTTGGACCAGTGACAGGTCGGCGTCATCGTCGTAGGAGATGACGGCGCCGGGTGCGCTCTCGGGCGTGGCAGACATGCCGAAGTCCTTTCCGGACAGGGGTAGCAGGCGGATTATGCGGGCCGGTCGACGGGTCGAAGTCGAGAATCAGAACCGGTGATCGAACGGCTCCCCCGGGCCAGCGCCACCAGGCCCGACTGGACCATCTCGCGAATGCCGAAAGGTTCGAGAACCCGCAGCAGCGCGGTCAGTTTGTCCGGCGAGCCGGTTGCTTCGATGGTCACGGCGTCGCTGGCGACATCCACGACCTTGGCGCGGAACAGCTGCGCGGTTTCCAGCACGTGCGAGCGGGTCTGCAGATCGGCGCGGACCTTCACCAGGAGCAGCTCGCGCTGCACGGACGCGGCCGGATCCAGCTCGACGATCTTCAGCACATTGACGAGCTTGTTCAGCTGCTTGGTGACCTGCTCGAGCGGCAGGCCTTCGACCCCGACCACGATCGTGATCCGCGACACCTCGGCGTCCTCGGTGGGCCCCACGGCGAGCGACTCGATGTTGAACCCGCGACGCGAGAACAGCGAGGCCACCCGGGCCAGGACCCCGGGGGTGTTCTGCACAAGGACCGAAAGGGTGTGGCTCATGGTCAGACCGCCTGGTCGTTGTCGAAGTTCGGCCGGATACCCCGCGCGGCCAGGATGTCATCGTTGCTGGACCCGGCGGCCACCATCGGCCAGACCATCGCGTCCTGTCCCACCACGAAGTCCACCACCACCGGCTGGTCATCGATGGCCATGGCCTTTTCGATGGTGGCGTCGACGTCACCCGCTTTCTCACAGCGCAGTGCAGCGCACCCAAGCGCGTCGGCCAGTTTGACGAAGTCGGGGATGAACCGTCGGGTGCCCAGGTTGGTGTTGCTGTAGCGGCCCTCGTAGAACAGGGTCTGCCACTGCCGCACCATGCCGAGGCTGCCGTTGTTCATCACCGCAACCTTGATCGGGATTCCTTCGAGGGCGCAGGTGGCGAGTTCCTGGTTGGTCATCTGGAAGCAGCCGTCGCCATCGATGGCCCACACCGTCGCTTCCGGTCGGCCAACCTTGGCGCCCATCGCCGCGGGCACCGCGTAGCCCATCGTGCCGAGCCCGCCCGAGTTCAGCCAGGTGTAGGGATGTTCATAGGTGACGAACTGGCTCGCCCACATTTGATGCTGGCCCACCCCGGCGACGTAGATCGCCTCCGGACCGACGATCGAGGACAACCGGCTGATCGCGTACTGCGGCGACAGGCTGCCGTCCTCAGGTTCCTCGTAACCCAACGGGTAGGTATCCCGCCATCCGTCCAGCTGACGCCACCAGCCGGTGAGGTCCGCCCGGCGCCCGGCGGCGTACTCGGCCCGGATGGCCTCCAGCAGCTCGCGGATGACCTGCCCGGCGTCCCCGACGATGGGCACGTCTGCCACCCGGTTCTTGCCGATTTCGGCGGGATCCACGTCGGCGTGGATCACCGCCGCGTCGGGCGCGAAGGTGGCCAGTTGGCCGGTGACCCGGTCATCGAAGCGGGCGCCGAGCGCGATGAGCAGGTCGGCTTTCTGCATGGCGGTCACCGCGGCCACCGAGCCGTGCATGCCGGGCATGCCGATGTGCTGGGGGTGACTGTCGGGGAAGGCGCCGCGGGCCATCAGCGTCGTCACGACCGGGATGCCGGTCAGCTCCGCGAGTTGGCGCAGGTCGGCGGCCGCCCGGGCCTTGAGCACTCCGCCCCCGACGTACAGCACCGGCCGGTGGGCCTCGGCCATCAACCGGGCCGCCTCCCGCACCTGCTTGCCGTGCGGCTTGAGGGTCGGCCGGTAACCAGGCAGGTCCAGCTGGGCCGGCCAGGTGAAGGTGGTCTGGGCTTGCAGCACGTCCTTGGGAATGTCGACGAGCACCGGGCCTGGTCGCCCGGTGCCCGCGATGTGAAAGGCCTCCGCGATGATGCGGGGCAGGTCGTCGGCGCTCTGGACCAAGTAGTTGTGCTTGGTGATCGGCATCGTGATGCCGCAAATGTCGGCCTCCTGGAAGGCATCCGTGCCGATGGCCGCGCGCGGAACCTGCCCGGTAATGGCCACCATCGGCACCGAGTCCATGTACGCGTCGGCGATGGGCGTGACCAGGTTCGTCGCGCCTGGGCCGGAGGTGGCCATGCAGACGCCGACCTTGCCGGTGGCCTGCGCGTAGCCGGTCGCCGCGTGACCGGCGCCCTGCTCGTGCCGCACCAGGATGTGCCGGAGCGACTTCGCGTCGAGCAGGGGATCGTAAGCCGGCAAGATCGCCCCGCCCGGGATGCCGAAGATCACCTCGGCGCCGGCCCGTTCCAGGGCACGGACGAGGCTTTGCGCGCCGGTGATGGTGGGGCCGGGCTGAGTCATGGTCATCGCTTTCGGAATGTGGCTTCGGGATGTGGCTTCGGGATGTGGCTTCGGGATGTGACTTCGGATGTGGGTTTCGGGGCTGGCACGAGCGGGTCGGGCAACAAAAAACCCCTCGTGCCAAAGGCACGGAGGGGTTCGGCGCGTCGGGCTAGGTTCAGCCGACGCGCCGCCTGATTACGAGCGGCAGAAAGGAGCGCACGGTGGGCAGCCTGCCGTAGGAGCTCTCGCCCGTCAACCCGAGCGGCCCTGCGGCCGCGGTGAGCTGGGCCCTGTTCCCGCCGACGCCGTCTTCGTGATCATGCAAAAACGGTCGTGAAATCTGCGAATCAGCGACCAAACTTGCATGATCACCGCGCCCGGGGGTTGATCCCGGCAGCCGGGGGGCGTTGGGGGTGGCAGCGAGCCGGGCTAGCGAAGGGTCAGGAAGCGGGCCGCCACCGGGGCGGCCGTGTCTGCCCCGAACCCCCCGGACAGGCCGCCGTCGCCGCCTACCTGGCAGGCGAAGGCAATCCCGTTCTGGAAGCCGATGAACCAGGCGACGGTGATCGGCGGGGTGGCGTTTCCGATCTCCGCGGTGCCGGTCTTCCCCCTAGTCCCGCCGGGCAGCCCGGAAGCCTTGGCCGTTCCGGTGGCCACGACCTGGGCCATGAAATCGCTCAGCGTGGCGGCCACCCCCGAGGGCAGGACGTGGTGCGGATTGCCGGCCGGCTCGGTGTCGGTGACATAGGGCTGGCGCCACGTCCCGGCCGCCACCGCCGCAGCGACACTGGCCATCTGCAGGGGGCTGGCAACGATCCGCCCCTGGCCGATGGCCTCAGCAGCGGCGTCCGCGGCGTCGGTGGGCGTCGGGACGCTGCCGCCGAACGAGGTCAGCGGAAGGGGACCGGAGTTGGGCGAGTCGCGTGCGGCGGCGGGCTGGGGCGAGAAGCCGAACAGCGCAGCGGCCTTGCCGAGCGCGCCGCTGGGCAACTGCCGCTCCAGGTTGACGAAGGCGGTGTTGCATGACTTGGCAAAGGCGGTCTGCAAGTCGATCGTGCCCAGTTGCTCCTTCTCGGCGTTGTGAAAGGTCCGTCCGTCCACCGTGGTGGTGGCGCCGCAGTCCAGCGGGGTGCCGGGACCCTTCCCGCTCATCAGCGCGGCGGTAGTGGTGATCACCTTGAAGGTGGAGCCGGGCGGATAGTGGCCCCGGATGGCGCGGCCGAACCCGTTCAGCGGATGGTTCGCGATCGCCAGGACCTTGCCCGAGGCCACGTCAATTGCGACGAACGAGCCGGTCCGCCCACCGGTGATCGTGGCCAACGCCTGCTCCGCGGCCCGTTGGACGTGCAGATCGAAGGAGACCCGCACGTCCTTGCCGTCTGTCGTCTTGCGGTCGATGAGCGTGGTGATGACGCCGCCACCGGGACTATGGATGCTCAGCGAACCCCCGGGAGTCCCGGACAGGACCGCGTTCTCGCCACGCTCAAGGCCGGTCAGGCCGCCGACATCGCCCGCCTCGTACAGCGGCCCCGCGGCCGCGGCCTGGGCCGCCGAGTACTTGCCGACCGTGCCCAGCAGGTTCCCGTCGAGCTCGGCGTCTTGCCCGCGCAGCGGGACGCCGTTGGCCAGCAGCACGCTGCCGCGGTGGCCGAGGGTGCGTTGGCGGACCAGCTGATCGGCGCCGTGCAGCTGCGGATGGATGGTCTCGGGGCTGAAGACGACTTTCCAGTGCCCGGCGACCTTGCGCAGGACCACGGCACTGTTGTAGCTCCACGTGCCCAGGCCGCGCAGGACCACTGACGCGTGGAACGGGGCTCCCGGCGTCCCCGACTTGGCGTCGGTGTGCACGGTGCCCGGCACATATTTCGCCGACACCACCTGCAGGTCGGTGCGCAGCGAGGGAATGCGGTCCCGCACCAGCGGGGCGGTGTCGGCGGTCGCATCGTTCACCATCGTGGCGGTGTCGCCGGTGCCCCAGGCGGCGAGGAAACCGTGCGCGACCGCGACGGCCTCGGCGTAGGAACGCTCCCGGGCCTGCTTGCGCTGATCCAGCACGTGCTGCACGCCGAGGTAACCCCCGCCCGCGAGCAGCGCCACGACCACGAGGATGACCAGCGGGAGCGCTTGGCGGCTTCGCCTGGGGCGCGAATAGGAGTAACCGCGATACGCCACACGCCGACCCTATGGCGCCGGTAGCACCGATCATGGTGCTGGGCGGGGGTCGATGCCGATTCGTTGCGAACCGGGCATTCCGCCGGTAGGTCGGTCCGGCTGGCCGGCCCGGGCGCTCAGTCGCAGACAGCGCCTTGCGCCGCCGAACCGACCAACCGGGCGTACTTGGCGAGGACGCCGGTGGTGTACCGGGGTTGCTGCGGCTTCCAGCCGGCCCGCCGGCGCTCCAGCTCGTCCTCCCCCACCAGCAGATCAAGACGTCGGCCGGGCACATCCAGCCGGATCCGATCCCCGTCGGCGACCAGCGCGATGGGACCGGCGTCGGCTGCCTCCGGCGCGACATGGCCGATGCACAGGCCGGACGTCGCCCCGGAGAAGCGCCCGTCGGTGAGGAGGACCACGTCCTTGCCGAGGCCGGCCCCCTTGATCGCGGCGGTGACGGCCAACATCTCGCGCATCCCGGGGCCGCCCCGGGGGCCTTCCCAGCGGATGACGACGACATCGCCCGCGGCAATGTCGCCGGTCGTGACGGCCACCATGGCCGCCGCCTCCCCGTCGAAGACCCGGGCGGTCCCTTCGAAGACCAGCGCCTGCAGGCCGGCGGTCTTCACGACCGCGCCATCGGGGGCCAACGAACCACGCAGGATCGCCAGGCCGCCCTCCTTGGCCAGCGGGGTGTCCAGGCCGTAGACCACCAGTCCGTCCGGTGCGGGCGGCGCCAGCTCGGTCAGCTCAGCCCCGAGGGTCCGACCGGAGACGGTCAGGCAATCGCCGTGCAGCAGCCCTGCCTCGAGCAACGCCCGCATGACGACCGGGACTCCCCCGACCCGGTCGAGGTCGTTCATGACGAAGCTGCCGAACGGCTTGACGTCGGCGATGTGCGGCACCCTCCGCCCGATCCGATCAAAGTCGTCCAGGTTCAGCTCGACGTGCGCCTCATGGGCGATGGCGAGCAGGTGCAAGACCGCATTGGTGGAGCCGCCGAGCGCCATCACGACGGTGATGGCGTTCTCGAACGCCTCGCGGGTCAGGATCTGCCGGGCCCGGATCCCGGTCTCGATCAGCCGGACGGCGGCCTCGCCGGAACGACGCGCCCATTCATCGCGTCGGCCGTCGGGGGCCGGGGCGGAGGCGCTGCCCAGCAGGGACATGCCGAGCGCCTCGGCTGCGGAGGCCATCGTGTTCGCGGTGAACATGCCGCCGCAGGACCCTTCGCTGGGGCAGGCGGCGCGCTCGATCTCGTCCAGCCGGGCGTCGTCGATGAGCCCGCGGGCCCGGGCCCCCACCGCCTCGAAGACGTCGCCGATGGTCACCGCGGTCCCGTCGGCGAGGCGACCGGGCATGATTGATCCGCCGTAGAGGAAAACGCTGGCCAGGTCCAGCCGTGCGGCGGCCATCAGCATGCCGGGCAGGGACTTGTCGCAGCCCGCGAGCAGAACCGTGCCGTCCAGCCGTTCGGCGTGCACCACCAGCTCGACGCTGTCGGCGATGACCTCGCGGGATACCAGCGAGGCGCGCATGCCTTCGTGGCCCATCGAGATGCCGTCCGACACGGCGATGGTGCAAAATTCGAGCGCGACTCCCCCGGCGGTGCGGACCCCGGCCTTGGCCGCCTGCGCGAGCCGCTGCAGGGGCAGGTTGCAGGGCGTCACCTCATTCCAGGACGAGGCCACCCCCACCTGAACCTTCGACCAGTCGGCATCGGTCAATCCGACCGCCCGCAGCATCGCGCGCGCCGGCGCGCGCTCATAGCCGATGGTTACCTCGTCGCTACGGGGCTTTGCCATGCCGACAGCCTAGCGGTGTGGGACGATCAGGACGATGGCAAAGGCCGCGGGGAAACAGGCTGCGAGGCAGCGCTTCTGGACCGCGGCCACGGGCCGAGGCGGCCGGCGCCTGGATCATCCGCGCCGGACATGGTGCGCCGCGGGTGCGCTGCTCACTCTGGTGCTGATCCCGGCCGCAATCGTGCTGCTGGTCCTCGGTGCGGCCGGCGCCGCGTTGGCGTGCCTGCTGCTGGCCGCGGTATTGGCCTGCGCGGCGACCTGGCTGTTGCAGACCGCCCCCCGGCAGCGCCTCGAGCCGTGAACTCAGCCGGCCTCGCCGGCACCGCCCGAAACACCCGGACCGCCGGACCCACCTGGACCGCCCGACCCACCTGGACCACCGGTGCCACCCGAACCACCGGCGCCACCGGCGCCACCTGGACCACCGGAGCCGAATGAGCGCAGCATCGCCAGCATCTCCTTGCAGGCGGCGCAGACCGGGGAGCCGGGCTTCGGCGTACGCGTCACCGGGAAGCTCACGCCGCACAGGGCCGTCACCATGTTCCCCATCACCGCGGACTCGGCGATCTGGTCTTTCCGGACATAGTGGAACAACTCGTCGTCGGTGCTGCTCTCGCGCAGCCGCGGGTCAAGCAGCGTGGTGGTCCCGCCCGTTTCCTGCGGCGCTGCCGGCATCGTCGGTCCCGCTCCGCGCGATCCGTCCCTCACGTCGCCTCCACGCCCAGCCGCTGCAGCAGTCCGGTTCGAACGGCGGCGCCGTCCGCCTTGCCGGACATGTGTTTCATCACGGTACCGACCAGCGGTCCCAACGCACCCAGGTTCCCCGAACGCACCTTGTCGGCCGCGCCCGGGTGCGCGGCGATCGCCGCGTCGAACGCGGCGGCGAGCTGCCCGTCGTCCTGGACGACCGCCAGCTCGCGGGCCACCACGATGTCCTCGACGCTGCCCTCCCCGGCCAGCACACCGTCCAGCACCTGCCGCGCTAACCCGATGGTCAGGCTGCCCTCCTCCAGCATCGCCAGGACGCGCGCGACATCGGCGACGGTGACCGGCAACGCGGCCGGCACCTCCCCGCGCTCCCGGGCGCGGGGGGCCAACTCGTTCAGCCACAGGGCCCGGGCCGGGCCCGGCCCGGCACCCGCCGCGACCGCAGCCAGCACCTGATCGAGAACGCCGGCGTTGGTCATCTGGTCCAGGTCAAGATCGCTGAACCCGTAGGCGTCGCGCATCCGGGCGCGGCGCACCGCGGGCGGCTCGGGGAGCGTCGCCCGCAGCTTTTCCACGTAGTCGGCGCCGAGCGCGATCGGGACCAGGTCTGGTTCCGGGAAGTAGCGGTAGTCGGTGGCTTCTTCTTTCGACCGGCCCGGTGACGTCGAGGCCGAGTCTTCGTGAAAGTGGCGGGTCTCCTGCACGATCCGCTCCCCGTCGTCGAGCAGGGCGGCCTGACGGGAAACCTCGGACACGACCGCACGTTCCACCGACCGGAAGGAGTTGACGTTCTTGGTCTCCGTCCGCGTGCCGTAGGCCCGCTGCCCACGCGGGCGCAGCGAGGTGTTGACGTCGCAGCGCAGGCTGCCCTGCTCCATCCGAACGTCGGAGACACCCAGGTCGCGCAGCAACTCGGCCAGCGTCTGGGCGTAGGCACGGGCGACCGCGGGCGCGTCCACATCGGCCTCCACCGGCCGAGTCACGATCTCCACCAGCGGGATGCCGGCGCGGTTGTAGTCGACGAGGGAATGGGTGGCGCCGTGGATCCGTCCGGTGGCGCCGCCGACGTGCAACGACTTGCCGGTGTCCTCCTCCATGTGGACCCGTTCGATCTCCACCCGCACCGACCGGGTCGCCCCATCCGCCGTCGGCACCTCCACGTCGAGATATCCGTCCACGCAGAGCGGCTCGTCGTACTGGGAGATCTGAAAGTTCTTCGGCATGTCGGGGTAGAAGTAGTTCTTCCGCGCGAAGCGGCACCAGGGGGTGATCGTGCAGTGCAGGGCGAGGCCGATCAGCGCCGCCGAGCGGACCGCAGCTTCATTCACGACCGGGAGCGCCCCGGGCAGCCCCAAGCAGACCGGGCAGACCTGGGTGTTGGGATCGGCACCGAACTTCGTGGCGCATGAGCAGAACATTTTCGAGGCCGTACCGAGCTCGACGTGCGTCTCCAAACCAATGACCGGTTCGTAGCGCAGCACCGCCTGCTCGTAGGACACCAGCGTCGGCGTGGTCATCGCGCGGCCCTCCGACGGGCCCGGCGCCGACTGGCGTTGAACATCGCGAGCATGATCGCGGCGACCAGGACGACAACGGCTGCCAGCAGCACCAGATGCACCACGAAGCCCACCACGAGCAGGATCACGCCCAGGATCAGCGCGGCGTTGCTGGCCAGGACCAACGGTTCACGGCTCACGAGACCTCCTGCAAGGTAGCGGCTTCGGTGAGCAGAGGATGGCCGCGGCGGTCGTTCAGCTCCGCCTCCAACGCGGCGCCCACCCGGTAGAGCCGATCATCGGCAAGCGGCGGGGCGACGATCTGCAGGCCGACGGGCAGTCCCTCCGACAACCCGCACGGCACCGACATCGACGCGTTGCCGGCCAGGTTCGACGGGATGGATGCGATGTCCGACAGGTACATGGCCATCGGATCATCGACCTTCGCGCCGAGCGGAAAGGCCACGGACGGCGTGGTGGGCGACACCAGCACATCGACGCTGCCGAAGGCGCCCTCGAAGTCCCGGGTGATGAGGGTGCGCACCTTCTGCGCCTGCCCGTAGTAGGCGTCGTAGTAGCCGGCCGACAATGCGTACGTCCCCAGAATGACGCGGCGTTTGACCTCGGCACCGAATCCGGCTTCCCGGGTGGCGGCCATCACCTGCTCGGCGCCCATGTCCCCGTCGGCGACCCGCAGCCCGAACCGCATGGCATCGAACCGGGCCAGATTGGACGAGCACTCGCTGGGCGCGATCAGGTAATAGGCGGGCAGCGCGTAACGAAAATGCGGGCAGCTGACCTCGACGACGTCCGCGCCGAGCTCGGTGAGCACCGCGACCGCCGCATCGAAGGCGGTTTGCACGCCAGGCTCATAGCCCTCACCGGTGAGCTCGCGCACGACGCCGACCCGCAGTCCGTGCAGGTCGCCGACCACGCTCGCGCCCACCACGTCGGGGACCGGGGCGTCGATCGAGGTGGAGTCGCGCGGGTCGTAGCCGGCGATCGCCGCATGCAGCAGCGCGGCGTCCTGCACGGTCCGGGCGATCGGGCCGGCCTGATCGAGGGAGGAGGAGAAGGCGACGAGTCCGTACCGGGACACCCCGCCGTAGGTCGGCTTCACCCCGACCAGCCCGCATACGGCGGCGGGCTGCCGGATCGAACCCCCGGTGTCGGTGCCGATGGCCAACGGCGCCTGGTAGGCGGCGACCGCAGCCGCGCTGCCGCCGGACGAGCCGCCCGGGATCCGCGTGGTGTCCCACGGATTCCGGGTCGGGCCGAACGCCGAGTTCTCGGTGGAGCTGCCCATCGCGAACTCGTCCATGTTGGTCTTTCCCAAGATCACCACACCGGCGGCCCGGAGCCGGGTGACCACCGTGGCGTCATACGGCGGGCGCCAGCCGGCCAGGATCTTCGAACCGCAGGTGGTGGGCACCCCGCGCATGGCCATGATGTCCTTGAGCGCCAGCGGGACCCCGGCGAGTGGTCCGAGCGGTTTGCCATCGGCCAGGTCCGCGTCGATGGCCGCGGCCGCGGCCAGCGCGCCTTCGGTATCCACATGCAAGAACGCATGCAGTTCGCCGTCGACGGCGGCGATCCGGTCCAGATGTGCCTGGGTGACCTCGACGGCCGGCACGGAACCGTCGGCGATGAGGCCGGCCAGCTGCGCCGCGCTCAAGCGGGTCACGTCCTGCGTGCTCACGCCGGATCGTCCAACATCCGCGGCACCCGGAAGCGCCCGTCCTCCGCGGACGGGGCGGCGGCGAGTACCTCGTCCCGATCCAGGCTGGGCCCGACGACGTCGGGCCGAAAAACGTTCGTGAGCGGCACGCTGTGGCTGGTCGGGGGAATGTCGTCCGCGGCGACCTCCGCGACCCGAGCCACCGCCCCGAGGATCACCTCGAGTTGCCGGGCGAAGGTCTCAAGCTCGCCCTCGGTGACCTCCAGCCGGGCCAGCCGGGCGAGGTGGGCCACGTCCGCGCGGGTGATCCCGGCTGCTGTGCTCATAGGATCGATCCTAGTGATGGCGGCGCCTAGGTCGCCGAGCTGGCCAGCTTGGTCGCGGCCTCCGGCCCGTCCTCGAGCAAGGCCGTGAAACCGGCATCGTCCAGCATCGGCCGGGATAGCTTCACCGCCTTGTCGTACTTACTCTTCCCGGGGTCGGCGCCCACGACCACAAAGTCGGTCTTGCCGGAGACGGACGCGACTACCTTCCCGCCGCGCGCGGTGATCGCTTCCGCGGCCGACTCGCGGGAAAAATCAGCGAGGGTGCCCGTCACCACGACCGTGATCCCGGTCAGGGTTTGCGCCTGGTCCGGCGCGGGCGCGGCCTCATCCGCCATGCGCACCCCCGACCGGTCCCAGCGATCCACGACCGACGCATGCCAGTCCACCGCGAACCAGGCCAGCAGCGCCTGGCCGATGACCGGCCCCACGCCCTCGACCTCGGCAAGTTCGTCGAGGGAGGCGGCGCGCAGCGCCGCCATCGACCCGAAGTGCGCCGCGAGCGGGCGCGCCGCTTCCGGTCCCACGTGCCGGATCGACAGGGCCACCAGCACCCGCCACAGCGGGCGCTCCTTAGCGGCGTGCAGACCGGCGAGCAGCGTGACGCTGTTCGCGGACAGGGTCCCGTCCTTGCGCCGGAAATAGGCCGAGCGCAGCAGGGTGCTCTCGGTCAGGTCGAACACGTCGCCCTCATCCACGACCAGACCGTCCGCCAGCAGCGCGATCGCCGTCTCGTAGCCGAACTTGTCGATGTCGAATGCACCCCGACCGGCCAGGTGGAACAGCCGCTCGCGGAGCTGGGCCGGGCAGGTACGCGCGTTCGGGCAGCGGATGTCCTTGTCCGCGTCGGTCTCCCGGGCCAGCGGCGTCTGGCACTCCGGGCAGCGGGTGGGCATGACGAACGCCCGTTCGGTGCCGTCGCGCAGCGCGACGACCGGACCGACGATCTCCGGAATCACATCCCCGGCCTTGCGCAGCACAACGGTGTCCCCGATGAGCACTCCCTTGCGCACCACCTCGTCCGCGTTGTGCAACGTGGCCAGCGACACCGTCGAGCCGGACACGACCACCGGCTCCATGAACCCGAACGGAGTGACCCGGCCGGTGCGACCCACGTTGACCCGAATGTCGCGCAGGACGGTCGTCACCTCTTGCGGCGGGTACTTGAACGCGACGGCCCACCGCGGCGACTTGCTGGTCGCTCCGAGACGGCGCTGAACCGAGAAGCGGTCGACCTTGACGACGACACCGTCGATCTCATGTTCAATGTCGTGCCGGTGCTCGCCCCACCGGGCGACGTAGGCCTGGACGGCCGCGAGATCGTTGTGCACCTCATAGCGGCTGGAAACCGGCAGGCCCAGCTCCTGCAGCGCCGCGTACGCGCCGGACTGGCTGGCGGGATCGAAGCCCTCCCGGATGCCGAGCCCGTGCAGGGTCAACCGCAGCGGGCGGGTGGCGGTGATCCGCGGATCCTTCTGCCGCAGGCTGCCCGCGGCGGCATTGCGGGGATTCGCGAACGGAGGCTTGCCGGCCTCGACCAGGGTGGCGTTCAACTCGCCGAATGCGTCGACCGGGAAGAAGATCTCCCCCCGGACCTCGAGCAGCCGCGGGGCGTTGCCCCGCAGCCGGTTCGGCACGTCCGCCAGGGTGCGGACATTGGGCGTGACGTCCTCCCCGGTGCGCCCATCGCCGCGGGTGGCGGCGGTGACCAGCCGGCCGTCTTCGTAAACCAGGTCAATGGCCAGGCCGTCGATCTTCAGTTCGCACAGCCACGGCGAGTCCTCCCCGCCGCTGCCCCGGGTCGCCCGGTCGGCCCAGGTGACGAGCTCGTCGGCGGAGAACACGTTGTCCAGCGACAGCAGGCGCGCGCGGTGCTGGACCGGCGTGAACAGGGTGGAGACGGCCCCGCCAACGGTTTGGGTCGGGCTGTCCGGCGTACGCAGTTCCGGGTGCGCCTCCTCCAGCTGCTGCAGGCGCTGGATCAGCGCGTCATATTGCCCGTCACTGACGCTGGGCTGATCGAGCACGTGGTAGCGAAAGCGGTGCTCCTCGACGTCTCTGACCAGTTCGGCGTGCTCATGCGCCGCCTGCACCGGATCAACCTTCCCCGTCATGCCAGCACGTCCTCGGCGAACCGGCCAGCCTCGGTGGCCAGCGCGGTGAGCCGGGCAAGTGCTCCCTCGGGACTCTCCCCGGCAAGGCCGCAGCGGGGGGATAGCACCACGCCGGCAGTCCAGGTCCGCGGCGGCAGCGCGAAGCGTCGGGCCAGGTCGCGAGCGCTGCTGACCCGGTCCACGCCGAGCACCAGTCCGGTGCCCCCCTCGAGTGCTTCCCCGAGGCTGTCCTCGTCCTGCCGCAGGGTGAGGTCGACCGATACCCAGCGGGCCCCGGCCGACCGGATCAGCCCGACCGGCACCCGGGGGGCGCAGCAATGCACGCCAGGGAAGGGCACGGCCGCGAGCACCTCGGCCAACCGGGCCACCAGCTCGGGTTGATCCGGGGTGGGCAGCACGCTGAACCCACTCGCGGTGGGGACATGACCGGCGAGCACCGCGGGCAACGCCGGCTCGTCCAGTTGCATGATCAGCGTGGCGGCCGGGACCAGGCTGTGCACGTGCGCGACGTGCGCAGCAAGGCCGTCCGCGAGGGAGGCGGCGATGTCGGCGACCGCGGCCGGGTCGGCCAACGCCTTGTCGCCGCGGGCCAACTCCAGGGTCGCGGCCAGGGTCCACGGACCGGCTGCCTGCAGCTTGAGCGGCCCGGTCCACCCGTCGGCGACCTCCGCCAGCGTGTCCAGGTCAGCGGACAGCAGGTCTTGCGCGCGGCGCAGGTCCCGCCCGGGGCGGGACACCAACCGCCAGCCGGCCGGTTGCAAGTCCACCGAGAGGCCGGTGAGCAGCGCAGCGGTCCGGCCGATCAGGTCCGCGCCGGGACCGCGGGCGGGCAGTTCGATCAGGTGCGGCAGCCCGGGAAGGATCTCCAAGATGCGGGCTTGGCTGGCGGCCAGATCCAGGCCGGGCATGCTGCCCACCCCGGTGGCGGCGCCGAGGGGCACGCCCGAAGGCCACGTCGCGTCCGCCGCCATGCCCGGAGACTAGCGGCCGGCTCGGACGGTCCGGCCAGGCGCGGGCGGTCAGTCGCCGGCGGTCAGCCGCGCCGCGCCGAGCACACACTGACCGGTGTCGTCGTCGTACAACACGGCGGCCTGCCCGGCGGCCACCCGGGTGGCCGGGGCATCCAGGGTGACCGTCAACCCGGTCCCGTCGGCACTGACCTCGCAGGGATGCGGGGTGCCGTGGGCCCGCAACTGCACCTGCGCGCGCAGCGGAAGCGGGCTGGGCCGCCCGGAGGTCCAGGTCGGGGCGGTGGTGCGCAATACCCGCCGATCGAGCGCTTCGAGCGGTCCGACCGTGACGGTCCGGCTCACCGGTTCGACCGACAAGACATACCTGGGCCGACCGTCGGTCGCCGGCCGGGACAGATCCAGCCCTCTGCGCTGCCCGACCGTGTAGCTGTAGGCGCCGTCATGGCGGCCGACTTCGGTGTTCGTGAGCGCGTCGATCACCGGGCCGGGCGCGGCTCCCAGGCGCCCGCGCAGCCAGCCGGCCGTATCACCGGACGGGATGAAGCAGACGTCGTGGCTGTCCGGCTTGGCAGCGACCGCCAGCCCGCGGCGGGCCGCCTCGGCGCGGACCTGCTCCTTGGTGCTGTCCCCCAGCGGGAACATCGCGTGCGCCAATTGATCGGCCCGCAACGTCCCGAGGACATACGACTGGTCCTTACCGATGTCCACGCTGCGGCGGAGCACGCCGTTGGCCAGCTGCGCGTGGTGCCCGGTGACGACCCCGTCGAACCCGAGCGCCAGCGCGCGGTCCAGGACCGCCGCGAACTTGATCCGCTCATTGCAGCGCAGGCACGGGTTGGGCGTGCGGCCGGCCGCGTACTCGCTGACGAAATCGTCGATCACTTCCTCGGCGAAGCGCTCGGCCAGGTCCCACACGTAGAACGGGATACCCAGCGCATCGGCCGCCCGGCGGGCATCGCGCGCGTCATCGAGGGTGCAGCAGCCCCGGGCGCCGTCGCGGTGCGCGGCCGGGGATGGCGACAGCGCGAGGTGCACCCCGGTGACGTCGTGGCCCGCGTCGACCATTCGGGCCGCGGCGACCGCGGAGTCGACCCCGCCGGACATGGCGGCCAGCAGCCGCATCGGCCGCTCGGGTCCATCGGCGGCCATCGGCCGGGCAGGGTGATCGGCGGCCATCGGCCGGGCAGGGTGATCAGTCACGGGCCCGGGCAAGCGCGCCGGCGCGGCGGGCCCGCTCCACGGCGGGGCCGATGGCGTTGACGGCCGCGTCGACGTCGCTGGCGGTGGTGGTATGGCCCAGGCTGAACCGCAGGGAGGACCGGGCCGCGGCGGGGTCCGCGCCCATCGCCAGCAGCACGTGGCTGGGCCGGGCCACTCCCGCGCTGCAGGCGCTGCCGGTCGAGCATTCCACCCCCCGGGCGTCGAGGAGCATCAGCAGCGCATCGCCTTCGCAGCCGGGGAAGGACAGGTGCGCATTGCCGGGCAACCGGCCGGCGTCGGGGCCGGCGCGGAGGTCGGGATCCCCGCCGAGCACCGCCTCGGGCACCTCCCGCAGCACGCCCGCGACGAGGCGATCACGCAGGCCGCCGAGGTCGGCGGCGTACCCGTCCAGGTCCTCGACAGCCGCCGTCACCGCGGCCGCGAAGCCCGTGGCGCCGACCGGGTCGAGGGTGCCGGACCGCACGTCACGCTCCTGGCCGCCGCCGTGGGTGAGCGGCGTGATCGCGACGCCCGGCCGCAGCAGCAACGCACCTACCCCGACGGGGCCGCCGACCTTGTGCGCGGTCACCGTCATGACATCGGCGCCGCTGGCGGCGAAGTCGACCGGCAGCTGCCCCAGCGCCTGCACCGCGTCGGTGTGGAACGGGGCGCCGGCGGCGCGGGTCAGCCGCGCCAACTCCACCACCGGCTGCACGGTGCCGACCTCGTTGTTGGCCCACATGCAGGTCACCAGCGCAACCTGACCCGGGTAGCGGCCCAGCTCGGCGGCGAGCACCTCAGGGTTGAGCCGGCCGAGCTCGTCGACGGGCAGCCAGGACACCTGCGCGTCCGCACTGTCCACCAGCCACTGCACGGCGTCGAGCACCGCATGGTGCTCGACGGTGCTGCACAGGATTCGGGTGCGCCGCGGGTCGGCGGCCCGCGCCGCCCAGAACAGGCCCTTGACCGCGAGGTTGTCGCTCTCGGTCCCGCCCGAGGTGAACACGACTTCCGACGGACGGGCGCCGAGCCCCGCCGCCAGTTGCTCGCGGGCCTCTTCGACCACGCGCCGGGCGGCGCGGCCGCTGGCATGCAGGCTCGAGGCGTTGCGGGTCCGGCCCAGGACAGCGCTGATCGCCGCAAACGCCTCCGGGCGCAGCGGGGTCGTCGCCGCATGGTCGAGGTAGGCCACCTGAGCAGCCTACGGGGTCAATTCGATGGCTCCCCCGCTCAAGCCCGCTTCGATCCGCACCGGCTGCGCCCGGGCACCCGCCGCCGCCTCGATGTCCGCGACGGCCCCGGCGACGGCCTGCTCCGGCCGGCCGGCCGGGCTGATCGAGACATCGACGATCGAGGACTCGCCCCCGGCAGCGGGCCGGACCCGGATCCGCCAGCCGGTGAGGTCGGGCCGGCCGGCGAGCGCGCCGGCGACCGCGCGCAGGTCAACCAGCACCGCCCCCGCGTCCAGCTGGACCGGTGCCACCAGCGCGGAGCCCCGAATGTCCGGATTGATCCGGGGCACGGTGCGCCCGCAGCCGGGGCAGGGCTCGATCGCGAACCCCGCGTGCACCGCACCGGTGCGCCAGCGCAGCAGCGCGCTCCCCCGCACCCCGAGCTGGGTCAGGACCAGCTCGCCGGCCGGCGCCGGCTCCCCCGAGGCGGGGTCGATGGTCTCCAACACCTCCAGGTCCGGGTAGGTGTGCAGGCCGGCACCGCGGCCGCCCTCCGGGCATTCGGCGTAGAGCCACCGCCCGTCCGGCGGGCCCCACAGCCGCAGCACCCGGGCGGTTTCGGCGAGCGCCGCGACGTCGGTGTCATCGACGGTGACCAGCACGGTGTGGACCGTTGCGGGCAGCCGGCCCAGCCCGTCCAGCGCCTCCGCATCAGCGACCGCGAGCACCGTCGCGGGCAGCACCTGCAGGGCTTCGGCCGCCGCGTCCGGGCCGGCGTGCACGGCGGGCGCGCCCGCGCCGAGGGCCGCGTAGGGCAGCGCGAAGCCGGCCAGGGCGCCGTCCGGTGGCAACGCCGACACGAGCAGGTCATCCGCGGTCAGGCCCAGCACGGCCCACGCCCGCGCGCCGGCCCGGGCGATCACGTCCAGATCGTCGCGGGTACTGGCGATCGGCAGCGGCAGGGCCAACCCCCCGAGGTGATAGCTCACCGGACGCACGGCGTCCTGCACCTGGCGGGCGTACGCCGCCGGGCGGGTCAGTCGCCGGCGCAACGCCTGGCGCAAAGCCGGGCCGTCCGCATGCCGGGCGTACCCCGCCTCGCTGACCTGCAGCACCAGCTGCGCCGCCCCCGAAGGGTCCCCGTCGGGGCACAGGTCACGTTCACCCACCGCCGGTACGGCCGAGAGTTCAGCGACCCTGGTCAGGTGCCCGGCGGCGATCCCGATGGGGTCGATGAGGCTGGCCCAGTACGGCGAGGCCGGCGCCAGGTTGTCGCGGACCTGACGGGCCAGCGCCGCGTCCTGCACCTTGGCCTGCCGGCGGCGATCGCGCCGATCCCAGCTGGTCACCGGCCTCGCCGTCCCGACGCGGCGGTCAGGCCTTGCGCTTCTCGATCGCCTCGATCAGCTGAGGCACGACATCGAACAGGTCCCCCACCAGGCCAAAGTCGGCCAACTCGAAGATCGGGGCTTCGGGATCCTTGTTGATGGCCACGATCGTCTTCGAGGTCTGCATCCCGGCGCGATGCTGAATCGCCCCGGAAATGCCGACCGCGATGTACAGCTGCGGGGACACCGTCTTCCCGGTCTGACCGACCTGATTCTGGTGCGGATACCAGCCGGCATCGGTCGCCGCCCTGGAGGCCCCCACGGCCGCGCCGAGGGTGTCCGCCAGCTGCTCGATCAACGCGAAGTGCTCCGCCCCGCCGAGGCCCCGGCCGCCGGACACCACCACCGATGCCTCGGCCAGGTCGGGCCGGCCGCCCTTGGCCTCCACCACGCGGTCCACCACCCGCGCGCCCTTCGCGGCGTCGCTGACATTGACGCTGACCTGCTCCACCTCGGGTGTCGCGGGGGCCGCCTCCGGCGCCGTCGAGTTCGGTCGGATCGTGATGAACGGGGTACCGGTCACCACCTTCGCCTGCACGACCGTCGCCCCGCCGAAGATGTTCTGGGTTGCTACCAGCTCCGGGGTGATGTCCACGGCATCGGTGACGATGCCGGACCCGGTGCGCACCGCCGCCCGCGCCGCGATTTCCTTGCCCTCCGGCGAGGAAGCAACCAGCACGGCGGCCGGCGACTTCTCGCTGACCAGCTGCGCCAGCGCCTCCGCCTTGGGGGCCACCAGGAACTCGTCGAACGCTGCATCCTCGGCGAGGTAGATCCGCTGCGCGCCGTACTCTCCGAGCTTGTCGGCGAGCGCGGCGGTGCCCGGACCGCCGAGCAGCACGGCGCTGGGTTCACCCAACGCGCGCGCCCGGGTCAGCAATTCGTAGGTGACCTTTTTGATGTCCCCATCGGCGTGCTCGACGAGGACGAAGACCTCAGCCATGTCGGTTTCCTGTTCCTCAGATGAGCTTGCTGCCGGCCAGGAACTCGGCGACCTTGACTCCGCCGTCTCCCTCGTTTTTGACAATCTCTCCGCCGCTGCGGGGCGGCCGGGCCGCGAAGTCCTCGACCTGCGAGGTGGCGTGCGCCAGACCGGCGCTGCCGGCGTCGATCCCGGCGTCGGCCAGGCTCAACGTGGTCAACGGCTTGGACTTGGCCGCCATGATTCCCTTGAAGGACGGGTACCGCGGCTCATTGATCTTTTCCACCACGGACACCACCGCCGGCAGCGCGGATTCGACCAGGTCGTAGCCGTGCTCGGTCTGCCGCTCGATGCTGACCTTCGTCCCCGGTTCGACGGTGACCTTGCGGGCCAGGGACAGCTGCGGCAGGCCGAGCCGTTCGGCCAGCAGGGCGGCCATCACCGACAGCCGCGCGTCGGTGGACTCCGAGCCCAGGATGATCAAGTCGTATTCCAGCGTGCCGATGACCTTGGCGAGCGCGTCGGATGTCTGCACCACGCAGGACCCGTGCAGCGCCTCATCGGTCAGGTGCACTGCCTTGTCCGCGCCCATCGACAACGCCTTGCGGATGGTCTCGGTGGCACGGGTCGGGCCCATCGTCACGACCGTGACCTCGCCGCCGTGCGCCTCCTTGATCCGCAGCGCTTCCTCGACGGCGTACTCGTCGATCTCGTTCATCACCACATCGACACTGGCGCGATCGAGGGTCTTGTCGGACGCGGACAGCGTCCGCTCGGCCCAGGTGTCGGGTACCTGCTTGACGCAGACCACGATGTTCATCGGCGGGTGTTCTCCCTCTCTGACCGGTCGACGTCAACTGTGTCGCTGTGCACGGCAGTCTCCCTCGTGGAGGGACCACCGAACCAACGGGGGTCCGGCCCGACCGATGTTACCCGCCGGTAGCCTCGGGCAAACCCCACCCGGTCCGGGCGGGTGGCCCGGCGGAGACCCGTACGCTCCCGGCCGTGTCAATGCCCGCACCGCTCGTCCTCACCGGCGAACGCACCCTGCCCGGGATCGCCGACGAGAACTACTGGTTCCGCCGGCACGAGGCCGCCTACCGGGCCCTGACGGCGTGGGTGGCCGGCGCCCAGGTCCTGGAGGCGGGCTGCGGAGAGGGGTACGGCGCCGATCTGCTGGCCCGCAGCGGCGCCGGCGTGGTGACCGGACTGGACTACGACCCGGCGACCGTCGCGCACGCTGCGGCGACCTACCCCAACGTGGCGTTCCTTCGCGGTGACCTGCAGCGGATGCCCTTCGCGGCAGGCTCATTCGAGGTTGTCGTACACCTGCAAACCATCGAGCACCTGCACGACCAGCCGGGCTTCCTCGCCGGTTGTGCCCACATCCTGCGCCCCGCCGGCACGCTCGCGATCTCGACCCCGAACCGCTTGACCTTCTCCCCCGGACGCAGCTCGCCGCTGAACCCCTTCCACACCCGAGAGCTGTCCGCCGCGGAGCTCACCGAGCTCCTGCTGCCCGGTTTCGAGCCGACCCGGCTGTTGGGCGTGCACCACGGACCGCGGCTGAACCGGCTGCAGCGCCGGGTAGGCCCGCTGATCGCCGGCCAGCAGCAGGGGCCCCCCGAGTCCTGGCCGGAGGCGCTGCGCTCCGCCGTGTACCGAGTCCGGGCCAACGATTTCGTGATCCGCGAGGACTGCGCCCGATGGCCGTTGGCCGCGTCCCTGGACCTTCTCGCGATCGGTTACCGTCGGCCCCGCCTGTGAGCCGTCCCGTTGGCACCTGCTGCCTGGTCCTGCACAGCCATCTGCCGTGGCTGGCACATCACGGGGCGTGGCCGGTAGGCGAGGAGTGGCTGCATCAGGCCTGGGCCGGCGCCTACCTTCCGGTGGTCGGCATGCTCGGCCGGCTCGCCGACGAGGGTCGGCGCGACCTGATCACCCTCGGCGTCACCCCGGTCCTGGCCGCGATGCTCGATGACCCCTACTGCCTGCGGGAGTTCCATACCTGGCTGGGGATGTGGCAGCTGCGGGCGGAGGACGCCCTGGTGCGCGGGGTCGGCGTGGCCTCCTACGAGGGCGGCCTGGCGGCGACCGCGCTGGCGCAGTTCGAGGCCGGCTGGCGGAACGGGGGCGCACCGCTGCTCCGGGGCTTGGCCGATGCCGGCGCCGTCCAGCTGCTCGGCGGCCCGGCCACGCACACCTTCACCCCGTTCTTGCCGGACCGGATCGCGCGTTTCGCGTTGCGGGTCGGGCTCGACGACGCGAGCATCCGGCTCGGCTCGCGGCCGGCGGGGATCTGGGCGCCGGAATGCGCCTACGTCCCGGGACTAGAGCAGGGGTACGACAGCCACGGGGTCACGCATTTCGTCGTGGACGGCCCGCTCGCGCACGGCAGGACCGGCGCACCGATCGACGTGGCCGGCTCGGGGGTGCTGGCCTTCGCCCGCGACCTCGAGGTGACCTACCGGGTGTGGTCTCCCCGGTCGGGGTACCCGGGCGATCCGCGCTACCGGGACTTCCACACCTTCGACCATGACTCGGGCCTGCGCCCGGCCCGGGTGACCAGCCGGCACACCGAGCCGTGGAACAAGCAGCGGTACGAGCCGGCGGCGGCGTTGGCCGTCGTCGCCCGCGACGCCGCGGACTTCGTCGCGCACGTGGTGGCCCGGATGCGGGCGCTGCCGGAGGAGGACCCGCTGGTCGTCGTCGCCTACGACACCGAGCTTTTCGGCCATTGGTGGCATGAGGGACCGGCGTTCCTCGAGGCCGTGCTGCGGCTGCTGCCGCAGGCGGGGGTGCGCGTCACGACGCTGGAGCGGGCCGGCGCCATGTTGCCGGCGCGCCCGGCGGAGCTACCAGCAGGATCGTGGGGATCGGGGAAGGACTTCCACGTGTGGCAGGTGCCGGATCTGCAGCAGATGCACAGCCAGGTGAGCGAGCGGTTGCTCCGGGTGGTCGACAAGCGCGGCGGGGCCGATCGAGATCCGCTGCTGGACCAACTCGCGCGCGCCGGGTTGCTGGCCCTCGCCAGTGACTGGCCGTTCTGCGTGAGCAAGGACAGCGCGGCCGGTTACGCCCGCGACCGGGCCCTGGGCCATGCCGCCGACTTCCACCGGCTGGCCGATGCGCTGGAGGCGGCCGATGACCGGGCAGCCGCCCGCGCCGCCGCCCACAGCGCCGGCCGGGACTACCCGTTCGGCCATCTCGACGCCCGCGGCCTGGGCGGTCGAGTCTGATGCGGGTCCTGATGCTGTCCTGGGAGTACCCCCCGGTCGTCGTCGGCGGACTCGGCCGGCACGTGCAGGCCCTCGCCGGCGAGTTGGCCGCGGCCGGGCATGACGTGACAGTGGTGAGCCGGCACGCGGCGGGCGCGCCGTTCGAGGAGCTAGTCGGTGGGGTACGGGTGATCCGCGCGCCGCAAGACCCGCCGCTGGTGCCGATGAGTGACCTGCTGGCGTGGACGATGGCGCTCAACCACTCGCTGCTGCGCGCGGCGCTGCGCACCGAGCTGGCCCCGCCCGACGTGGTCCATGCCCACGACTGGCTGGTCGCGCACGCGGCGACCGCACTCAAAGACCGGCACCGGGCGGCGCTGGTCGCGACGATGCACGCCACCGAGGCCGGCCGGCACCAGGGGTGGCTGCCTGGCCCGTTGAACCGGGCGATTCATACGGTCGAATGGTGGTTGACCTACGAGGCGCGCCGGGTTCTGACCTGCTCGGCCTACATGGGCTGGGAGGTCACCCGGCTGTTCGAACTTCCGCCCAGCAAGGTCGACGTCGTCGCGAACGGCACCGACCTGCGGGCGTTCCGTTCGCGTCCGGCGGCGATCGCGGCGGCCCGGGCTCGTTGGGCGGGAACGGGTCCGCTGCTGGCGTTCTCGGGCCGGCTGGAGTGGGAGAAGGGCATCCAGGTGCTGCTCGCGGCGCTCCCCCGCCTGCGCCGGCGCCATCCCGGGCTGCGGCTGGTGATCGCCGGGAACGGCACCCAGCACGAGGCGCTCGCGGCGCAGGCGCGCCGGCTTCGGTTGGGCCGGTCAGTGCTGTTCGCCGGCCGGCTGGCCACTGCCGATCTCGCCGCCCTGCTCGGCGCGGCGGATGTCGCGGTCGCCCCGTCGCTCTACGAACCGTTTGGCCTGGTCGCGCTGGAGGCGGCGACCGCCGGCGCGCCGCTGGTCGTCAGCGACGTCGGGGGTCTGCGCGAGTTCGTCCAGCACGGCCGCACCGGGCTCGTCGTACCGGCCGGCGATCCGGCGGCGCTGGCCGAGGCCATCACCGCGGTGCTGCGCGATGAGGTGCGCACCCAGCGACTCGCGCGGGCCGCGCGGACAGCGGCGGGCGCGATGACCTGGGGGCATGCGGCGGAGCAAACCGTCGAAACCTACGCCCGGGCGATCCGCGAGGAACGGGCGTTGCAGTCCGCCCGGTCGCGTTCCGCGCCGCCCCGGATGCTGGTCCGCGACGGCAACCTGCTGGCCGACGAGGGCTGAGGGCCGGAGGCGGGCGAGGGCGGGAGCGCTGCCGGTCGACGAGGGCTGAGCGCGGGCGCCCGGCTAGGACCCGTCCGCCATGACCACGGCCAGGGCAAAGCCGTCGTAACCCTTCCCGCCGACCGTCTGGACGGCGGTTGCGCGAAGCCGGGGCTCGGCGCCGAGCATGGCCAGGACCTGCTGGGTCCCGCGTACCCCCGCGTCCTCGCTGCGTTGATCCGCCACCGCCCCCGCACGAACGACGTTGTCGACCACGATCACGCTGCCGGGTCGGGTCAGCCGCAACGCCCAGGACAGGTAGTCGGGGTTGCTCGGCTTGTCCGCGTCGATGAACACGAAGTCGTAGGGCTCGCCCTTTGCCAACGTCGGCAACGTGTCCAGCGCGGGCCCGACATGCACCTCGACGCTGTCCGCGAAGCCGGCCGCGGCGAGGCTCGCGCGGGCCACCTCGGCGTGCTTCGGGTCGATCTCGAGGCTATCGAGGTGACCGCCTGCCGGCAGGGCCCGGGCCAGCCAGATGGTGCTGTAGCCACCGAGGGTGCCGACCTCAAGGATGCGGCGGGCGCCCTGAATCTGGGCCAATAGCTGCAAGAGCCGACCCTGATTGGGCGCCACCTGAATGTTGGGCAGGCCGGCGGCGGCGCTGGCCGACAGGGCGGAGGCGAGGACCGGGTCGGGCGGCAGCACGGTGGCGATGAGGTAGTCGTCGACCGCGTCCCACTGTTCGGTATCCATGACTGCATCCTCTCGCGCGTCCCATCCTGCTCCCTGAGTTGACACCTTCCCGCAACCTGACGGTCACCGGCCAGCCCCCGTCGGCCGGTTGGCTGGGCCCGATCGCCGCCGAGTCCTCGCGGCGGACCTGGCCGGGCCCTCGTCGTCGTCGACCAGCACACCGATCCAGCACCTGGTGGTGATTTTCCAGGAGAACGTCTCCTTCGATCACTACTTCGGCACCTACCCGAACGCGGCGAACACCGACGGCACGCCGTTTCACGCCGCCGGGGGGACCCGAGCGTGAACGGCCTGACGGGCGACTTGCTCACCGCGAATCCGAACGGGATGAATCCGCAGCGGCTGTCCCGGGCGCAGGCATTGACCTGTGACCAGGACCACGACTACACCAAAGAGCAGTTGGCGGCGGATCACGGCGCGATGGATCAGTTCATCGCGAACACCCAGGTCACGAACTGCGCGCCGCCGGCCTACACCGGGCCCGGGCTGGTGCTCAACTACTACGACGGCAACACGGTTACTGCGCTGTGGAACTACGCGCAGCACTTCGCCATGAACGACAACTCCTACGGCACCACCTTCGGACCGTCCACCCCGGGCGCCCTCAATCTGGTGTCCGGGCAGACCCACACGCTGACCGACCAGAGTTCGGTGCTCCGGTTCATCGAGGACAACTGGAAGACCGGCCGGATCGGGGGCGGCTCATTTGACGCGCTGGCCGGCAGCCTTTCCGGCCTGTTCGATTTCAGCCACGGTGGTCCCGGGGCGCAACGAGCCGCTGTTCCTCAGCCCGATGACCGGTCAGCCCACCGGCCGCGAGGAGAACAGCCGGGCTTAGCCAACGACGCGGCCGGGGGGCGCGGCCGGGACGGGCCGGCCGCCGGTCCGGCGCCCCCTGGCCCCCACTTCAACCCTGGGTAACTGTTCCCACAACACTCCGTGATTCCTCGTGGTGATCATGCAAGTTTGGTCGTGAAATCGGATTTTTACGACCAAACTTGCATGATCACCAACGCCGGTCGGGCCAAGGCGGAGGGCGCCGAGGTTTAGGCGTCGATCGCGCGCATGTCCGCGTAACGATCACCGGCGGCGACGCCGAGCGGGGCCAGTTCGTCCAGCTGACGAAGTTCGGCCTCATCGAGCTGGACGCGCACCGCGCCAAGGTTCTCGGTCAGCCTGCTGCGCCTTTTCGTGCCCGGGATCGGCACGACGTCATCGCCCTGGGCGAGCAACCAGGCGAGGGCTAGCTGCGCCGGAGTGCAGCCCTTGACCGCCGCCAGTTGCTCAACCCGCTCGACCAAGCGCAGGTTGGCCACAAAGTTCTCCCCCTGGAATCGGGGGGCGTTGCGCCGGTAATCCCCTTCGGGAATGTCCGACTCGGTGCGGAACTGGCCGGTGAGAAATCCTCGGCCCAATGGGCTGTATGGCACGAAGCCGATGCCGAGTTCACGCAGCACAGGGAGCACGTTGCGTTCCGGTTCGCGCTCCCACAAGGACCACTCGGTTTGCAGCGCGGCGATCGGGTGCACCGCATGCGCCCGCCGGATCGTCTCCGGGCCAGCCTCGGACAGACCGAGGTGGCGCACCTTGCCGGCCTGTACCAGGTCGGACATGGCGCCAACTGTGTCCTCGATGGGCACGCTCTTGTCCACGCGGTGCTGGTAATACAGGTCGATGACGTCAACGCCCAGCCGTTCGAGCGAGGCGTCGCAGGCGGCACGGACGTAGTCGGGGGAACCGTTGATACCAACCCAGGAGCCGTCCGGACGTCGCTCGTTGCCGAACTTGGTGGCCAGCACTACCTCGGCGCGCCGTCCGGCGATGGCCTTGCCGACGAGCCGCTCGTTGGTGAACGGCCCATACATATCGGCGGTGTCCAGCAGGGTGCAGCCCGCGTCCAACGCCGCGTGGATGGTGGCAATCGACTCCTGCTCGTTGCCCGTCCCGTAGAACTCGCTCATACCCATGCAGCCCAGGCCCAGGGCCGAGACAGGCAGGCTTCCGAGATTGCGGGTCGGCAGTGCGGCGGTGTGGGTGTCGTCCATGGGTAGGCACGTTACCTGCTCGGACGACTTTGACGTTCGCGTCAACGTCGCCTACGTTGGCGGCTATGGCTGCGCCTCCGTTGGGGTTCCCGCGCGCCCCCGAAGCGGTCCCCCCGCATGCGACCCGGGCGCTTGCCATCACCAGCCTTGGAGTCTTGCTGGCCTTCGTCAACGCGAGCATCGTGATCATCAGCCTGCCGGCCATCTTCCGCGGATTGCACCTGGATCCGCTTCGGCCCGGGAACGTCGGCTATCTGCTGTGGATGATTACCGGCTACCTCGTGGTGACCAGTGTGCTGGTCGTCGCGGCCGGACGGCTGGGAGATCTGGTCGGGCGCGCACGGGTCTACACCGCCGGGTTCGGGCTGTTCACGCTCGGTGCCCTGTTGTGTGCCGTGGATCCCGCGTCGGGAGGCACCGGGGCGCTACTGCTGATCGGCTTCCGCTGTTTGCAGGGCGTGGGCGGGGCCGCTCTGATGGCCAATTCCACCGCCATCCTGGTGGACGCTTTCCCCGCCCATCGGCGTGGCGTCGCCATAGGGATCAACCAGGTCACGGCCATCGCCGGTTCGTTCGCTGGCCTGCTCATCGGGGGCCTACTTGCCGACAGCGGCTGGCGCTTGGTCTTCTTCGTGTCCGTCCCGCCGGGAATCGCCGGCACCCTCTGGGCCTGGAAATCCCTGCGCGACAACGGGCTGCGACGCCGGGTGTCCCTCGACCTACTCGGCAACATCACCTTCGCGGTGGGCCTCGTTGCCATTCTCGTGGCGATCACCTATGGGATCCAGCCGGCGGGCGGCCACCAAAATGGGTGGCAGTCCCCGTTCGTCCTCGGCAGTTTCGCGGTGGGGGTGGGCGGTCTGCTCGCCTTCACGTTGATCGAGGCGCGGGCCGAGTCGCCCATGTTTGATCTCCGGCTGTTCCAGATCCGGGCTTTCACAGCGGGAAACCTCGCTGGTCTTTTTGCCAGCGCCGCCCGCGGCGGCTTGCAGTTCGCGCTCATCCTGTGGCTGCAAGGGATCTGGCTGCCGCTGCACGGCTACAGCTTTGCCTCGACACCGCTGTGGGCCGGGATCTACCTGTTACCCCTGACCGTGGGCTTCCTGATCGCTGGCCCGGTATCCGGGCACCTGTCGGATCGCTTCGGCGCCCGCCCGTTCGCCACGGCCGGGATGCTGCTGACCGCGGTGTCCTTTGCCCTCCTGTTGTTGCTGCCGATCAACTTCGATTACCGAGCGTTCGCGGCTCTGCTGGTCGTCAACGGCCTGGCCACAGGTCTTTTCACCTCCCCCAACACGACGAGCATCATGAACTGCGTCCCGGCCAGCGAACGCGGCATCGCCTCCGGAATGCGCGCCACCTTCCAAAACAGCGGTCAAGTGCTGTCCATCGGCTTGTTCTTCGGGCTCATCGCGACCGGGCTCTCGCTCACGTTGCCGAACGCCCTGCAATCGGGGCTGGTGGCCCACGGCGTACCTGTCGCCGCAGCGAGCCACGCCGCATCCGGCCCCGCGATCGGACCGCTGTTCGCCGCGTTCCTCGGCGACAACCCGGTGGCCAACCTTCTCGGTCCCGCCACGCTGCATGCCCTGCCGGCCGGCCAGGCGCAGGTGATCACCGGGAAGGCCTTTTTCCCACAGGTGCTATCCGGCCCGTTCCATGAGGGCCTGCTGCTGGCATTCGGCGCCGCGATCCTGCTGTGTCTGCTCGCCGCGGGGGCGTCCTATCTGCGCGGCACCGACGATCGCGCCCTGGACGAGGTCGTTGGGTCTCTTCCCGCGAGTCCGGCACTGATGGAGACCGCGCGGTGAGCGGCCCGCTCCGGATCGGGGCCCTCGCCGAAGCGGCCGGGGTTTCGACCCGCACGGTGCGCTACTACGAACAACGGGGGCTGCTCACCCCCGCCGGGCACTCCGTCGGCGGCGAGCGACGCTACGACGAGGTGAGCCTGGCTCGGCTGCGGCGCATCCGGGAGTTGGCCGACATCCTCGGCAGCGACCTCGACGAGATCGGTGCGGTGCTGGCGGCAGAGGATCGTCTGGCCACCCTGCGCGCTCGTCGCCAGGCTGGCGACCCCGCGCCGGCGAGAGTCGCTCGGCTCGCCGAAGCGGAGGCGATCAACGCCGGCCTGCAGGCGCGGGTCCGGGATCGGATCGCGCGACTGCAGAGCATGCTCGATGAGCTCGAGGCGCGCAGCCTCTATTACGCCCAGATGCGCGCGGAACTGTCCGCGAGCAGCTTGGCCGCGCCCAGCCCCCGCCAGGTCTGAGCCTTCACCTGGCTGCCCCGCGCCGGACGTAGCCACCACCTCGCCTGCCGGCAGCCCCCGAACGCGCGGCGGCGTCGGTCAGGCCGCGCGGCCAAAGGTGCGCCAGCGGCCCGGGGTCAAGCGGCGTGCCCCGCGCGCCACGCGGCGGGTCGCGTCGCCGGTCAGGCGGCGTGTCGGCCTCGGTCGTGGCCGTGGTGGTGGCCGGCGGCGGCGTGCGGGTCGGGGTGGATTTGCCAGCTGCCGTCGGGTTGGCGGACCGGTTTGAGGTGTTCGCGGTGCCAGTGCTGGTGGTGGTAGGCGCAGGCGAGGACGAGGTTGTCCAGGTCGGTCGGTCCGCCGTGCAGCCAGTGCCGGATGTGGTGGGCGTGGCAGCGGGCCGGGGCCCGGTCGCAGCCGGGGTGCACGCAGCCTTGATCGCGCACGTTCAGCGCCCGGCGGATGTGCGGGGGGACCAGCCGGATGCTGCGGCCGGCGGCCAGGATGTCGGGGCTGCTCCCGCCCAGTGCAGGGGGTAGCGCCGCGCGGATCGCGGCGATGATCCACCGGTACAATGGCGACCCGGTGGGACTCGTCAACACCGGCCCGTCGGGGCGATCCCCGCCACCAGACCCCTTGCCGCCAGGCGCACCGCCGGGTGGGGCACCGCCATGCGGCTCCCCGTCGTGTGGGGCACCGCCATGCGGCTCCCCGCCGGGTGGGGCACCGCCATGCGGGTCCCCGCCGGGTGGGGCGCCCACCTGGGGGTCGTCCACCTGGGGGTCGCGGACGGCGAGCCAGCTGACCTCCGCGTCGCAGCTCATCTGTTCCAGCTCGGCCCGGCGCAGCGGACCGGCATGCGCCTCGCTCGGATACCCCGGATAGCTGCGATAGTCCGGCTCGCCGGGATCATCACCACCGCCACCACCGGCGCGGCCGCTCGGGCCGGCCGGGTCGCCGGGCTCGCCACCACCGGTGCGGCCAGCCGAGGCGCTGGGGTTGTTCTGGCCGTCGGGGCCATCCGACTCGGTGGGGTTGATGGGGCCGGCGGCCGCCGCGTCGAGGTGCAGTACGAGTTGCAGGTGCGGGCGCAGCCCGCCGACGCTGGGCGCCCCGCGGTCGAGCACCACGCTCGCGATCTCCCCCAGCGCGTCCGCTTTGCGCTGCCCGGCGGTCCGCGGATCCGGGATGCCGTCCGGGCCGGCCGGCACCGGCTGGCTGTACGCCTCCAACGCGGTCAGCAGCGGCCCGGCCTGCGCCGGGGCCAGCAGCCCATCCACGGCCAGCATCCCGCCGACCGGCCGCACATTCAGGTGCCGCGCGGCCCGGGCCGCCTCCGCCTTCCCGGC
>DASYGP010000146.1:0-14409 GCA_035999615.1 Mycobacteriales bacterium
GTCGCGATGCAATCACGCCCGCGCCGCTTCGACTCATACAGCGCGCGGTCAGCGCTGCCCAGCAGCTCACGGCTTCCCACGCCGGGGGTGCGGACGGCTACCCCGATCGAGATGGAGGTCACGATGGTGTGTCCCTGCACACTCGCGATGCGCCGGGTGGATTGGCGTATCCGCTCCGCCACCGAATGCGCCTGCGCCTGGGTCACCCCTCCGGTGAGCAGGACCACGAATTCGTCCCCGCCGAGCCGGGCGGCCAGATCCTGTGCCCGCAGTACTCCGGTGACGTTGCGGCCGATCTGCCGGAGCAGTTCGTCACCCGCGGCGTGGCCGAAGGTGTCGTTCACCGACTTGAAGTGGTCCACATCGCAGAACAGCACCGTCACCTGCGCGGACGGATCCAGCAGCAGCGTTTCCAACGTGTGGTCGAAGGTGGCGCGGTTCGCCAGACCGGTCAACGTGTCCGTGGTGGCTCGGCGCTCCAACTCGCGGACGACCGCCCGTGATTCGGTGATGTCCTCCAGGTAGGCGATCACTTCTAAATGGCCGCGTGGCCCGGCGAGGGGGGTCAAGGACAACCGGCCCCAGACGACCCGGCCGTCGGGCAGCAGGTATCGCTTGTCGACCCGGCTGACGTCATCGCCGGTCAGCCGGACCGTGTCGCCGACGTCGGTGGACAGGGTCTGATCGTCGGCATGCGTGAATTCTTCGGGCTGATGGCCGAGCAGGTCGGCCTCAGCGCGCTGCAGGAAGTCGCAGTAGGCGCGGTTCGCGCGAAGGTAGCGCCGGTCCGGACCGAAGATGGCCATCCCCACCGGGGAATGTTCGAAGGTCCGTTGAAAGCTGCCCTCGCTGCGCTGCAGCTTGGCGAACAGCCGGGCATGATCCAGGGCCAGGCTGGCCTGGACCGCGAGCAGTTCCAGCAGTTCCCGCTGGTGGGCGTTCGGGCGCAGCCCATCGGCCGGCAGGTCAACCGACAGCACCCCCAGCAGGCTGCCGTCGCCGGCGTGCAGGGGAGCGAACAGGGCATCTTCGGGATGCCACGCGGGTCGGTGATCCACCACGGTGAGTTCCGGAAACCGGTCCCGGGTGCCGGGCGGCCGGCCGGCGCGATGATCGACGAACCGCAACGAACCCAGCTGCTGGGCACCGTCCAGCAAGGCCTGCCAGCGGGGCAGCGACTCCCGGGAGCCCAGGAGCTGTTGGCGTACCGCGGCCGGTCCCGCCACGGTGACGACTTCGAGTTCGCCGTGGGCGGTGACGAGGTTCATCACCGCCACCTGATAGCCCAGCAGGTCCACGACAGCCTGGGTGATGTGCTCCAGAGTCCGGTGCAGGTCGAGGGTGCCGCCGACGCGGCGGGCGACGTCTACCAGCAACTGGGAGACGTCGCGCCGCGCGACGTCGTGGACCTGGCGGTGCGGCCGAGGCGCAGGGAAGGCGACTGTCTCGGTCGGCTGGTACCCCGATGACAGTTCGTCCACCTCGGTCTCATCGACCCGGCCCGGTCCGGACACAAGGCCTCCACCCGGCGCAATTTCCGGCATTCCGTCGTCCGACTCGACGAAGGCAGGCCCCTCATCCCGGCCGGGGACGGATTGCGCAGATGCGGAACATTGGCTAGCTGGTTCCCGCACATGCCATTTTTGGGGTGTAAAACTGACGCAGATGCGGTTATGATTCGGCGCCATGCCCAGGTTCCGATTTCGGGAGGCGGCCGAGCTACTCGGAGTGAGTGACGACACGCTGCGCCGGTGGGCCGACGGCGGCCGGGTGGCGAGTTCGACGGAGGAGGGGCGCCGGGTCATCGACGGTGCCGATCTGGCCCGGTTCGCCGAGCAACTTGCCTCGAGCGCCGAACGTCCAGATCAGCGTCCCGTGGTGGCCGAGTCGGCGCGCAACCGGTTCACCGGGCTGGTGACCAATGTGGTGCGGGACACGGTGATGGCGAAGGTGGAGATCCAGGCCGGACCGCACCGCATCGTGTCCTTGATGAGCCGTGAGGCCGCCGACGAGCTGGAGCTGGAGCCCGGGGTGCTGGCCGTGGCCTCGATCAAGTCCACCAACGTGGTCATCGAAGTCCCGGCCCGCCGATCCGCGCGCCAGCCGTGAGGCCACCCCGTGCGGCTCGCCGACACGTTCCGCTTCCGCCGCCGATTGCGCGCACCTAAGGAGACCTAGATGCACCTGCGCACCTTGTCCGGCACCGCCATGGCCGTCGCCTCGATCACGCTCGCCGCCGGCTGCTCGTCCGGCCATGCGACCGCGACGGCCGGTTCCACCGCGGCGGCCGTGTCCTCAGCCTCGAGCTCGAGTGCGGCGGGCTCGACGGCCGTCTCGGGGACCGTGACGGTGTTCGCCGCCGCGTCGTTGACCGGAGCGTTCACGGCACTGGCCAAGCTGTTCGAGGCCGCGAATCCGGGGGTGAGGGTCCAGCTGAACTTTGGCGCCAGCTCCACGCTCGCGCAGCAGATCAATCAGGGCGCGCCGGCCGACGTGTTCGCCTCCGCCTCCCCGACGAACATGAAGCAGGTCATCGCCGCGGGTGGGGCGTCGGCGTCGATGAACTTCGTCAAGAATGTGATGGAGCTGGCGGTGCCCCCGAGCAATCCGGCTCATGTCCGGGGAGTGAACGACCTGGCCCGGAGCGGGGTGAAGGTGGCGTTGTGTCAGCCGCAGGTGCCCTGTGGAGCGGTCGCGGCGAAGGTCTTCAGCAACGCGACGATCACGGTCAGGCCGGTGACGCTCGAGCAGGACGTGAAGGCCACGCTGACCAAGGTCGAGCTGAACGAGGTGGACGCCGGGGTCGTGTACGTCACCGACGTGCGGGCGGCGGGGTCGAAGGTCAAGGGGATCCCCATCCCGGCGAGCATCAACGCCTCGACCGAATACCCGATCGCGGCGCTGAGCAAGGCGCCGAACTCGGCCGGGGCGCAAGCCTTCGTCGCCTTCGTGCTGTCTACCGCCGGACAGGGCGTTCTGACGGCCGACGGATTCGAGCGACCCTGAGCGGCGCCAAGCCCTCGCCGGCCGTCCCTCGGCCATCCCCGGGCCGGGCCGAGCGCGGGCGGCCGAGGCCGGTCGCCGGACGGGGCGTTCCAGCGTTGATCGCCGGGCCGGCGATGGTGGGGTTCGCCTTTCTGCTGCTGCCGCTGGTCGCGCTGCTGGTCCGGGCGCCCTGGCGTGGTTTGACCCGGCTGCTGTCGGACAGCCAGGTGCTCACCGCGCTGCGCCTCTCGCTCGAATCGGCCACCGCGGCCACCGTGGTTGCTATTTTCCTTGGCGTGCCGCTCGCCTGGGTGCTGGCCCGGGTCCGCTTTCCCGGGCAGGCGGTCCTGCGGGCGCTGGTCACCCTGCCGCTGGTGTTGCCGCCGGTCGTCGGCGGCGTCGGCCTGCTGCTGGCCTTCGGCCGGCACGGCGTCCTGGGGGGCTACCTGGACAGCTGGTTCGGGTTCACCTTGCCGTTCACCACCCCCGGGGTTGTGGTCGCCGAAACGTTCGTGGCGATGCCGTTTCTCGTGGTCACTGTGGAGGGGGCCCTTCGTTCGGCCGACCTGGGCTTGGAGGAGGCCGCCGCGACGCTCGGCGCCTCCCGGATCACCGTTTTTCGCCGGATCACCCTGCCGCTGATCGGCCCGTCGCTGTTGGCCGGTGCGGTGCTGTGCTGGGCCCGGGCCCTCGGCGAGTTCGGCGCGACGATCACCTTCGCCGGCAATCTCACCGGCGTTACCCAGACGATGCCGCTGGCCGTCTACAACGCGCTGGAGACCGACCCGCAGGCCGCGATCGCGCTGAGCCTGGTCCTGCTGCTGGTGGCGGTGATCGTGCTGGCCGCCCTCCGCGACCGGTGGCTCAGCGCCGGTCGCACGCCGTGAACCCCGCTGCGCCGAGCCGTTCGGCCGACTCGGCGCGAGCCCACCGTTCCGGGTCTGCCGGGCTGGTCGTATGTGGTTCCGTCGAGCAGGGCGCGTTCCGCCTTGAGGTCGATTTTACGGCGGCCCCGGGCGAGGTACTCGGCGTGCTCGGCCCCAACGGGGCGGGGAAGACCACCCTGCTGCGCGCGCTCGGTGGACTGGCCGCGCTCACCGCCGGTCACATCACCCTCGACGGTCAGGTCCTCGACCACGCCGGTGACGGCGTGTTCGTGGCCGCCGAACGGCGTCCGGTCGGCCTGGTCTTTCAGAACTATCGGCTGTTTCCCCACCTGTCGGTGGTGGACAACGTCGCCTTCGCCGCCCGATCCCGCGGCACCGGTCGCCGCGCCTCACGGCAGGCGGCTGGCGCCTGGCTCGACCGGCTGGGCTTGCTCGATTTCGCCGATCGCAAGCCGGCGCAACTCTCCGGCGGCCAGGCGCAGCGCGTGGCGCTGGCCCGCGCCCTGGCCGCCGCCCCGCGTCTGCTGCTCCTGGATGAACCGCTGGCTGCGCTCGACGCCCGCACGAAATTGGCGGTTCGATCCGAGCTGCGCCGGCACCTGACCGATTTCCCCGGCCCCACGCTGATGGTCACGCACGACCCGCTCGAGGCCATGGTGATGGCTGACCGGCTGGTGGTCATCGAAGAGGGCCGGATCGTGCAGCAGGGCACCCCGGCCGACGTCGCCCGCCGGCCGGCGACGCAATACATCGCCCGGCTGGTTGGGCTGAACCTCTACGCCGGGATCCGCCGCGACACGCTGGCGATTGATCTCGACGAGGGTGGGGTCCTGACCGCCGCCGGGCCGCTCCACCGGAACGTCGCAGCAGGCGCGTCCACGCGGGTACTCGTGGCGATCCGGCCCACCGCCATCGCGTTGCACGCCACCCGACCGGACCATTCCAGCCCGCGCAACATCTGGTCGGGCACCGTCGTCGGCCTGGAACTGCTCACCGACAGGGTCCGCGTTCAGATCAACGGAAACCCCTGTGCGCTGGTCGATGTCACCCCGGCTGCCGTGGCGGAACTGGGCCTCACCGACGGCACGTCGATCTGGCTCAGCGCGAAAGCCACCGAGATCGACGTGTACGCCAACCCGGCCTGACCGGGCCCGCCGCGGCCAGGGCGGCGTCTCGGGCTTGGCCCGGCCGGCGCTCGTGATCATGCAAGTGTGGTCGCGAAAATCGCGATTTCACGACCAAGTTTGCATGATCACGAGGGGAGATCACGGAGGGTTGAGGTCGTGGTGACGCAGGGTTGACGTGGGGCAAGGGGATGCCTCGGTGAGGCGTCCTAGCCACCGTTCCAGCAGACCAGCACGTCGGTCGCGACGGTGTAGGCGAAATCACCACGGGTGTCGCCGTTAGGCCCGACATGGGCGGGTAGCCCGGTGGCGTCGACCTCCAGGGTCTTGGCGTCTTTGAGGAACACGACGTTGCGGTCGGTCTCGAAAGCGGGAAGACCGAAGCTGGCGAGCCCGACGAGGGGTTTGGCGGACGGCAGGCTGTGCCTTTGCGCGTTGAAGTACTGACGGGCGGCCGGCACCGTCGGTGATTCATGGACGCGCAGCACGAGGCTGCCGGTGGGCAGCTGGTAGGTGCAGGTGAACAGGTGATTGACCCAGCTGGTGGTGCTCGACGGCGTGCGCTGCAGGCCGAGGATCTTCACGACGTCGTTGCGGATCTCCGCGGAGCAGACCATCGTGGCGGACTGGGACGGGCCGGCCGTGTTCGCGGCCGGCAGGTTCGATGGCTGGGCCGCGCCGGGGGACGGGCTCGCCGCCCCCATCGTGGTGCCGTCGGGCATGACCATGCCGGGGGTCATCGTCGTGCCCGGCGTCATGGTCATGCCGGCGGCGGAGGTCTTTGCCGGGGTCGCGGCTCGGGCGGCGACGCAGCTGGTGGCGAGCACGGAGACGGCGGCGAGCGTCGCGAGTTGGCGTTGGCCCCTGGACACCGTGGGCCAGCTCCGCGCGCGGCTCCTCACCGGATCGGCGTCCGGCGCGGGGCTGGCCGGCCGGTGCGTGGCGCTGAGCACCGCGACCGCCAGCAGGGCCAGCAGCGGGCCGGAGTTCGGGTCGGTCGCTTGGCCGGTGCCGATCCCGCCGAAACTCTGACCGAACAGCCAGAACGCGACGGCCAGGACGATGCCAGCTGCCGCACCCGCCCTGGCGATACGCCCGCCGGCGAGCGCCGCGATCCCGACCACGACGAGAACCGCGACGAATACGGCAAGCGCCGGCTGGCCCGCACCGCTGAGGTAGCTACTGATCGATCGGTCCGCGGCCGCCAGCCAGCCCGGCGCCATGTCGGCGTTACCGCGGATCGAATCGGCAAGTGCCACGACGGTGTTCTGCCCGGGCAAGAGCTGCAGCACCGCCGCGCCCACCCAGACCAGTGCCCACACGGCGGTGGCCGCCGCGGCGACCGCCACCTCGGACACTCCGCGTTGCCGGAGTGTCGCGCCCCGCGGCCAGGCAAGAACGGCCAGGGCAGCGTAGAACAGGACCGCACCGGGGGCGCCGGTGATCAAGCTGGCGTGACCGCTGGCGATTCCACCCAGGCTCTCCCCGAAGTACCACACCCCCGCCGACCAGGCGATCGAGGCGATCAGGCCGAACCGGACCAGCCGCCTGGACAAGATAGCGACCGCGAGGGCGAGCTGGATGAGGGCGAACGCGGCGTTGGTGAGCACCGGGGCGGCCGCCATGAGGTGGGCGGCCCAGTGCGCGCCGGCCGATACCCAGCCCGGCTGGCCGTTGGCCGCGCCCGCGATCACCTGATGCGGGAAATCGGCGGTGAACATAAAAGGCTGCAGTTGCAGGACGGCGGCCAGCAACCACAACACGCCCAGGCCAACCTGCACGTGCCGGCGGGTGACACCGGCGCGGAAACTCAGCCGTGCTGTGACGGCGCGCATCGCGTTGCTGGTTGTCATTCGCTTATCCGATCAGCTGGCCGAAAGCGATGATGTTGGACAGGTAGTGTCCGGTGGCGGAGTCGAATTCGCCACCGCACGTGATCAACCGGATCGTCGACTTCCCGGTGCCGCCGTAGACCTCGGCGGTGGGGAAGGCGTCCTTGGCGTACTTGCGTACCCCGGTGATGGTGAACACCACGGTGCGGCCGTCGGCGCGGGCGACGCGTACCTGATCACCCGGTCGCAGTGCGCCGAGCTTGAAGAACACTCCCGGGCCGTTATGCGAATCCACGTGTCCGAGGATGATCGCCGGGCCGCCCTGTCCGGGGGTGACACTGCCGTCGTACCAGCCGGCCTGCTGGTAGCTGCGCGGTACCTCGAGGCTCCCGTCGCGGGCCTGGCCCAGCTGAATCAAGGTGGAGTGCACACCGATCGCCGGAATGTCGATGGCAGTCGGCGTCGAGGCCGGGATGATCGAGGGCGCCGTTGGCTGACCCGCCGAGGGAGTGGGGGTCGGCGCGGCCGATGACCCGGCGGCGGTTGGGGAGCCGGTCGGGCTGCCGCCTGTCGGGCCATCTACGGTTCCCGCCGCCGATGTCGGCGGCGTTGGGGCGTGCGTCTGGGCGGCCGCTGCGACCGCGATCGCGGACGCGCCGGCGACGGCGAGACCGGCGATCGTCAGATTGACGATCCACCGGTCCCGCCGCCACCCGAACATCCGTCGACCCACTGGCTCGCTTAGATCAGACGCTCGTGCGCTGCGCGCGACGACGCACGATCACGCTGCCACCAGCGGCGAGCAGCAGCCCACCACCCAGGGCGAGCAGCGCCGGGTCCTGCAGGCCGGCCGTACCGCCGCCACCAGTGGCCACGGCGCCGGTCGGGGACGCCACCAGCGCACCGCAGAGTGCTGGTGCGGTCGCGGCGAGCGGCAATGCCGTCGTGCCGGGGATTTCACTCTTCGAGGTGCCTGCCGCCTTCGGCGCGGTTGCCGGGTCCAGGCCGTGCACCACGATCACGGCGATGTGCGAGTTGATCGAGTTCAGCGTGGTCTGGTCCAAGGTGATCGTGCGGTCGTAGGTGAAACTGGATCCGCTCGGCGCGATCTTGATGTTCGTGCCGTCGGCGGCCGTGGTTCCGCCCGGTGCCAGCGACAGGGTGGTCTGGATGGCACCGTAGGACGGCTGACCGTCGCTGGTGCTGATGACCCCGTCGTGGTTGGCGTCCGCTGCCGCTGTCGGGCAGATGCCCTGCGCGCCACCGTGAATGTGCTGCACATGCGGGAACGGGGCCCCCATGAATGTCATGGCGACACCCGAAACCTGCTCATGAATCGTAGCGACGTTCCCGTTCAAGGTGAGCGTCAACATGCCGGAGGCGTTGTTCTGGCCGTTCAACGGCACGGGCTTCAAATTCGAGGTAAAGGTCTGCGGGCCTGGCTGCGCGGATGCTGTCCCCGCGAAAACCAGCGCCAATGGCGCGGCCGCTGCGAGCACCGCCACCGACTTGAGCTTATTCATTTACTACTCCTTCACTCGGCCGAACGCGATTCGTCCTTCCCCAGGACGAGGGGGCTGACATCGGGGAATTCCGAACTCGTCCAGGGTCCCGAGAGGAGCCTTCGACGCAATGCCCGGAATGCGGGGATCCGAAACCCTGCCGCCCTATCGACGGGATCTCCGCCGTAGGTGCGACCCCGTTGGGTGTACGCATGCGGCTTGTTCGCAGCCGCGACCAATTCGGTTCAACCCAACGACCACAAACTTGCACACGGGAAAGGCGAGAGGGTGTCGTCGCCGCTCTCTGGGAGGTTCCCGCGGCCAGCCCCCACAGAACCGGCGTCGCCCCCCATCCGCTATCGAGATGCGCCTTGCCCGTACGCGTCAGTCGTTCGCGGGGTCGTTGGCGTTTCGGTGATCTCGGCCAGGCGGTCTAGCGTGGCGAGCATGCCGGCATACAGATCGCTGCGGCGGTCCTTGAGGCCGTACAGGGTGCCGATGATGAACCAGCCGACGATGGTGAGCGGTTTGGTGACCTCGTAGGACTCGGTGACCCGCGTTCCGGCTTCCTCGCGGGGGAAGGTGTAGCGCCAGGCGACGGTACCCGCGAACGCCTCCGTTCGTGCCCAGGCGAACTCCTTATCGGGGTCTGCTGTGATCACGACCGGCTTGTTGCTCCAGTTTGGGCCGCGCCCGGCCTTGTTGATCGCCTTGAAGCGTGCCCCGACAGCGGGCCCGCTCGTGCCCTTGAGCCGGTGGCAGCTGATGATGGCCGACGTGAGCTGGCGTGTCCGTGTGACGTCGGAGACGAATTCGTACAGTGCGTGCGGTGACGCCTCGATATGCCGCGAGACATTATCGGTGGTCAGTTGCTGCCTCATGGCGGTCTTCCTCCTTGTGGGGTGAGTGGTGCTGAACGAACATCGCGAGCGCTTGATCGGTCAGGCTCGTGAAGGCGCCTTCATCGAAGGACGCCGCAGGCTGGTTGGCCATCTGCTGTGAGGTGATGCCGGCGATCACGATGGTCAGGAGGCGCATCGTGTCGTCCGAATCGGCGGCCGGGTCGAGCTCACCAAGATCGGTCGCGGCCGCCAGGTCCGAGCGGAACCGCTGCCACATCGCCTGGCTCGGTTCGAAGGACTCCGGGCTCGGCTCGAACCCGGGCACCGGGCGCCAGAACATCAACTGCGCAAGCCCTGGGTTGTCGTGGCTCCAACGAAGCATCGCGCGTGAGGACGCCAGCAGCCGCCGCAAACCGGGTTCGACCTCGTCTATCGCACCCGCGACCCAGTCGTTTATCTCGACGTTGCCTCGCGCGAACAACGCGTCATAGATGGCGTGAAGGGAGGGGGAAGTACTTGTACAGCGACGGCGCCCGCATGCTCATCCGGCGCGCGATTTCCGACACCGTCACCGCGCCGACCCCATCACTCACCAAGATCGCGACAGCGTGATCCAGCGCCTCGCCCACAGTGGCCTCCCGTCGGGCGGCAATTCGGGACGCACCGAATGCAGAGCTAGCGGATGTAGCCACAGCTAGATGATGTAGCTAACAACTCTCGTGTCAAGACCCACCGGCCTAGCCTTGGCGTGCAGCTGAAAACTTGCCGTCAGCAGCTCCGTCCGCCCATTCGAAATTCGTAGCGACTCGACGATCTCGATTGCGGATCGCCGAGTGCGATCCCGGTCGAGCCGCACCGGGATTAGGCGCGGATCGGGCACCGTCTCGGGACGGCGCACGGCTGCGTCGACCTGGCTGCGCCCCGGCCGAGCAGGCTTCGGGCGTAGCCGGCTACGAGTCCCGGTTCGCTCCCGTCACGAGGGCGATGGATCCTTCGATCTTCATGGGGCGGCTCCAATGTCTGGGTGGTCCGCGGGATGCGGCGTTCGGAGGAGGGCGACGGCCGGGAGGATCCCTGCGAAGGAGAGGGCGGCGATCAGCCACCATGCGTGCTGGAAGGTGACGAGCCCCGCTGTGCCGTCCGCGCTCGTTCCGAGGACGGCCACAAGCGCGGCCACTCCGAGGGCGAGGCCGGTTTGGCGGATCATGTTGATGACGGCGGAGCCAGTGGCAAAGGCGTGCGCGGGCAGCGATGCCGTCCCGGTCGCCATCAACGTCGGCAGCGTGAGGCCGACGCCCACGCCGGTCAGGATCATTCCTCCCAGGACCCCGGACAAATAGTTCGGTGCGGTGGTGACCGCCAGCGCCCACCAGACCACCCCTGCGCCGTACGCGAGGCTTCCCAGAGTGATCACCGCAGCGGCGCCGTACCGGCGGATGAGGCGCCCCGCGACCAGGAACGACATGACCGGAACCATCAGCGGACCGGGGGAGATCGCCAATCCGGCTTGCAGGGCGGACCAGCCCCAGGTGCCCTGTTCCCACAGCACGATCGACAGCAGCATCGCGCCGAACGCGGCGGAGAACGACAGGGCAATGATCGAGGCGACGGTGAACTCGCGGGACCGGAACAGCTCGGGACTCACGAGTGGGCTCCGCGCTCTCCGGCAGTGACCGACGAAGGTCGCCAGCATGACGGCGCCGGCGATGAGGATCGCTCCGGTCCATACGGACGACCAGCCCCAGTCGGGTCCCTGCACCAGACCGAATGTCAACAGCCCCACTCCGGCCGTGGCCAGGACAACGCCGGCAGCATCGGGACGCGTGGTGGGACGCCCCGGCACAGGAGGGAGCCGTCGCCAGCCCACGACGAGGGCGATGAGGCCGACGGGGACGTTGACCAAAAACACCCACCGCCAGCTCGCCGTCAGGAGCAGCCCTCCGATCACCGGGCCGATCGCCGCCGCCAGGCCGCCCATCGCCGTCCACGCCCGGACCGCGCCGTGGCGACGGCCCGGCTCATACGACGCGAGGACCAGGCCGAGGGACGTGGGAGTCAGCAGGGCGGCGCCGGCCGCCTGGATGACACGGAAGGCGACCAGCATGCCCACGGAGGTGGACGCGGCGCAGGCAGCCGACGCGGCGGTGAACACGGCCACCCCGAGCAGGAACGCGCGGTCGCGGCGGCAACGATCGGCCAGCCGGCCGAAGAACACCAGCAGCGAGGCATAGACGATCGCGTACGCGTTGAGAACCCACGACAGCGCGCTCAGGTGCGACGCATGCAGATCCCGGGCGATCTGCGGCAGCGCCACGTTGACAATGAACAGATCGAGGCTGGCCAGGATGACACCGGCGCACACGATCGTCAGGACCTCGCCGGGGCCGGCACCCGTCCCTGTTGCCTTCCTGACCGGTGAGCCTGCAAGTAGCGTCATGCAACGTACTGTAGAGACGTTGCGTTCTATGACGCAACCCTTTAGGTTGGATCTGTGGAACGGAAGAGCTTCGCCGACATGCACTGCTCGGTGGCGCAGTGCCTCGAGGTTGTGGGCGAGTGGTGGTCGATGCTCATCCTCCGGGATGTCTTCCTCGGTGTGACCCGGTTCGACCAGTTCCAGGAGCGGCTGGGGATTTCCCGCAACATCCTGGGCCAGCGCCTGGGCCGGCTAGTGGACGAAGGGATCCTGGAGAAGATCCCGTATTCGGAGCATCCGCCTCGCTACGACTACCGCCTGACCGGCAAGGGCCGGGACCTGTGGCCGGTCCTCACGGCCATGCGTCAGTGGGGCGACAAGCACGCCGCCCCCGATGGGCCGCCGCTCCAGGTGATCCACCGCCGCTGCGGCAAGGTGTCGAAGGCGGTCATGACCTGCTCGGCCTGCGGCGAGACGATCGCCGCCCGCGACGTGCGGGCCGTGCGCGGCCCCGGCGACGTCGACCAGCTGGTGTCGCGGTGAACTGGACCGAGGCCATCGCGGTCGAGCGAGTCAACGACGGCCGCTTTCAGGCGCATGTCGATGAGGAGTGGACATCGCTTCAGGGCGTGCACGGCGGCATCGTCGCGGCACTCGCCCTCACGGCCACAGAGCAGGTTCTGCAGCGGGCAGAGGTCGATCCGGCCGCCACGCTTCGGGCGGCTACCTTCGGATACGTCAGCGGCAACGCGGTGGGCGACCTGACGATCGACGTCGAGATCGTCAGGCGCGGTCGTACGCTGGTCACCACCCACGCCCGCGCCGTCCAACAGGGCAAGACCACCACGATCGCCCGATTCCACCACTCCAGCCCGAGGGGTGGCCCCGAGTTCAGCGACGCGCCGCCCCCGGCCGTCCGGCCCGCCGGTACCGTCCGCCTGCACTGGGGTGACAGGCCTGCCCACCTGAACAACGTGGAGACCTACCTCCATCCCGAGACGGCCTTGTTCGCCGGCACCGGCCGCGCCGAGTGGATCGCCTGGAGCCGGCCGCTGCACAGCAACAGCCTCGACAGCGCGTGGCTCACCATGTTCGGTGATTACTTCCCACCTGCCGTGTTCACGCGCGTGACAGAGCCCCAGCGCGCGGTGACCGTCGAGTACGCGATCCAAATCCACAGCGGCACCGGATCCTGGACCCTCGGGGACGACGAGTTCCTCGCCGCCCGGATGCACACCTTCCACTCGCGCGAGGGGTTCGCCGTGGAAGACGGCTGGATCCACCTCCCGGACGGCACTCTGCTCGCCACCGTCCGCCAGACCCGACTAGCCGGCTGAGAAGGCCCTGCAGCTCATGGCGACGCTCATTGCACGGCATCGATGACGTGCTCGCTTTGCTTTGAGCTGATCCAACCGACGGAGCTTGGCAGGCACCGGAGAGCGGCATGGTGACGACGAGCTTGCCGTGCGCTGGGACCGCTTGCCAGCGGCTGCGGGAAACGCGTATCCCGTGACGGCACGCGCGACGGTGGCGGCCAGGGAGGTCACTGAGTGAGAGGATCGGCGTGTCACGCGACTTGCCGATCATTACCCTCTGATACGTCGGGTCGTTCGATGAGCGCTGTGATACGTCGGGTCGTTCGATGAGCGCTGTGCTCGGGAACACCCGGGCTGCGGGGTGATCTCGACCCCGCGAGCAGCCGTTTCTGGGGCCGGGGTGTGACCGAATTGGCGCGCCCAGCCGCCTCAGCTCCCGTAGTGATAGCGGCACGCCGCGAGGCGGATCTCGTTGTCGCCGACCTTGTAAACGAGTCGGTATTCGTCGGTGATCCGCCGGGACCAGTAGCCGTGAAAGCCATGCTTGAGCGGCTCTGGCTTGCCGATCCCTTCGTTGGCGTCGCGCTCGATGTCGTTGATCAGCAGGTTGATGCGCCTGAGGACCTTGCGGTCCTGCGCCCACCAGAGGTAGTCCTGCCACGCGTGCTCATCCCAGATGAGCTTCATTCGACTAGGTCGTGCGCTGTTCCCGTCCCCTGCTCGAGCCGTTCGATAGAGGCCAGCAACCTGCGAACGTTCGCGGGGCTCTTGAGCAGGTACGCCGCCTCCTTCAGCGACTCGTAGTCATCGAGCGCCACCACCTTTCGGGCGTCGGAGTTCGGCCCTGAATCAAGTAACTTGCGGGTTTGCGCAGGTGAAACGGAATTTGGTGCGCCCGGCAGGACTCGAACCTGCGGCCAAGTGCTTAGAAGCCACGGTCGCCTCAGCGCTGTGCTTCGAGGCCTGTCGGGCGGCCGGCAGACCAACGAAAACGCCATAGTTATGTGGTCGCTGATGGCACCCCCGAAGGCCGCTGCGGGGCCAGAATTGGTCTTCCGCGTGGAGAGTACCCGGCAGCGGGCGCTTTTAGGTTCGAAACCCTTGGCGGGTGATCATCCCTGTCCTTCGCCTTGAAGCTGTCAGATGGGTTGAGCGCTGTGCTCGGGGCGCACACCCGGACTGCGCGGTGATCTCCACCGCGAGCAGCCGTTCCAGGAACCGGGTGTGACCGAGCTTCTCGTGCCGGCATGAGCGAGTTCACCCGGAGCGGTTCGGCGGTGGCCTTCAGCTTCAACGCGGCCGGGCGCCGGGCTAGCTGCTGGTAGGTCGAGGGACTCACTCGCCGAGCCAACCCATCGTCGTGTTCTCGGTGTCGGTGCTGGCAGCGACAGGTTCGCCGTGGGGGGCCAAATTGATCGCCACGTCGTTGTCGAGCGTGGACAGCAGTTGGCTCGAGTCCGCCCGGGCGGACTCGCCGAGTGGCCGGTTGGTTTTGTGGTCACGCG
>DASYGP010000048.1:0-5014 GCA_035999615.1 Mycobacteriales bacterium
GCGCGCAGCTCCCGGTCGACCGCGTCCAGTCGCTCGTTCAACGCGTGCGCGTGCCCCCCGACCTCGCGCAACTCGGTGTCGAGCCGGTCGCGTTCCAGCGCGATCTGATGGCAGTGCGCGGACAGCTCTGCGAACCGGGTCCGGAGGTCGTCCGCATAGCGACGAAGTTGGCTGGCGTCGAAGGACATCGCGCGCAGCTCGTCCTCGTCCCAGTCCGGCAGCGCGATCAGGCTGCTGTGATCCAGGCCCCCGGGCTCGGGCGCGGTCGCGCGGCGGGCGGCCTCGATGACCGCCGCCTGCCCGGCGATGGCAGCGGTGATCGGCGCCCCGTCAAGAATCGCCGGCTCAGCCGGCGCGGGCTGCAGCACGTCGGACCAGCGGTCCCGGAAGATCACCTGGTGCTGCTCGTAGAGCCAGGTGCGGAAATCCAGGGTGGACGAGGCGGACTGCGCATGGACCAGACGGGCGTTCGGCGCGTAGCGCACCCGCCCACCGTCCTGCCAGAGCCGAAGGCAGAGATCCGCATCTTCGAAATAGGCCGGGTGATAGGCCAGCGAATAGCCGCCGATCGCCGCGAACGCGGCGCGTCGCACCAGCAACCCCGCGGCGGACCCGAACGGCACGTCCCGGGGTTCGTCGTAACACTCATCGCCATCGGGCGTCCCCCACCCGACCTGCCACGTCGAGCCGTCGGCCCACAGCAGGCAGCCGGCCTCCTGAAGCCGGCCGTCGGGGAACACCAGCCGGCTGCTCACGGCGGCGACGCCGTCCTGCTCGGCGGCCGCAACGAGGTGGGCCAGCCAATCGGAGGGAACCTCGGTGTCATCGTTGAGGAAGACCAGGTAGCGCCCCCGGGCGGCGCGGTTGCACCCGCCCCCGAACCCCAGGTTGACCGACGACTCCAGCACCCGGGCGCCCTGGACATGGTCGCGGACCGCGGCGATCACCTGCGGTGTGGCGCCGTTCAGCAAGATGACCGTCTCGAAGGCCACACCCTCGCTCGCCGCCAGCGTGCGCAAGCAGGCCAGCAGGTGCTGATCCGCCCGCCAGGCGAGCACAATCACCGTCGCGACAGGCTCTTCGGTGGTCGGCAAGCTCACCTGGGCGGCGCTCGCCCCTCCCGGGATCACCGGTCCCGGCCGGCCTCGGCGCCGTCCGGACGGCGCTCCAGGGCATCCATGGTCGCGGCCTGCAACGCGTTGACCTGATGGACCAACGGGTCGAGCTGCCAGGCCGTCGCCCGCCGGACCAGCCGCTTCACGAACCCGGCGCCCAGCCGGCCACCGCGCGCGACCGGCAGGCTGAGCGGGTTCAGCCGGCGCAACGGCACCGACGCGTCGACCCCGGCCGCACTCGCGCTCCGGGCTGATCCGGCCGGCTCCGCGCTGAGCGGTGACCACGCACCGTCCGGCCCGTCACTCACGGCGGGAAGCACATGGCTCCCGCGGCGAACCGCGGCACGCAGCACAACCTCCTGCTGCACCGCGGAACGCAGACCCTCCGGGGCCCCTTCCGGGGTGGGCCACGCACCTGCCGGCGCGGTCATCGGTCGCGCGCCACCGAGCGCCGACCGCAGGGCCCGCGCCAGGTGGGCGTCATCGGCGACCAGGGTCACACCGGGCCGGTCGGCAGCCTGCTGGCTCAGCGCCCCGACCGACGTCGCGATCACCGGCCGGTCATACAGCGATGCCCGCTCGAGCACCCCGGAGGACCAGATATGCCGGTAAGGCAGCAGCACCACGTCGGCGGCCACCAACCAGCGGTCGAACAATTCATCGCTGACGTAGCCAAGATGCAGATGCGCGTCCGGTGTCGCCGCGACCAAGGCCCGAAGTTCTTCGACGTAGGAGGTATTTTCGGCGTCCTCGACGCGCAGGGATCCCACCACGTCAAGCCGACGGCCGTCCCCACCCAAGCCGCGGAAGGCGCGGACGGCTCGGTCAAAACCCTTGTGCCGTTGGACGAACCCGATCGCGAGCGCCACCGTGTCGGCGGCGTCGATGCCCAGCGAACGCCGAGCGGCGGCCCGGTCCGCTGTCGTGTGTCGGACGAAATCGCGGCCGTGGGCCTCGACCTGCACGTGCCGCGCCTTGACCTTGAACGCGGACATGAAGTCCTGCCGCTCCTGATCGGTGTGCACCACGATCGAATCCACCGCAGCCCACAGGGCCCGCGCCGCGAGGGCGTAGGGGCCGGGCCGCCGGCCCGCCGCATAGTCGATCTCGTGGACGACCACCTCAACCTGGCGGGCGGCTCGCACCGCGGCCATCAGGGCCAAACTCTCTACCGCCCAAGCACTCTGTGAAGGAGGCAGTGGGTAGAACACGTCCGGATGGAACTGAATGATGACCTTGTCGTAGGCGCGGACCCGACGGGCCAGCGCCGCCGCGCCGCGCGGGCCCACCAGGTCCAGATGCTGATGCGCCGCCGACGGTCCCGGCGAGAGCACCTGCACGTCATGGCCCTCGGCGCGCAGGCGGCGCACCGACTGCAGGGCGTAAGCGGCCAGCCCATCGCGATGCGGGGGATAGGGCGTGACCATCAGGATCTTCATGCGCTGACCCACTGGGTGACCGCCTTCTCGACCCGGTCCAAGACCCCCGGCCACTGGTAGTTCTCCAGCACGTAGTCCCGGCCGCTGGCAGCCATCGCCTTCGCATCACCCGGCTGGGCGGCCAGGAAGCTCAGAATCTCGGCGAATTCCAGCTCGTCGTCGTAGACCAGCCCGGCCCCCGACCGCTCGCAATGCCAGCGCACCACGTCGCTGGCGGCGTTGGCGATCACGGGAGTTCCCGCCAGCCAAGCTTCCATGATCGTGCGGGAGAACGCCTCGTATCGGCTGGGCTGCAGGTAGGCGGCCGCCGCGGCGAACGCGTCGTCGCGGTCCTGCTCGGGCAGGAAGCCGACGTCTATCACCCGGTCCGCGATCTCCTCGGGTGGCTGCACCGGGCCGCTCCCGGCGGTGACCAACGCGAAGGGCAGGTCCCGCTCCATGACCGCGCCGGCGAAGGCCCGCAGCAAGTCCTCCCAGCCCTTCGCGCCCTCCCGCCGGCCGGCGTAGAAAAGGAACGGCCGGTCGATGCCGTAGCGCTGCCGGAATCGGTCCGGATGGTATTCAGCCGGCACCTCCACCCCGCAGCCGGTCACCGCGTGCGGCGCCAGGCCCGGCACCAGCCGATGGGCCAGATCGTGTTCCGGTTCGGTCTGCAGCAGCAGCCCAGCGACCCCCGTGAGCATCGGCCGGAACAGCTCGAACCGGGCATAAGGCTCGTCGTGCAGGCAGGTCCACAGCACGCTGCGCTCGGGCATGACCTGAGAGCCGGCGAAGGCCGGCCAGAACAGGTAAGGACCAAACACCAGCGCGGTGTAGTCCTGCCCGTGGTCGAGCAGGAAGTGGAACAGGTCGGGGACGCGGACGCCGTCGTTCATCCAGCGTTCCTGCGCGATCAGCGGGACGCGCGCGCCGGATAGGGCGGCGGTTTCCACCAGACCGTGTTCGTGGCCCGCGGTGTCCTGCACCGCCGCGAAGCGGCGCACCGTGAGGCCATCCTCCTGGGAGACCCCCGCCGGTAGCTCGTTCGCGAAGCTGTAGTGATCGATGGCGCAGGTAGTGAGGACCTCGGCGGCCCAGCCCCGCTCGGCGAAGCCATGGGCCAGCCGGGCCAGCACGATCTCGGCGCCTCCGATGATTCCAGGTCCGAAGCGCGCGGGGATGAACCCGATCCGTCCGGGTGCGGTCACCGGCCGGTCACCTCCAGCGCCGCCGGGCGCGCCGGCTCGAGCACCGACACCTGGGGGCGCATGTGCACCACACCCTGCTCCCCCACCGGGCTGTACACACGGAAGTCGGCGCCGCGGTCCTGCCGGTGCCAGATCGCGCCTCCATCGGGGTGGACGACCGCGGACACGGTGTACTGGCCCTCGACCAGCGGCAGCTCGTCGAAACCGATCCGGACCCGGACCCGGCCGTCGATCGGGGGTAGGTCGACCTTCAGCATGGTGGTGTTCGCGCCGTAGACCAGGGTGTCCACCTGGTTGGTGATCGCGAAGCCCACGACCCAGTCGTCCTGCCGGCTGCGGCTCTCGACCTCAAAATCGATGTTCAATTCCTCGCCGGGAGCGAAGCGACGGGCCGGCTGCCCCGCGCCGTCGACCACCGTGGTGGACAGCAGCCGGACCTCCTCCTGGCCGGTGCCATTGTCCGGCGGCGGCCGTTCAGCGTCCTCCTGCTCGGTGTAACGCTCACGGAACTCGCGGGTCGCCTCCACGGGCGTGCCGTCGACGATGACCCGGCCGTGCTCCAGCAGCAGGACCCGGTCGCACAGTTGGCGGACCATGTCCAAACCGTGGGTCACGAAAACGATTGTCCGGCCATCGCGCTGGAAGTCCTTGATCCGCTCCAGGCACTTGCGCTGGAAGGGCTCGTCCCCGACCGCGAGCACCTCATCGACCAGCAGGATCTCCGGGTCGACGTGGACGGCGACGGCGAAGGCCAGCCGGACATACATGCCGGAGCTGTAGAACTTCACCTGAGTATCGATGAACTCCTCGATGCCGGAGAAATCGATGATCTGATCGAAGTAGCTGTCCGTCTGGCGGCGGGTAAGCCCCAAAATGGAGGCGTTGAGGTAGACGTTTTCCCGACCGGTCAGGTCGCCGTGGAAGCCGGCGCCCAACTCCAGCAGCGCCGCGAGCCGGCCGCGTCGCTCGACCGTTCCACTGTTCGGGGTCAGAATCCCGCCGATAATTTTCAGCAGCGTGCTCTTGCCGGACCCGTTGTGCCCGATCAACCCCAGCGTGCTGGCGGGCTGCAACTCGAAGGACACGTCGCGCAACGCCCAAAACTCCTCGGCATGCTGCCGGGAGCGGTTGAAGTTGACCAGCCGCTCCTTGAGCGACTTGTCCTTGTGAATGTTGAAGCGTTTGCTCACGTCGAGAACGCGCAGTACTGGCTCGGACACTGTCACAGCTCCTGAGCGAAGTTGCCTTGGGCGCGGGCGAATATTCGCTGCCC
>DASYGP010000078.1:0-4924 GCA_035999615.1 Mycobacteriales bacterium
CCCTCAACATCCGTCGTCAACTACCAGCTCGGTAGGGACGTCGCCAACGCGCTCGTCGTCAGCAACATGGTGAACGGCGCGCCCTGCAACAAGTTCACGATCTTCAGCGATCACAGCCGGGCCAATGTCGTGGTCGACGTCCAGGGGTACTTCACCAACCCCGTGGGCTTCGGAGCCTCCACGCCGAGTCGCTTGGTGGACACCCGCACCGGGCTCGGTGGTCACGCCGGGCAGATCCTGGCCGGCAAGAGCGGCACCTTCACGATCGCCGGGCTGGGCGGGGTGCCGGCCAACGCGAAGGCGGTGGCGCTCAACGTCACGGCCATCCGGCCGACCGGAATGGGGAACCTGCGGGTCTACCCGGACGGCGGGACGGTGCCGACCGCGAGCAACATCAACTATGTCAAGGGCGTCGACAAGGCGGCGTTCGTCATCGTCAACCTGCCGGCCAACGGCAAGATCGACGTGTTCACCGATTCCACGCCCATCAACGTGGCCATCGATGTCTTCGGCTTCCTGCCCAGCACCTCCACCGTGGTGACCGGGGCTCCGGTGCGGGTCCTCGACACGCGCACTGGAACCTCGCCACTCGTCCCGGGCAACCCGCTCACCATCAAGATCGGCGGCCAGAGCGCGGGGGTACCGGCGGACGCCAAGGCCGTCATCATCAGCCTGACCGCCGCGCACGTCCCGGGAAAGAATGAGGTCGGCAACCTGAGTGCCTACCCGGGCGGCGCAGCCCAGCCGGCTACCAGCAACATCAACTACATCGGGGCCGGGGCCGACGTGGCGAACATGGCGATCGTGCCACTCGCCGCCGATGGCACGATTTCCCTCGCCACCGAGGGTTCGCCTATCAACGTCGTCATCGACGTGTTCGGTTACGTGCCCAAGCCGTAACCGCCTTCCGCCGTCGCCGGCGGCTGGCCGCTTCCCCGCCGTCGCCGGCGGCTGGGTGGGGGATCCAGCCGCCGGCGACGGGCCTACTACGCTCCGCCGAGTGAGTAGACGAGTTGTGGTCACCGGCGGCGCCGGCTTTCTCGGCGCCCACCTGTGCGAGGAATTGTTACGCCGTGGCGATGAGGTTCTGTGTCTGGACAACTTTGTCACCGGTTCGCCGGCGAACGTCGAGCACCTGGCCGGCCAGCCATCCTTCCGGCTGCTGCGCTGTGATGTGACCGACTTCGTCCACGTGCCGGGACCGGTGGACCTGGTGTTGCACTTCGCGTCTCCGGCCTCTCCCATCGACTATTTGGAGCTGCCGATCGAAACGTTGAAGGTCGGCAGCATCGGCACGTTGCACGCGCTGGGGCTGGCGAAGGAAAAGGGCGCCCGGATCCTGATTGCCTCCACCTCCGAGGTGTACGGGGATCCGCAGGTACACCCCCAGCCGGAAAGCTACTGGGGTCACGTCAATCCGATCGGTCCGCGCGGCGTCTACGACGAAGCCAAGCGCTTCGGCGAGGCGCTCACGATGGCCTACCGCAACACCCACGGCGTGGACACCGCGATCGTGCGCATCTTCAACACCTTCGGACCGGGCATGCGGCCGCACGACGGCCGCGCCATTCCGGCGTTCATCACCCAGGCGCTGCGCGGTGAGCAGCTCACCGTCGCCGGCGACGGGAGCCAGACCCGATCCATCTGCTACGTCGATGACCTGATCACCGGCATCTTGGCGCTCGCCGACTCCGGGCTGCCCGGGCCGATGAACATCGGCAATCCGGCCGAGCTCTCCATCCTCGCGCTCGCCGAACTGATTCGGGACCTGGCCGGCAGCAGCTCACCGATCGGCTTCATCCCCCGCCCGGTCGATGACCCGACCGTGCGTCAGCCGGACATCACCGCGGCCCGCGACCAGCTCGGCTGGGAACCCAAGATCACGCTGCGGGAGGGGCTGGAGCTGACGATCGCCTGGTTCCGTGCCCACCCCGATCTGGTCGGCTAGGTTGACCCCCCATGAAACTGTCCATCCTGATGCCGGTGTTCAACGAACAGGCGACCCTGCAGGCCGTGCTCGACCGGGTGCTCAAGGTGGCCTATCCGGTGGACATGGAGCTGGTCATTGTTGATGACGGCAGTACCGATGACACCTCGAAAATCCTTGCTGGGCAGGATGATCCGCGGATCAGCTTGCGCCCGCACTCGCGCAATGCCGGCAAGGGCGTGGCCATCCGGACGGCCGCGGCGGCCGCGACCGGCGACTACATGATCATGTGTGATGCCGATCTGGAATACGCCCCCGAGGAGATTCCGGACCTGCTGACACCGGTGCTCGCCGGCGAGGCGCAAGTTGTTTACGGCACCCGCACCTTCGGCAGCCACACCGCCTTCAGCTTCTGGTATGTCATGGGAAACAAGGCGGTGACGCTCGCCGCCAACGTGCTGTTCAACGCCTACATCAGCGACCTGGAGACCTGCTTCAAGCTGCTGCCGACCGACCTCTACCGGCAGCTGGAGATCACCTCTGCCGGGTTTGGCATGGAAGCCGAGCTGACCGCGAAGCTGCTGGCCCGGGGCATCCGCCCCTACGAGGTGCCGATCAGCTACCGGGCCCGGTCCCGCGAGGAAGGCAAGAAGCTCACCTGGAAGGACGGCGTCGAGGCGCTGTGGATTCTCGGGAAGATCCGCGCCGGCGGCCCGCGCTGAGTCCAGCTGCTGGCAGCCCGGCTGCTGGCATTACGGGCGGCGGGCCACCGCGAACAGCGATTGCCCGAACGGCGGCTGCCAGCGGGCCTCGATCGGCTGCATGACCGGAACCACCCCCCGGTCGTAGGCGGTCAGCAGCGCACCCGCGTGCGGCTGGCCGCGCAACGCCTTCACGGCTACGTACCATCCGAGCAGGCCGACGGCATTGACATAATGCAGGACCTCGACGCGCAGGCCGGCCGCCTCCAACGCCTGCCGCAGTGAGTGTTTGCGGTAGCGCCGCTGGTGTCCGATCGCGCGGTCGAAGGCGCTCATCGCACTGGGAAACGCCGGCACGATCAGTACGACGGCGCCCCCTGGGCGAAGCAGACCAGCGAAGGCGCGCAACGCCTCGACGTCTTCCGGGATGTGCTCGAGCACGTTGTACGCCACCACCGCGGAATGGTCCGCAACCCGGGTGATCGGGACGGCCAGTTCCTCGACCTGGACGGCGTCATGCCGGGCAAACCGCTCGCGCAACATGGCAAGCCGGGCCGGGTCGGCCTCGGTCGCGGTCAGCTTGGGGATGCCGGCGTTGGCCCAGTCCTCGGCGTAGTGCCCGAGGCCGCTGCCCACCTCCAGCGGGTCGTCACCCAAGTAGGGGAGGGCGAGGCGGACCAGCCAGCCCCGATATCGATAAGCCTCGACGAGGTCCTCAAGGACATCGGTCTGCAGCGACGAATCACCCTCAACGGGATTCACCGGATCTCCTTCACTCCCGATCGCCGGGATCATGGGGTAGCGCCGGGTACCACGAGCAGCGGTTCCGGGCCGACGTTGAGCGTGGTGACCGGCTGCCCGGCCAGCGCCTGTTGCCAACCGGCCGACTCGGCCGGAGCCAGGTGGCTGCGCACCACGAAGATCCGGCCCCCCGGCCCCAGCCGGCTTCGGGCCGTACGCAGCGCCGCGGCGGGGCTGGCCTGGGTCCGGCTATGCATCGCCACGACCTGCGGGTCGGTGTAGCGAATGAAGAATCCCGTCGCCGAGGCCGGCCCGCTGTCCACGATCGACAGCGGGTCGATCCCCCGGTAGTAGGCGTAGCCCCAATTGGCGGACAGGTCAACGATCACCACGTCGGCCGGCCGCTGATGGTCTGCCACGTAGTGCGCCTGCGCGCGGACATCTTCGGGGGGGAGCGGATGCGCCCGTACACCGGTGGTATTGGTCAAAGCGAAACCGGCACTGGCGACGCCGGCCAGGATAATCGGCACGGCCCGGTGCCGGCGGCCGAGCCCTGCGCACAGCTGCGCCACCCCGAGCCCGGTCACCACCACGGCGAGCACCGACAGCCAGGTCGAGGTACGCAGGTCCAGCAACGGATACACGTGCAGCGCACTGGCCAGCACCAACTCGGCGAAGGCCAGCGGCAGCACCAGCGCGGTGGCCCGGCGACGGCGCCACACCAACACCCCGGTGCCCAGCGCGCAACCCAGGAACACCAAAAGCACCGAGTGCAACCCGGTCGTCGGGGCCATCGCCTGCAGCCGGTGGTACAGGAAATGTGCTGCCGCCGAAGGGTTTCGCGGGAGGTAAAAGGCGTCCCAGTAGTGCCGCAGCGCCGCGTTCTGTTTGGGCAGGACGAAGGCGGCCAGGATGGCGGCCACCACGACGCCGGCAGCGCCCGCGGCGATCACGATGTCACGCAGCCGGGACCATTGACGCTCCGCCAGCGCCAGCACCGCGAGGGCGAGCAGCGCCGCGCTACCGACGAACAGGTCAGCGTTCGCGAACAGGGGCCCCACGCCGATGACCGCGGCCAGCAGCGCGAGCCGTCGCCGGCTCCAGACCGACTCCAACCGCAGTAGCAGCAGTAGCACGAGCACGGTCCAGCAGGCCTCGGCCGTGTACTGCTTCAGGTCCGCGCGTACCAGCATGGCCGGGACGAACAGCCCGGTCACGCCGAGCAGCAGCAGCGACACGCCACGACGCAGCCCGAACTGCCGGCCGCAGAGATAGGCCAGCGCGACGGTCAGCCCGGCAAACGCCAGCGGAATCAGCCGCTGTCGCTGCTCACCACCGAACACCACCAGGCGGAGCAGCAAGCTGAACCCCACCGGCGTGACCGAACTGGTTTGCGACAGGTCGGACAGCCGCACCCGGGTGGAGTCGACGACCCACGCCTCGTCGAGCCAATACGGATGCTGCAACAGGTAGCCCAGGTCATGCACCAGCAGTACTCCGGCGGCCGCGATGAGGGCCAGCAGCACATCGGGCAGCCGGAGCCGGGACGACCAGG
>DASYGP010000081.1:0-13161 GCA_035999615.1 Mycobacteriales bacterium
CGGCACGCCGGTGGGTACCAGCAATACCCAGGTACGTCCGGCCGCCAGCCGGAGCGGACCGCCGCCGGCAGCCGTCCACGTGGTGGGGAGGCTCGCCGCCCGACGGGTCCAGGTGCCGTTGTACAGGTGCCCGGCTCGGAGCAGCACCGCCTTGCCGGTCCCGACGGTGACCGTGACGGGGGTGCCGTTGCCGTTGTGATCGACATATTTGGTGCCGGCGAGCTGGACATACTGGATCAGGACGTTGTCGGCGCTGGCCACCCCGCCCTCGCGAAGGGTCAGGGCCGCGCCGTCGCGGAAGATCTGCCACCCGGCGCCCGCGGCGTGCACGCTGATGCTGCTGCCGGGGTAATGCACGGTTGCGGAACGGACGGCCGGAGCGGGCCGAACCGTGACGGGGGCCGCCCCGAACCGGAAGCCCACGTCGCGCGCCACGACCCCCGGGGCCTGGCGGACGAGCTGCCCGACATCGACGAGGAACTGGTAGGGCGAGGGACGGGTGCGGTCCAACTGGTAAAAGCCGGGCGTCTTGTCGAACGAATCGTCCCGGACGTTGGCCTTGGCCACGCTGGCGAGCACCCCGGTGTTCGCGCCGGAGAACGCCAGCGCGACCTTGCCGTACTCGGCGAGCAGCTGCAGATCGCTTTCCCGGGCGCTGCGCACCGGTCCCACCCGGGCCGGGGTCTGACTAGAGAACACGGCCAGCAGCCGGGTCAGACCGCCCTCGACCTCCTCGACGTAGACCACGTCGGCCTGGTTGAGCCCGTCGCGGCTGCCGACATAGACGTTGTCCACCTTCACCGCGACCACCGGGCGGGGTTGGCCGGGGCGCCCCGTCAACGGGTCGGTCGGCGGGAGCCGGGCCGCCGAGGGGGTGCGCGCCGGGCTGGTACTCGCAGGCTTGGGTCGGGCGGCGGCCGTGGTGGTGGCGCTCCTGGCGGTGTGGTGCGGGGCGCCGCACGCGGTCAGGGCCAGCACCGGGACCAGCGCCAGGGCGGTGAGAAGAGCGAGCAACCGGCCGGTGGAAGGTGCCGCCCCTGCCGGCATGGCGCGGCGGGAGGGCACCGGGCGAGGTTAGCTGCCCGCCCGGCTGGCCCCGCCGAGTCGGGCCGGATCCAATCCGGCCCGGGGATCGAGCTGACCTGCGGGCGTCCGCGCCAGGTCCGGCCGGTCGGCCGCGTCCGGCCGACCCGCCACATCCGGCTGCTCCGGCTGCTCCGGCTGCTCCGGTTGGGCCGGGGGTTCCGGCTGGACCGGCTGCGCCGGCTGGTCGAGAAAGACGGTGTCGTCGATTTCGAAGTAGGTACGGGTCGGCCCCGTGTCGTCGCCGTGCCCGAGCCGGAGCAGCCGGGCCGCCGGCCGGCGCCGCAGCGCCCGCAGGTCCCGCACCGCATCGTTGAAGAACTGCCGGGACAGCCGGACCCGGGCGGCGGCCGCGTGCAGGTCGGTGACGGCCGCGCCCAGCGTGCCGGTGCTCGCCGGCTGATCTGGCGGCAGGCGGTCGAATCCCGCCTGCCGAAGGGCGCGGCCCAGCGCGTTCTCGGCTTCCTCGCGATCGGCGTGGGCGCTGAGCGCGCGCTCGGCGCAGGCCGCGACCTGGGCGTTGGCGCGTTGCGCCGCCAGCAGACGCGCCGGCGCGGCCCGGCGGACCAGTTGGGCGTCCAGGGCCGCCCAGCCCGCGTCGGCGCGGGCCGCCAACCGCTCATGCCGGCCCGCCAGCCACGCCAAGTACGCGGCGATGACCGCCACCGCCACGGCGGCGAGCAGCACGATCAGGGTGGACATTGGGGCCAGCCTGTCACTGACCGGTGAGCCCTGTCACCGGCCGGCCGGATGAGCGGGCCGTTACCGGCCGCGCGTGATCGGCCGCCGGGTCACCGGCCGCCGGGTGCGGTCAGCGCCGCGCCCTCCAGCACCGTCTCGTAGACCTGGACGATGGCGGCGCCGACGGTCGTCCAGTCGTACCGTTGCACCTCCTGGCGTCCGCGCGCCTGCAGCGCACCGCGGCGGCTCGGGTCGCTCAGCAACGCGGCCGCGGCCGCGGCCAGCGCCGGGGCGTCCCCGGTCGGGAACAGCACCCCCGCGTGGCCGCCGGCCAACACCCGGCGGAAGGCATCCAGATCGCTCGCGATCACCGGGGCGCCCGCCGCCATCGCCTCGAGCAGCACGATGCCGAACGATTCGCCGCCGGTGTTGGGCGCGACATAGATGTCGGCGGAGCGCAGCAGCGCAGCCTTGTCCTGTTCGCTGACCCGACCGAGCAGCTCAACCCGAGCGCTCAACGAAGGCGGGAGGCTCACCTCCCCGGGCCCGGCGACGAGCAGCCGCACGTCCGGCGGGAGCAGGCTCATCGCCTCGAGCAGCACCGCGAGGCCCTTGCGCGGTTCGTCCGCCCGGCCGAGGAAGACCAGGGTCCGGCCGTCGGGATGCCCGGGGAACGGCATCGCGCGGGCGTAGCGGGCGACCGCGACCCCGTTGGGAATCAGCACCGCGTCCCCGCCGAGGTGCTCGACGGTGGTACGCCGGGCCGCCTCGCTGACCGCGATCCGGCCGCGCACCTTCTCCAGCGCCGGCACGAAGAACGGTTCGAAGGTGGTCATCGCCCGGGAGCGCGGGTTCGCGGTGTGGAAGGTCGCCACGACCGGCCCGTCGGCGAAATAACAGGCCAGCAAGGCGACACTGGGGGCCACCGGCTCATGCACGTGGATCAGGTCGAAGCCGCCCTGCCGCAGCCAGCGGCGGGTTCGGCCGGCGCTGACCGGACCGAGCAGCAGCCGGGCGACCGACCCGTTGTATGGCACGGGTACGGGCCGGCCCGCGTCCACGCAGTAGTCGGGCAGCGCGGCGTCGTCGCCCACCGGCGTCAGCACGCTGACCTCGTGGCCCAGCCCGAGCAGGGTCTCGGCGAGATCCCGCACGTGCGCCTGCACCCCGCCAGGCAGATCCCAGACATACGGGCAGACCAAGCCGATCCTCATTGCGGAACCGCCACCGGCTGCCCGCGCCGCGCCCGCCGGGCCGGGTCCAAATCCTCCTGCCACAGCCGGGCCAGCATGTGCCAGTCGGCGGGGTGCGCCGCGATCCCGGCCGCGAACGCGTCGGCCATCGATTGGGTCATGGCAGTGACCCGTTCGGCCAACCGGCCGGTTCCCGGGTCGAGCACCTGCGGGTGCACCTGGCCGCACCATGGGGACGGATCATCGAACTGCAAGGTGACCGGCAGCAGCGCCGCGCCGGTGCGGACCGCGAGCAATGCGGGGCCGGCCGGCATCGTCGCGGTGGCGCCGAAGAACTGGACCGGTACGCCGCCGGTGGTCAGGTCCCGGTCGGCGAGGAGGCACAGCATGCCGCCGGCGCGCAGCCGGCTGGCCAGCACTTCGAAAGGGGGCAGCTCACCTCCGGTCAGTGGCAGCACCTCCATGCCCAGCCCCTCGCGGAACGCGACGAACCGGTCGAACAGGCTGGCCGGTTCCAGCCGCTCGGCCACCGTCGTGAACGGGATGCCGGTGGCGACCAGCCAGGCACCGGCGTGGTCCCAGTTTCCGGTGTGCGGCAGCGCGAGGATCACCCCCCGGCCGGCGGCGTACGCGGCGCGCAGCCGGGCATCGTCGGCCATGTGCATGTCCCGCACGATCCGCTCGGTGGGTGTCACCGGCAGCCGGAACACCTCCTGCCAGTACCGGGCATAGGACCGGACCGCGGCCCGGGTCAGCTCGTCCAGGTCGGTTCCGGCCAGCGCCGGGGTCGCCGCCACGACCCGCGCCAGGTTGGCCCGCAACCGGATGATCCCCTTGCCCGGGCGGCGGCCCGCCAGATCCGCGCCGGCGGTGAACAGCCGCTGCGCGCTGCGCTCGGGCAGCCGCTGCACCGCCGCCCAACCGGCCGCATACGCCGCACCGGTGCCCCAGCTGCGCAGGGTCACCGGCCCGCCGGGACGACATGCGACGGGGCCCGGTGCGCCACCGCCTGGCGGCGTACCTCGATCAGTCGTTGGCCGGCGGTCAGCACCGTCGCCCCGGCCAGGAACCACAGCGCCGCCGGCAGCAGGTAGGGCACCCCCAGCCCGTACAGACCCGCGCTGGCCAGCACAATGATCAGCCGTTCGGCGCGTTCGGCGAACCCAACATTCGCCGACAGGCCGAGGGATTCGGCCCGGGCCTTCACATATGAGGTGATCGTTCCGCCGACCAGCGCGCCGAGCGCGGCTCCGGTCAGCGGCAGGGAATGCCCCTGCCCGGCGTACCAGATCACGAACGCACCGAAGATCGCGCAGTCCGCCACCCGGTCCAGCGCCGAATCCAAAAAGGCGCCCCACGCGCTGCTGGTGCCGCGCGCCCGGGCGATCTGGCCGTCGAACAGGTCGGCGAACACGAACAGGGTGATCACCAGCGTGCCGACGAAAAATTTGCCGCGGGTATAAAAAACCAGGGCGCCGCTGCTCACGCCCAGGGTGCCGACCACGGTGACGACGTCCGGCGAGACCCCGGCCCGCGCCAGCCGGGTGACCAGCGGGGCGAGCAGGCGGGCGATCGGCGCGCGCACGTGCAGATTCAGCACACGATGATGCTACCGGCCGCAGCGCGCCCGACAGAATGCTACCGGCCGCGGCGCGGTCGCAAAGATGCCGCCGGCCACGGCGCGTGCTGCCGCCTTGTCCAGCGGCCGTCGGCGGAGCAGAGTCGCCGGACAGCAGTTGGATCACAACGCCGGAGGCCCGCGCATGGACGAACCGCTCGAGGTTCGCAACGTCGTTCTGATCGGTCATTCCGGGGCAGGCAAGACCACCCTGGTCGAGGCCCTGCTCGCCCACGCCGGCGCGATTCCCCGGCCCGGCCGGGTGGAAGAGGGCACGACGGTCACCGATCACGAGGAAATCGAGCATCGCCAGCAACGTTCCGTCGGGTTGGCGCTCGCGTCACTGGTGCACGACGGGGTGAAGGTCAACCTGCTGGACGCTCCCGGCTACGCGGATTTCGTCGGGGACCTGCGGGCCGGGCTACGGGCCGCGGACGCGGCGCTGTTCGTTGTCAGCGCGGTCGCCGGGGTGGACGCCGGCACCCGGCTGCTGTGGGAGGAGTGCGCGGCGGTGCAGATGCCGCGGGCGGTGGTCGTGACCCGGCTGGATCAGGCCCGCGCCGACTTCGAGGGCACGGTGGCCGTCTGCCAGCAGGCTTTCGGTGAGGGGGTGGTTGCGCTGTACCTGCCGCTGCATCATGACCCGACCGACGCCGGCAACGGCGTGTTCGAGATCCGCCCGTTCGGCGCCACCGACCAGCCGGCCGCCGTCGCCGACCCCGAGGAGGCTGGGGTGGGCGGCCTGATCGGGTTGCTCTCCGAGCAGGTCTATGACTATTCCGGCGAGGAGCGCGAGCAGCGCCCGGCCGAGCCCGAGCACCTGCCGTTGATCGCCGACGCGCGGGCGGCGTTGATCGAGCAGGTGATTGCCGAAAGTGAGGACGAAACGCTGCTCGAGCGGTACCTGGCCGGCGAGCAGATCGAGCTGAAGGTGCTGATCGATGACCTGGAGACGGCGGTGGCGCGGGCCACCCTGTTCCCGGTCCTCGGCGCCAGCGGGCTGACCGGGCTGGGCGCCGGGGAGATCCTGGAGGTGCTGGTCAGCGCGTTCCCGCGGCCGGCCGAGCATCAACTGCCGGCGGTCACCACCCCGACCGGGGACCCGGCTCCCCCGCTGACCGCCGACCCGGCCGGGCCGCTGGTCGCCGAGGTGGTGAAGACCGCCACCGACCCCTACGTCGGGCGGATCTCCCTGGTCCGGGTGTTCTCCGGCACGCTGCGGCCGGACACCCTGCTGCACGTCTGCGGGCACGGGCCGGCGGACCGGCCGGACGCGCCGGAGCACACCCACGACGTGGACGAGCGCGCCGGTCACCTGGCCGCACCGCTCGGGGCGACCCTGCGCCCACGGGAGTCCTGCCCGGCCGGGGACATCTGCGCGGTCGCCCGGCTGGCCCGGGCCGAGACCGGCGACACGCTCAGCGATCCGGCGACCCCGCTGTTGATCGAACCGTGGGTGCTGCCGCCACCGCTGCTTCCGGTGGCGGACGAGGCGGCGAGCCGCGCCGATGAGGACAAGCTCGGCCAGGCCCTGGCCCGGGTCACCGCCGAGGACCCCACCGTCCGGCTGGAACGCGTGAGCGAAACCCACCAGACCGTGCTGTGGACCCTCGGCGAGGCGCACGTCGAGGTGCTGCTGCACCGGCTGGCGGCGCGTCATCACGTCACGGTCCGAACCGTTCCGATGCGGGTGCCGATGCGGGAGACGTTCATCGCCCCCGGCCGCGGCCACGGGCGTCACGTCAAGCAGTCCGGCGGCCACGGGCAGTACGCGGTCTGCGATGTGGAGGTGACCGCGCTCGGTGCCGGCGAGGGGTTTCGGTTCGTCGACAAGATCGTCGGGGGGGCGGTCCCGCACGCGTTCATCGCAAGCGTGGAGAAGGGCGTCCGCGCGCAGCTGGACAAGGGCCTACTGGCCGGTTACCCGGTCGTCGACGTCGAGGTGGCCCTTGTTGATGGCAAGACTCACCCGGTCGACTCTTCGGATCAGGCCTTCCAGATCGCCGGGGCGCTCGCGTTGCAGGACGCCGCGACCGACCGGATGGGATTGCTCGAGCCCTACTCGTCGGTGGTAGCCCTCGTCCCGGACGACTACGTCGGCGCGGTGCTCGGCGATCTCGCCGGCCGTCGCGGCCGGGTCCAGGGCACCGCCCCCGGGGAGCTCAGTGGCTGGACTGAGGTGGCCGCGGATGTGCCGGATACCGAACTGCTGCGCTATGCCATCGACCTGCGTTCGCTGTCGCACGGCACCGGCAGCTTCCGGCGCGAGCATGTCGGTTACGAGCCGATGCCGCTTGCCCTCGCCGCGAAAGTGCCTGCCCGGTAAGGGGTTTCTGCGTCACGGTCCGACGCTGGTATCCGGGAGTCGATCGCCCCCGGACATGGGCACGGGACCGGTGTCTGCAGCGTGACACCGGCCCCGTGGACCGTGAGCGACCCTCCCCCACGGCGAGTCGCGCATTCACAGACTGCGGGAACTGGAAGGCTCGCACCATGCCCCGTAGGGGCCATCTTTCCCGGCATTCGGGCTAATAGACGCCAAGATCGTTACGCTCAGTTATGGCTGTGTTACGCATCATCCACCGGCCAGGCATCCGCGACCCGCTGACGGGTCTCGGTGAGCAGCTGGGCCAGGACGCGGGTGTGGCCGACCACCGGCATGAAGTTCATGTCGCCGCCCCACCGGGGGACCACATGCTGGTGCAGATGCTCGGCGATGCCGGCGCCCGCCATCGCCCCCAGGTTCATCCCGACGTTGAAGCCGCCGGGCCGGCTGGCCGTGCGCAACGCCCGCAGGGCCTGGCGGGTCAAGCCGGCGAACTCCAGGGATTCGGCGTCGGTGAGATCGGTGTAGTCCGCGATGTGCCGGTACGGGACGATCAGCAGGTGGCCCGGGTTGTACGGGTAGAGGTTGAGCACCGCGAAGCACACGGTGCCGCGCGCGACGATCAGGCTCTGCGCGTCGGGCAGGTCCGGCAGCCGACAAAACGGGCAATCGTCGCGCTCGCGCTGGCCGGAGCTGCCCTTTTCGATGTAGGCCATGCGGTGCGGGGTCCACAGCCGGGCGAAACCGTCCGGGTCGCCCACCCCCTGCTGAACCTCGGTCGCCGGTCCGGCCGGGAACGGATCAGACACGGTCACGGACGGCCGCGGCGATCCGATCGATGGCTTCCTGCACCGGCACCCCGTTGTCCTGGGTGCCGTCGCGCAATCGGAAGCTGACCGCACCCGCCGCGATGTCGGTGTCCCCGGCCAGCAGCATGTAGGGGACTTTTTGCCGCTGGGCGGTGCGGATCTTTTTTTGCATCCGGTCATCGGCGGCGTCGACCTCCACCCGGATCCCCTGCGCCCGCAGCCGATCGGCGACGTCCTGCAGGTAGGGCACATGCTCATCGGCGATGGGGATGCAGATCACCTGCACCGGTGCCAGCCAGGCCGGGAAGGCGCCGGCGTAATGCTCGAGCAGCACACCGAAGAACCGCTCAATGGAACCGAACAAGGCGCGGTGCAGCATCACCGGTTGCTGACGGCTGCCATCGGCGGCCGCGTATTCCAACTCGAACAGGTGCGGCATCTGAAAATCCACCTGGATGGTGGACATCTGCCAGGTGCGGCCGATCGCATCCCGGGCCTGCACCGAGATCTTCGGCCCGTAAAACGCTGCCCCACCCGGATCGGGCACCAATTCCAGGCCGGAGCTGGCGGCGGCGGTCTCCAGGGCCGCGGTGGCCTCGGCCCAATCCGCCGGGGAGCCGACGAACTTCTCCTTGGTGTCGTCCCGTGTCGAGAGCTCCAGGTAGAAATCGGTGAGGCCAAAATCGCGTAGCAGGTTCAGCACGAACGACAGCAAGCTGGATAGCTCCGCCGCCATCTGCTCCCGGGTGCAGTAGATGTGCGCGTCGTCCTGGGTCATGCCGCGCACGCGCGTCAAACCGTGCACGACGCCGGATTTCTCGTAGCGATAGACGGTTCCGAACTCGAACAGGCGCAGCGGCAACTCCCGGTAGGAACGCCCGCGGGACCGGAAGATCAGATTGTGGAACGGGCAGTTCATCGGCTTCAGGTAATAGGCGGCGCCCTCCATCTGCATCGGCGGGAAGATGCTGTCGGCGAACCACTGCAGATGCCCGGATGTCTCGAACAGGGTGCCCTTGGTGATGTGCGGGGTGTTGACGAAGCTGTAGCCGGCGCGTTCGTGCTGCTGCCGGGAGTAGTCCTCCATCACCCGCCGGATGGTGCCGCCCTTGGGATGGAAAACCGCTAAGCCTGAGCCGATTTCGTCGGGGAAGGAGAACAGGTCCAGCTCGGCCCCCAACCGGCGGTGATCTCGGCGTTCGGCCTCGGCCAGCAGCGCCAGGTGGGCCTTCAGGGCATCGCGGTTTTCCCAGGCGGTCCCGTAGATCCGCTGCAGCTGCACGTTTTTCTCATCGCCGCGCCAGTACGCAGCGGCACTCCGCATCAAGGTGAATGCCGGGATGTCGCGGGTGGTGGGTAGATGCGGACCGCGGCACAGGTCGGTCCAGACCCGCTCGCCGGCCACCAGGTTGTCGTACATCGTGATTTCGGGGCCGCCTATTTCGGCACTGGCCCCCTCGACACTGCCGCTTCCCGGGCCGCCCTCCAGGTCGAGCAGTTCGAGCTTGAACGGCTCCTGCGCCAGCTCGGTGCGGGCCTGCTGCTCGCTGACCACGCGGCGGGCGAAGTGCTGGCGCTGCCGGATGATGTCGTTCATGCGTTTTTCCAGCGCCGCGAGGTCCTCCGGGACGAACGGCCGGGCCGGGGCGAAGTCGTAGTAGAAGCCGTCCTTGATCGGCGGCCCGATGCCCAGCTCGGTGCCGGGGAACAGATCCTGCACCGCCTGCGCCAGCACATGGGCGCAGGAGTGCCGGAGCACCGCACGCCCCTCGTCGGAGGCCAGCGCGATGGATTCGAGCTGCTCGCCCTCGCTCACGACATGGGCGAGGTCCGATAGCTGGACTGCGTCGTTCACCCGGGCGGCAACCGCGCCCTTGATCCCGGCGGCGGCGAAGGCCGCGCCCGCCGTGGTTCCCGCCGCCACCACGTGCGGTTCGCGGTCGACGGTCAGGTGGATCTCAGCGGGCTGTGCCATGGCGGCGATGCTAGCGACGCCGCCGAACGGCGCCGCAGGGATAACGGTCGCGGGCGGCGCGAGAAGGCCGCGATGTCACTGAGCGGGAAGCGGTCCGCGCCGGTACCGTCGGGCCGCGCCGTTCCCGCTAGGCAGCCGCGTGCGGCGGGAACGGCGCCCGCAGCACCCGGTCACGAATGGGTTCGCTATGGTCACGCTCCGTGACTCCCGAGGAGATCGCGAAGCTCCCCGATGCCGAGCAGCGGGCCCGCGAAGCCAGCGCATTCCTGGCCCGCGGCACGGCCGCGCTGAACAGAGCGCGAAGAATTCGGGACGAGGCGGCCGTTGCCCTGCAGGCCGCGGGTTGGTCAGCCCGGCAAGTCGCGGACCTGCTCGGGGTCAGCACGGTGCGGGTCGCGCAGATCCAAAGCGATCAGCGTGCGGGGCCGAAACTACGGGCACGGGACCGGGGCCCTGCAGCTGGGCACCGGTCCCGTGGACCGCGGGCGTTGCCACCCCCCCGGTGACTCACGCAACGGCGAGCATGCCAACCCTGCCGCGGGTGCGCCATGCCTCGAAATGCTCATCCTGCTCGGCGTCTGGGCTAACCAAACCGCGCAGTTCGCGCAGAAACGGGGATCGTGCGCGCTCTGGACATACCCGAAAATGAGGGCGTCCCGGGTGGGCGATACTGGGTTCGAACCAGTGACCCCTCGCGTGTGAAGCGAGTGCTCTACCGCTGAGCTAATCGCCCGGATGCGGGTCCGGACACTACCGCACCCGCGGGCGCGGCTCGGCGCCGACAACGAGATCGAGCGCGGCCGACTAGATCGAGCTGCGCACCCCGAGGACCGCGTTGCCCGGGACGTCGGGCAGCGTACGGCCCATCTCATGGGTGACCCCGAACACGCTGGGCCGGCCGATCCCGGCCGGAAGCTTGGCGTGCACCACTGTCACGTTGCCGGCGGTGACGTCGAAGCCGCTGACCGCCACCATCGTCCCCGCGTGGTTGGCGGCCCAGAGGACGTAGATCGAGGACTTCGTATCGTTACGGGCGAGATCGTGCGTGACCAGCCACAGGTCATTCCCGTCGACCACGGCGGCGCCGGTTGCGGCCCCGCCGGAGGCCAGTGTGACCGTGTAGGCGCCGGCGTGGTCGAGGTGAGACAGGACCTGACGCTCCTGGACCAGCGCGGTGTTAGCGGCGTCGCGCCCGGAGGTTGCCTGCACCGCGAAGGTGCCGACGACGCCGAGGGCGATCACCGACGCGGCGGCTGCCGCCATGACGGCCACGCGGCCCGAGATCCACGGCCGGCGCCGGCGTCGTTCGGTGTCCAACTGGCTGACGGCAGCCGGTGCGGCCGACGGCACGGGCATGAGCAATTCCTCGCTGACAAGCGTGGCCCGCGGATTCGCCGCGACCCCGGCCCGGATACCTTCGAGCAGACTGGCCGGCGGCTCGGCGTCCTCGACCCCGTACGCCAACGCCAATCCCACGTGCGACATGTCGGCCAGCAACTGGCGGCAGGGGACGCACGTCGGCAGGTGCTCGGCGAGCAACTGCTCATCGGCCGGCTCCAACGCGTCCAGGGCGTGACCGACGACGAGTTCGGAATACCGCTCGTGGTCGTGCCTACCGCCGCTCACAGCTGATCCCTCTCGTCCTCATCCAGGGCGCCTTCCAGCGCCTCGCGCATCTTGCGCATCCCGGCCAACATTCGGGTTTTCACGGTACCCAGCGGGGTATCGGTCAGGCCCGCGATCTCGCGCTGGGTGTAGCCGCCGTAATAGGCCAGTCCGAGGGCTTCGCGCTGCGCGGTCGGAAGCACGGCCAAGGCCCCGCGGACCCGTTCCCGGCGCAGAGTGGCCCAGGCCTCGTCGTCGGGGCCGGGGAGCGGAACGCGTACGGCCTCGGCCGCATCGGCCGCATTGCGTCTTTTGCGCAGGTTCTCCTCGCGGCGCACCACGTCCACCGCCTTGTGGTGCGTCATCGACAGCAGCCAGGTGGCGAACCCGCCGCGGCTCACATCGAAGCGGCCGGCGTCCTTCCACAGCGAGAGGAAGACCTCCTGCACAACGTCCTGCGCCAGCGTGACATCGGTGAGAATGCGCCGGGCCAGCGAGAAGCAGGCCCGCCCGTACCGGTGGTAGAGGGCCTCCAGCGCCGGGGCGTCCCCCTCGTGCACCAGCCGGACCAGCGCCACATCTTCCAGCGCCGTTCGCTGCTGGCCGACCTCGGCGGCCGGCTGGCCGGCCTCGCTCGGCGCACTCAGGACGGACCTCATAGCCGGTTGTTCGTGCGCCGGCTCAGGACGGTTCATTCGATGACCGTAACTGTTGACGGGTTTGTCCCATGGCCACGAAACACCCCCCGGTTGCCGCGTCACCAACGGGCGCCGTGCGCGTTGAACGAGGCAGTCGCGCCTACCGAGAATCCCCGGGCCGCGCCGGCCGCCAGAATGCGCCCCCCCAGCCCCCGGAAGGCCCCCCGCGATGAGCGCCCGACCCACCTCGACCGTCTCCACCGAACTCGAGCTCTACCTGATGGTGCCCGGCGGCAGCAGCCTGTCGGTGGCGGCCGACGTCCGCTATGACAGCGCGGACCCCTACGCGGTCCGGGTTGCCTTCTACACCGGCCCGGAATCCACCCAAACCGGCGAGGTCGTCGAATGGACCTTCGCCCGCGAGCTACTCACCGACGGGGTCACTCGGCGGGTCGGCGAGGGAGACGTGCAGGTGTGGCCGGCCCACGGCGCCCAGGCGCAGGTGGTGTGCCTCTCGTTGTCCTCTCCGTCCGGTACGGCCCTTTTCGAGGTGCCGCTCGCGCAGCTGGTGGAGTTCCTCAGCCGCACCTATCAGGCGGTACCCACCGGCCACGAGAGCCGGTTCGTGGACCTGGACGCCGAGCTCGCACTGTTGCTGTGGACCGGCGCGGCCGAGTAACACGCGGGCTTCGCGCGCGAGTTTGGTGCGCCTGTGACGACTGGCTTATAGTCCTACCCTGCCGGGTGACCGGCGCTGCGGAAGTGGCTCAGTGGTAGAGCATCACCTTGCCAAGGTGAGGGTCGCGGGTTCGAATCCCGTCTTCCGCTCGGAGCATGAACTGCCGGACGGCAGCTCACGGTGGAGTGGCCGAGAGGCGAGGCAACGGCCTGCAAAGCCGTGTACACGGGTTCAAATCCCGTCTCCACCTCGCACAAGCAACACCCGCACCCGGACGCTTAGCTCAGCGGGAGAGCGCCTCCCTGACACGGAGGAGGTCACTGGTTCAATCCCAGTAGCGTCCACCAGCCAAGCGGCCTCTGGCCTGTGAACGAGTAGGCGGAGACCGATTTCGTCCCCAGCGCGGGCGTGCCAGCTGCCTCCGGTGAAAGGGCGGTCACCGTTGGGACGACCAACGTTCACGGCCGGAACAGGCGATTGCTCAACGCCGAGGACATGGCCGAGGCGCCTAGGGCCAGTCCTCGTTGACGGCCGCTGCCCAGGCGGTCCGCACG
>DASYGP010000064.1:0-1583 GCA_035999615.1 Mycobacteriales bacterium
ACGCACCGGAACTCAGCCGCTGAGGGCGGCCAGCTACCGGGGCTACCGGAGGAGCGCATGCCCGCCGGCCTGGTTCTCATCCATGGCCGTGCTCATGGCGCCCGCATTGCCGCGCAGCCGGCTGAGGCCGTCGGTGCCCGAGGCACGCCGCCGGGCCAGATCGCTGGCCTGGCGGCTGCGAATGCGGCGGCGGCGACACGATGAATGCTCTGGCCGCCGATGACTTCGAGGCCGCGGACCCGCCTGGCACTGGCCCGGCCCGGCGACGGCGCGCCGGGCCGCTGCGGCCCGGTCATGGTCACAGCCTGACGCCCCGTACCGGACCTCAAGGCACGGGGCAAACCCCGGTGCCACGCGGGTCCGGCCATCCGCATCTACGGCCAGCGCATCGCCGAAGGCAACATCGGCTCCCTCGCCAGCCTCCTCGCCGTGGCCATGAGTTCGATGCCTCTGCCCAGCACGCCGTCAACGGGCTCGGCGCTGTCGTATCGCGCCGCTGGCGGACTTCACACCAGGGACGCTGACGTTTTGGAGGAATCAGATGCAGAACGAAGATGCCGGCCCGGGCGCGGGATTCGTCTACATGCAGACCAATGAGCCCGAGCGCAACCGGCTGCTGGCCTTCCGGCGGGCCGGCGACGGAACGCTGACGCCCGCGGGCGCCTATGAGACGGGCGGGGCCGGTGACGGCATGCCCCACCTGACCTCGCAGGGATCAGTCGTGCTGACCCGCGGCGGGCGGTACCTGCTGGTCACGAACACCTCGAGTGGCGACCTGAGCGTGTTCGCCGTCGGCCAGGGCGGGCTGTCTTTGGTGGAGACAGTCGCCACCGGCCGCGCGCCGAAGAGCGCCGCCGAGCACGGGGGGCTCGTCTACGTGCTCAACACGGGCGGGCCGTCCCTGGCCGGGTTCCGGCTGGGCGGCTGGAAGGTCCGGCCGCTGGCCGGCTCGAGGCGGGAGCTTGCAGCCGGCACCGATCCGGCCCAGGTCGGTTTCAGTCCCGATGGCGCCAGGCTCGTCGTGACCCAGCGCGGCGCGAACGCCATTGCTGTCTATCCGGTGCTCGAGGCGGGGCAGCTGGGCAAGCCGCTGGTGCAGCCGTCGTCGGGTCCGACGCCGTACGGTTTCGCCTTCACCAAAGGCGGCGGGCTTGTGGTGACCGAGGCTTTCGGTGCTCAGGCCGGGAAGGCCGCCGCCTCCTCCTACCGGATCAGCGATGCTGGCGTGGCTCCCGTCTCGCGTTCGGTCGGCAACGGCCGCAGCGAGATCTGCTGGGCGGTGGTCACCGGCGACGGCCGCTACGCGTTCACCACCAACTTCGGCGACGGAGCCGTTTCGCGCTATTCGATCGGCGACGACGGCAGCATCGCGCTGGAGGAGGCCGCGGCGGGGCTCGCGGTGGACGGGCACACGGGTCTTCGCGACGAGGACCTAAGCGGTGACGGCCGGTTCCTGTACGCGATCGACGCCGACTCCCGGCGCGTGTTCGGCTGGGCCGTCGGCGCGGGCGGGTCGCTCTCGCCGGTCGGGTCGTGGCAGGGACTGCCCGCGACCGTGGCCGGGCTCGCGGCCAGCTGAGACG
>DASYGP010000189.1:0-30370 GCA_035999615.1 Mycobacteriales bacterium
CGCGGCCGCCGACGCCCGTACGGGCACGCTCCTCGCAGCCCTGCGCGACGATCTCGGCCCGTCGTGGCTTGCCCCTGCCCTCTGCCTGGAGGACACCGCAGAGCGCTACGTGCGGCCCGCACTGCGCCAGACGTATCTCGACCTTGTCCGCGGGAGCGCCCTGGACTTCCTGCGTAGCAACGGCTTTCGCTCGGACGAACTGATAGCCATGTACGCCGCGACCGATGGAATGCCGGGCTCGGCCCTGGCGCCGGACGAGCCCGGCACCGGCCACAACTTGCTGGTCCACTCCATGTGCCGGCTGCCGGGCGCCAGCGGAACCTGGATGGCTGTCGACGGCGGAATGGGCACGGTCAGCGCCGCGCTGGCAGACACGGTTGTGGCGGCCGGCGGCAAGATCGTCACGAACCGGGCCGTCGCCGCGGTGACGACCAGCGGGAACCGGGTGGACGGGGTTGCCTTCAGCGACGGCGGGACGGCCCCGGCAACAGCGGTCATCGCCGCCGTCGACCCACACCGACTCGCGAGCCTGGCGCCATTGCCCGAACTGGCGGCCCGGCTGTCCGCGTGGCGGGCACTCCCCGGGATGACCTTCAAGCTCAACCTTGCCCTGGACGCGCCGCCCAACTTCGGGGTGGCGCTGCCCGGGCCGGGGACGACCGTGCACCTGCTCGAGGCCGTCGACGGCTCGTACGTGGCTGGCCTGCTCGCCGCCTACGCCGCCGCGCGGGCCGGTGAGCTGCCTACCGCCCTCCCCATCGAGGTTTACGTCAGCGCCGGCCTCGCGACCGGGGTGTTCGTGCAACCCGTGCCCAACCAGATCACCGGAGGGTGGGCTGAGCGCCGGGACGACGTCACCGAGGCGGTGCTCGCCCGAGTCGCCGCGGCGGCGCCCGGACTGAAGGTGCGCGATCAGCTGGCGCTGGCGCCCCCCGACATCGAGAGTCGCTTTGGCATCACCAGCGGACACATCTTCCACGTAGACAACAGCGTTGCCACGATCGACCGGGTGCCTTGCCGGACCGAGCTGGCTGGCCTGTTTGCCGGGGCGGCCGGCGCTCACCCGGCCGGTTCGGTCATCGGAGCCGCCGGGTGGATCGCTGCCGGCGAGGTCCTCGCGGATTCGGCCTGACCCGCACCCAACCGAAAGGATCGCCATGGCACTGCACGGGCGCGATGATCTCAGCACGGACGCCGATCAGGACCTGTACGCCAGCCGGGTGCTGGGCGCTCCGGTCCCCAAGCATCGGTTTCCGGAGGTCGAGATCCCCCCGCGGCAGGCGCTGGCGCTGGTCGAAGACGAATTGATGCTCGACGGCAACGCCCGGATGAACCTCGCCACGTTCTGCACGACCTGGATCGAACCTGAGGTAGCGGACCTGCTGGCCCGGTGCTGGGACAAGAACATCGTGGACAAGGACGAATATCCGCAGACCGCGGAGCTCGAGGCCCGTTGTATTCACATGCTCGCTGACCTGTGGCACGCCGAGGACGCCGACGGCGTTGGTACGTCCACCACCGGGTCGAGTGAGGCGGCGCTCCTGGGCGGTCTGGCCGCGAAATGGCGGTGGCGGGCGGCACGGCGCGCCGCCGGGGAACCCACGGACAACCCGAACTTCATCTGCGGTTCCGTGCAGGTCTGCTGGGAGAAGTTCGCCCGCTACTTCGACGTGGAAAAGCGCCAGGCCCCGATGTCAGACGGCCAATACCTGATGACTCCGGCGCAGGTGCTCGAACGGTGTGATCACAACACCATCGCGGTCGTGGTCACCTTCGGGCAGACGTACACGGGTCTGTTTGAAAACGTCGCGGCGATCAGCGCCGCGCTGGACGATCTGCAGGCGCGAACGGGGTTGGACATCCCGATCCATGTGGACGCGGCCAGCGGCGGCTTTCTGGCGCCCTTCCTGCAGCCGGATCTCATCTGGGACTTCCGCTTGCCGCGGGTCAAGTCCATCAATGCCTCGGGCCACAAGACCGGGCTGGCCCCCATCGGCTGCGGATGGGCCATGTGGCGGCAACGATCGGATCTGCCCAAGGATCTGGTCTTCGACGTGAGCTACCTCGGCGGCGATTCACCGACGTTCAACCTCAATTTCTCCCGGCCGGCCGCCCAGGTGATCGCGCAGTACTACGAATTCCTGCGGCTGGGCAGGGAGGGATACGGCCGCGTGCAAGGTCAACTGCACGACACCGCCCGGTTCATCGCCGAGGGCATCACCAAACTTGGCCTGTTCACGCTCATCCACGACGGCGACCCACGGCACGGCATCGCCGCGGTGAGCTGGCGGTTGCGCCCGGGAACCGATCCCGGATGGAACCTTTACGATCTCGCCGATCGGTTACGACGTCGCGGCTGGCTCGTCCCGGCCTACACGCTGCCCCCCGAACTGGACGACCTGACGATCCAGCGGGTGCTCATCCGGCACGGCTTTAGCCGTGATACGGCGCAACTGCTCATGACGGACCTGGAGCAGGCCTTGGCGCACCTCGCCCAGCACCCTCCGGCCGTCGCCTTGACCGAGGTTGAGGCGGGCAGTTCCTCCCATACCGGCAAATCCTCCTAGCACGGGGCGGATCAAGGGCCTGATCGGCGTGGCCCGACGCCCGGGTGGATGCGCGGCCGCGTAGGCTAGCCGTACATCCGATCGGCAAACACAAAGAGGCGATTCTCTCCGTGAGCACGCAGGCGGACGCGTCAGGTTTTGGCATGAACGAGTGGCTGGTACAGGAGAAATACCAGCTCTACCTCGCCGATCCGACCTCCGTGGACCAGGTCTGGCAGGAATACTTCGTCGACCACGTGCGCCCCAACGGCAACGGGCGCGAGGCGCCGCAGGCGAACGGGGCCGTCGCCGCACCGGTCGAGCGGCCACCCGCCGCTACCATCGCTCCCGCTGCTCCGGTTGCTCCCGCCGCTCCCCCGCCCGCACCGTCCCCCGCGCCGGTGGCGGCGCCCACCCCGGCTCCGACCCCAAAGCCGCCCGCGCCCGAACCGGCCAAGGACGCCGGCAGCAGCCCGCTTCGGGGCGCCGCGGCCCGCACCGTCGCGAACATGGAGTCCTCGCTGCACGTGCCCACCGCGACGAGCGTGCGCGCGGTCCCGGCCAAGCTGCTGGCCGACAACCGCACGGTGATCAACCGCCACCTGACCCGGGGTCGCGGCGGGAAGGTGTCCTTCACACACCTGATCGGTTACGCGCTGGTCCAGGCCGCGCGCGACGTGCCGGTGATGAACAACTCCTACGCCTTCGCGGGCGGCAAGCCGACGGTCGTCACCCCGTCGCACGTGAACCTCGGGCTGGCCATTGACCTGCAGAAGCCGGACGGAAGCCGGAGCCTGGTCGTCGCCTGCATCCGGAACGCGGACACGCTGGACTTCTCCACCTTCTGGTCGGCCTACGAGGACATCGTGCGGCGGGCCCGCCAGAACAAGCTCACCGCGGACGATTTCAGCGGGACGACGATCAGCCTCACGAACCCAGGCGGCATCGGCACCGTGCACTCGATCCCGCGGCTGATGGAAGGCCAGGGCACGATCATCGGCGTCGGGGCGATGGAGTACCCGGCGGAGTTCCAGGGAGCCAGCGCCGAGACGCTGACCGATCTCGGCATCAGCCGCACCATCACCTTGACCAGCACCTACGACCACCGCGTCATCCAAGGTGCGCAGTCCGGCGAGTTCCTGCGCCGGATGCATCAACTGCTGCTCGGGGAAGACGGCTTCTACGACCAGGTCTTCGCCAGCCTGCGCATCCCCTACGAGCCGGTGCGCTGGGTCGCCGACCGTCGCGGCGGCGTCGAGGGGGAACTGGCGCCGGCGGCCCGGGTGGCGGAGATGATTCACGCCTACCGGGTGCGCGGGCACCTGATGGCCGACACCGACCCGCTGGAGTTCCAGGCCCGGAGCCACCCGGACCTGGACATCGTCAAGCACGGGCTCACGCTGTGGGACCTCGACCGGACCTTCCCGGTGGGCGGTTTTGCGGACAAGCGCAGCATGCCCCTGCGTGATGTGTTGGGCGTGCTCCGCGATGCCTACTGCCGCACGGTGGGCGTCGAGTACATGCACATTCAGGACCCCGAGCAACGCGAGTGGATCCAGCAGCAGGTCGAAGACAAGCACGACTACCTCGATAACGCCGGCCAGCTGCATGTCCTGGAGCAGCTGAACGCCGCCGAGGCGTTCGAGTCCTTCCTGCAGACCAAGTTCGTCGGTCAAAAGCGTTTCTCGTTGGAAGGCGCCGAGTCCACCATCCCGATGCTCGACGAGATCCTCACCGCGGCCGCGCGGGCCGGGCTCGACGAGGTCGTCATCGGCATGCCGCACCGCGGCCGGCTGAATGTGCTGGCGAACATTGTGGGCAAGTCCTACGCGCAGATCTTCCGCGAGTTCGAAGGCAACATCGACCCGGGCAGCGTTTACGGCTCGGGGGATGTGAAGTATCACCTCGGGACGTCGGGCACCTACACCGCCCGGGACGGCAAGAAGGTGACCGTCTCGATGACCGCGAACCCCAGCCACCTGGAAGCTGTCGACCCGGTGCTGGAGGGGCTGGTCCGGGCCAAGCAGGACCTCATCGACAAGGGCGAGGCCGGCTTCACCGTGCTTCCCCTGCTCATGCACGGCGATGCGGCGTTCGCCGGTCAAGGGGTGGTCGCCGAAACCCTGCAGATGGGCCAGCTCCGGGGTTACCGCACCGGGGGCACCATTCACCTGGTCGTGAACAATCAGGTGGGCTTCACCACCGCGCCGGGCAGTGCCCGCTCCAGCGTCTACTGCACCGACGTCGCGCGGATGGTGCAGGCGCCGATCTTCCACGTCAACGGGGACGACCCGGAAGCCTGCGTCCGGGTGGCCCGGCTCGCCTTCGCCTACCGGCAGCGCTTCCGCCGCGACGTCGTCATCGACCTGGTCTGCTACCGCCGCCGCGGCCACCAGGAGATCGATGAGCCGAGCTTCACCCAGCCGCTGATGTACCGCACCATCGAAGGCAAGCGCAGCGTCCGCAAGCTCTACCTCGAAGCCCTCATCGGCCGGGGTGACATCACCCGGGAGGACGCGGACAAGGTCCTGCGCGACTACTCCACCCAGCTGGAGAACGTGTTCAAGGCCACCCGGGACGCGGCCTCGGACCTCGACACCGAACCGATGACGGTGTGCCTGCCGCCCCCGATGCCCACCGACGTGCCCACCGCCGTGTCGGCCGAGCTGCTGCAGCAGGTCGCCCGCACCCAGGTGGAGATGCCGGAGGGCTTCACCCTGCACAAGAAGCTCGCCCAGCAGCTCGCCGCCCGCGCGAAGACCGCCACCGACGGCGGCATCGACTGGGCCGGGGCGGAGACCTTCGCGTTCGGCTCGTTGCTGCTCGAGGGCCACGCCATTCGGCTGGCCGGGCAGGACTCCCGGCGCGGCACCTTCGGTCAGCGCCACGCGGTCGTCATCGACCAGAACACCGGCGCCGAGCACAACCCGCTGCGCGCGATGCCCGGGGCGGCCCCGTTCCACGTCTATGACTCGCTGCTTTCCGAGTACGCCGCGATGGGCTTCGAATACGGCTACGCGCTGGGCCGGCCCGAGGCGCTGGTGCTCTGGGAAGCGCAGTTCGGGGACTTCGCCAACGGTGCCCAGTCCATCGTGGATGAGTTCTTGTCCTCCTCGGAGGCCAAGTGGGGCCAGCGCTCCGGCGTCGTCCTGCTGCTCCCGCATGGTTACGAGGGCCAGGGCCCGGACCACTCCTCCGCCCGGGTCGAACGCTTCCTCGTGATGTGCGCCGAGGAGAACATGACCGTGGCGATGCCCAGCACGCCGGCCTCCTACTTCCACCTGCTTCGCCGGCACGTCCTGGGCGGGGCCCACCGGCCGCTGGTGGTCTTCACACCGAAGTCGATGCTGCGGCTGAAGGCGGCCGCGAGCGCCCCGGCGGACCTCACCGCCGGCGGCTTCCGGGAAGTCATCCCCGACGCCTCGGTGACCGACCCGGCCCAGATCCGTCGGGTGCTGCTGTGCACCGGCAAGGTCTACTACGACCTGGCGGCCGCGCGGGACAAGGCCGAACGCGACGATGTCGCGATCCTGCGGGTCGAGCAGCTCTACCCCACCCCGGAGGATCAGATCATCTCCCTAGTCGAGGGCTTCGAGAAGGCCTCCGACGTCGTCTGGGTGCAGGAAGAGCCAGCGAATCAGGGGCCGTGGGGGCACGTGGCCCTGGCCTTGCATGCCCGGCTCGGGTTGCGCCGGGTATCGCGCCGCGCCGCAGCCAGCCCGGCGACCGGATCGCCCAGCCGCAGCGAAGCCGAGCAGCGGGCGCTCGTCGCCGAAGCCCTCGACAGCTGACCGGCCCGTGTACGCCACCGACAAGGGACTGGAAGAGCTGACCGACCGGCGCGGGGAGGAGAGCATCACCTTCGCCGGGCTGGCGGACGTCCTGCGCGAGTTCGTCGACCTCAACCCGCAGTTCGAGGTGCCCGTCGAGCGGCTGGCCACCTTCCTGGCCCGGACGGACGACGAGGACTGATCAAGCCCCGCGGGAACCGATCTCGGTGATCAGCCGTACCGGGTCGGGCAGCCCGATCGCGCCCGCGCCGATCCGCGCCGCGGCGGCGGCAAAGCCGGGATCGCGCTGCACCCGGGCGACGCTTCGGGCCAGGTCACCGGGGCGGGTCCGTTCCGCCGCGCCCAACCGGGCCACTCGGGCGGCCACCTCCTTCTGGTCACCGGGACCGGGCAGCAGCACCAGCGGCACCCCGGCCCGCAGTGCTGTCGTGACCATGCCATGACCGCCCGGGGCGATCACAAGCGCCGCGCGCGCCAGCAGCGGGGCGAGCCGGCCGGGACCGGCGCAGGCCCACTCGGGAAGCGGGCCGCCGTAGGGGGCGAACCGGGGCGAGGCGAGCCGGACCCCGCGCAGCGCGGCGATGGCAAGGCCGAGGAGGTCAGCGCCGCCCTGCGAGGCGCTCGACCCCACCACCACGATTAACGGCCCATCTCCTGCGGGCAGCGCCAGGTGTGCGGTCGCCGGTTCGAACCCGATCGGCCCGACGACGACCGCGTCCGCGGGCCAGTCCGGCCGGGGCGGTTCGAGCGCCGGCAGCGTCGCCACCAGGCGCAGCGCGGGCGCTGGGTCTTGCAGCCCGGCCGCCGCGCACGCCGCCGCCCGGTCGGCGAGGCCCCGGCGATGCGACCGGGCCGACAGCCGGCGCAGCACCCCATCGCGCGCGGGCCGCGGCGACCACCCGGTGCCGAAGGGCGGCAACGCGCTGGAAGGGTCTGCCAGCATGTGCGGCACCAGCTCCACCCATGGCAACCCGAGGATGCCGGCCGCCAGCGCCCCCGCCCGGGTCAGGGTGTCGGACACGATCACCTCCGGCTGCCAGCCGCGGAGCGCCGCTGCGAGCGGCGGGGCCATCGCGACGGGCCGTGCGGAGAGCCGATACCCGGCGTCCTCATCGGGACCTATCGCGGTCAGCAACGGGAGGGCGGTAAAGCCGAGGTCCGACCGCGCCAGGGTCTGTTGCCAACGCCGGCCGGTGACCACCATCGGCGCGTGACCGGCGGCCTGCAGCAGCGACGCGAGACCGGCCATCGGGATCAGATGTCCCGGATCCGGTCCGGTGACCAGCGCGACCCGCACTGGGTCAGACCGTCAGCACGATCTTGCCGAAGGTGTTCCCGGACTCCAGCTGGGCGAAGGCGTCGTAGGCCTGGTCCAACCCCAGGACGCTGTCGACGAGAGGGCGGACCCCGGTTCGCTCGCAGAACGCCACCAGGTCGCTGAGTTCGGCCAACGTGCCCATGGTGGAGCCGAGGACCGATAGCTGCAGGAAGAACACCCGGTTCAGGTCGGCCGGGGGGTTAGCGCCGCTGGTCGCCCCGCAGACGACCAGCGTGCCGCCAGGTCGCAGGGACTTCAGCGAATGCGCCCAGGTGGCTTCGCCCACGGTTTCGATGACCGCGTCCACCCGCTGCGGCAACCGCTCCCCCGCGGCCACCGCAACGTCGGCGCCGAGCGCAAGCGCGCGTTCGCGTTTGGCCTCATCCCGGGAGGTGACGAAAACCGTGTGCCCGGCGGCCTTGGCCAGCAGCAGCGCCGCGGTGGCGACGCCGCCTCCGCTTCCTTGGATGAGGACTGTGCCCGGCCCGGGCAGGGCCGCCTTCGTGAACAGCATCCGGTAGGCGGTCAGCCAGGCGGTAGGCAGGCAAGCCGCCTCCGGCCAGCTCAGCGCGGCCGGCTTGGCCACCAGATTCCGGCGCGGAACGCACACCAGTTCAGCCAGGGTGCCGTCGTGCAGTTCCGACAGCAGGTTCCGCTTGGGATCCAGGGTCTCGTCCGGGAACTTCTGCGCGTCCGCGACGACGGCATGCACGATCACTTCGCGGCCGTCCTCGTCGATGCCGGCGCCGTCGCAGCCGAGGACCATCGGGAGCCGGTCGGCGGGCAAGCCGACGCCGCGCAGCGACCACAGGTCATGGTGGTTGAGCGCGGCCGCTCGCAGCCGAACGGTGGTCCAGCCCTCCGGCGGTGCGGGATCCGGGTGCGCGCCAATCGTCAACCCCGTCAGCGGGGCGGTGGCGGACTGGCTGGTGGCGGTGACGGCAAGCATGGTGGCGACCCTACGACCCGGCCCGGGCCACGCCCTCCTCGGTGGCGGCGCGGGCGACCGCGTCCGCCACGGCGGGGGCTACCCGCTGATCGAACACCGAGGGAATCACCAGGTCGGGCGCGAGGTCCGCGCCGACCACGTCCGCGAGAGCGTCGGCGGCGGCCAGCTTCATCCCTTCGGTGACCCGGGACGCCCGGACCCGCAGCGCCCCGGAGAAGACACCGGGAAAGGCCAGGACGTTGTTGATCTGATTCGGATAGTCGCTGCGGCCGGTGGCCACGACGGCCGCGGTACGGGCCGCCTCGTCCGGGTCGATCTCGGGATCCGGGTTCGCCATGGCGAAAACGAAGTTGTTCTTCGCCATGGTGGCCGCCGCGCCGCGCGGAACCTTCCCGGCGGACAGCCCGAGGAAAACGTCGGCACCCTGGAGCGCATCGACGAGCGATCCCTGCCGGCCATCGGCGTTGGTGATCGCCGCCACCTGGGCCTTGTGGCCGGTCAAGTCCGTGCGAGCCGGGCCCAACAGTCCCTTGGAGTCCGCCACGGCGATTTCGCCGATCCCGGCGGCCACCAGCATCCGGGTCACCGCGAGTCCCGCCGCGCCGGCCCCACTGACCACCGCACGCAGGTCGCCGAGTTCACGGCCGGTGAGCCGGGCCGCGTTCTGCAGCGCCGCCAGCACGACGATCGCGGTGCCGTGCTGATCGTCATGGAACACGGGGATATCGATCCGGGCCTGCAACTGCTGCTCGATGTCGAAACAGCGGGGAGCGGAGATGTCTTCGAGGTTGATGCCGCCGAAGGCCGGCGCGAGGCGAACGATGGTCTCGACGATGTCGTCCACCGAGCGGCAGTCCAGGGCGATCGGCACCGCGTCTACCCCACCGAACTGCTTGAACAGCAGCGCCTTTCCTTCCATTACGGGCAGGGAGGCCGCCGGTCCGATGTCGCCGAGGCCGAGCACCGCCGAGCCGTCGGTGACGACCGCGACCGTCCGCGCCTTCCAGGTGTAGTCGTAGACGGTGGCCGGATCGGCGGCGATCGCCAGGCACACCTTCGCCACGCCGGGCGTGTAGGCGAGTGACAGGTCGTCGCGATCGCGTAACGGCACCCGGGAAACCACCTCGATCTTGCCGCCGCGATGCAGCTTGAACACCGCTTGCTCGGGGCCGCCCTCATCCGGCGGATCTGGGCGGACGGTGGACGTCATGGAATTCCTCCTACACGGGTGGCGGCCGGGGCCGATCGGCCCGGGACGGCACCGGCGGGGGGTCACCCGCGGACCGGGCACTGTCCGGTCACCGATCCTGCCACACGCTCGCCGTATCGCTGACGGGCGGCGCGTGGCACCATGCGGTTTCCGCGGCCACCTGGCCGCGTCGGCAGTTTGCACTGCGGGCGTCCTGCGCCCGCCGATCAGGAGGTTCCGCGTGCCTACCATCCCCAGGCCCACGCCGCGCTCTGGCGCACGCACCGCCGCGGCCGGACTGCTCGCACTGTCGCTGGCCACGCTCGCCGGCTGCGGCAGCTCCTCGAGTGGCACCTCCTCGGCCGGGACGAGCTCCGCCGCCGGCACAAGCTCCTCGAGCGCCTCGGGAGCGGCCGCGTTGCTGCCCAGCGCCTACAAGGGCGGCATCAAGGTCGCCAGCGACGCCTCCTACGCCCCGAATGAGTTCAAGGACGCCAGTAACAAGATCACCGGTTTCGATTTCGACCTCGGGCAGGCCCTGGGCACCAAGCTCGGTGTCCCGTTCGAGTTCAGCGACGTGACCTTCGACGGCATCATCCCGGCGCTGCAGGCGCGCAAGTACGACGTCGTGATGTCGTCGATGTCCGATAACAAGACCCGCGAGAAGGTGCTGACCTTCGTGGACTACTACACGGCCGGCACCTCCTTCGTGGTGGCCAAGGGCAACCCGAAGATGCTCAAAACCCTCGATGACCTGTGCGGCAAGCACGCCGCGATCGAGAAGGGCACCACCCAGGACACGGTCGTCACCGACGCGGACAAGTCCTGCAAGACGAAGGGCAAGCCAGGAATCACGATCGACCGGCTGCCCAAGGACACCGACGCCCTGTTGGAGATCGCGTCGGGCAAGGCTGACGTCGACCTCAACGACTCCCCCGTCGCCGACTACATCGCCGCCCAGTCGAGTGGCAAATACGAAAGTGTCCGGGTCGACTCGCTCGGCACCGCCCCATACGGCATCGGCATGCTGCGGGCCAACGCGGACCTCGCCAAGGCGATCCAGGCCGCGTTCAAGGAGGTCGTCGCGGACGGCAGCTACGCCAAGATTCTCGCCAAGTACGGCATCGCCGACGGCAGCCTGACCTCCGCCGCACTCGACGGTGCCACCTCCTGACGCCAGCTCCACCGCCGCCGATTCGCACCCGTCGGCGGTGGAGTCTGCCGAGCAAGTCGTCCCCCTTCGCCACTACGGCCGCTACCTGGCGGCGACGATCACGCTCGTCGCGCTGGTCACCTTCGGGGTTGCCCTCGCCCTGAACAAGAACGTGCAGGCATCGGTCGTCGGGACGTACCTGTTCAACGCCACGATCTTGCAAGGCGTTGTCTCCACGATCGTCATCGCGGTGGCGGCGCAGCTGATCGGCATCGTCCTGGGAGTCGTCCTGGCCGTGATGCGGCAGTCCCCCAACCCGGTGCTGTCCGGCGTCTCGTGGCTCTACATCTGGTTTTTTCGCGGCACTCCCCTGATCGTGCAACTGATCTTCTGGAGCAACTTCGGGCTGTTCTACCAACACTTCGTGTTGGGCGTGCCGTTCACCTCGCTGTCGGTGGCCAGCGTCGGGGTCAACTCGATCCTGACCAGGTACGTCGCCGGCATCGTCGGGCTGTCCTTGAACGAGGGCGCCTACATGGCCGAGGTGGTGCGCGCCGGGCTGCTGTCGGTGGACGAGGGGCAGACCGAAGCGGCCCTGTCGCTGGGCATGACCCGCGGGCTGCTACTCCGCCGGGTCGTCCTGCCCCAGGCCGTGCGGGTGATCATCCCGCCGACCGGCAACGAGTTCATCTCGATGCTGAAAAACACCGCGCTGCTGGAGGTGATCGGGGCGGGTGAGCTGTTCACCCGCGCCAGTGACATCTACTCCCGCACCTTCGAAGTGATCCCGCTGCTGATCGTGGCCAGCCTGTGGTACCTGGCGATGACCAGCGTGCTGAACTTCGGTCAGTACTACCTCGAGCGGCGATTTGCCCGCGGTGCGATGCGGGCGCTGCCGCTCACCCCGCTGCAGCGGCTGCGGATGCTCGCTGCGGCCAACCGGAACGTGACGGACGCGGGGGCCAGCGGATGAGCACCCCGGTCGTGCAGGCGCGGGGGGTCTGCAAGAGCTTCGGCCACCTGGAGGTGCTCAAGGGCATCGACCTGAGCGTGGATCCGGGCGAGGTCGTGGTGCTGCTGGGCCCCTCTGGCTCGGGCAAGTCCACGTTCCTGCGCTGCATCAACCACCTGGAACGGATCACCGCCGGCAGCCTGTCGGTCGCCGGCGAGCTGGTCGGCTACCGGCGCGCGGCCGGCAAACTGCACGAGCTCACCGACCGGGAGACCGCCCGCAAGCGCGCCGAAATCGGCATGGTTTTCCAGCGCTTCAACCTGTTTCCGCACATGACCGCACTGGGCAACGTGATGGAGGCCCCGGTCCGGGTGCGCAAGCTTGCGCGCGGGCCGGCCCAGGCTGCCGCCACGGCCCTGCTGGACCGGGTCGGGCTGGCCGACAAGGCACGGGCCTACCCCAGTCAGCTGTCCGGCGGCCAGCAGCAGCGGGTGGCCATCGCCCGGGCGCTGGCGATGAACCCCTCCCTGCTGCTGTTCGACGAACCCACCAGCGCACTCGATCCCGAACTCGTCGGGGAGGTACTCGACGTCATGCGGGGGCTGGCCCGCGAGGGCATGACCATGATCGTGGTGACGCACGAGATCGGCTTCGCCCGCGAGGTGGCGGACCGGGTGGTGTTCATGGATGCGGGAGTCGTGGTGGAGTCCGGCCCTCCGGCGCAGGTCCTCAACGCGCCCCGGGAGCCGCGCACTCAGGCCTTCCTGTCCAAGGTCCTCTAACCTGCGGCGGTGCATGTTCAGCCGACCGACCTCGACGGCGTACTGGTGATCACGCCGGTGCTGCACGGCGATGAGCGCGGTAGCTTCGCCGAGACCTTCCGCGCCGATCTGTTCCAGGAGGCGGTCGGGCACCCCTTCACCCTCGCCCAGGCGAACACCAGCACCTCGCGGCGCGGCGTGGTCCGCGGCGTGCATTTTGCGCTGGTCCCGCCGGGGCAGGCCAAGTACGTGCAGTGCCCGGCCGGCCGCATCCTGGATCTGGTGATCGACCTGCGGACCGGGAGCCCGACCTACGCCGCGCATGTCGCGGTAGAGCTGGACGATCAACGTCGGCAGGCGCTGTATATCCCTGAGGGCTACGGACATGCCTTCTGCGCGCTCTCCGACCGGGCCACCTTGCATTACCTGTGCTCCACGCCCTACGCGCCGGAGCGAGAGTTCGCGGTCCACCCGCTGGACCCCGAACTGGCACTCCCGTGGCCACCGGACATCGCACCGACGCTGTCCGCCCGGGACGCCGCCGCGCCCACGCTCGCCGAGGCTGCGGGACTCGGGCAGCTACCGACGTACGCCGCCGCGCAGGCCCATCGCGCGGTGCTGCGCGGGGCCGGCGGGTAACGTCGCGCCGTGCCTGTGCGACCCGCCACCACGGCCGATGTGCCGGTCCTCGTCACGCTGATCGGCGACCTGGCCGAATATGAACGCGCCCGGGATCAGGTGCGGCTCACCGAGAATCGGCTGCACGCGGCCTTGTTCGGGCCCGACCCGGTCGTTCGGTGCCACGTGGCCGAGCACGACGGCGTGGTCATCGGGATGGCGCTGTGGTTTCGCAACTTCTCCACCTGGACCGGTGAGCCAGGCATCTACCTCGAGGACCTGTTCGTCCGGCCCGAACACCGGGGCGGCGGTCACGGCCGCGCGCTGCTGGCCGCGCTGGCGGCCGAATGCGTCGAGCGCGGCTACACCCGGCTGGAATGGTCGGTGCTGGACTGGAACACCCCCGCGATCGGCTTCTACCAGAGCATCGGCGCGGTGGGCCAGACCGAGTGGACTGTGCATCGGCTGGACGGGGCGGCGCTCGCATCGCTCGCGCAGGGTGCAGGATAAGCCTGCAGCGGCAGCCCGGGCCGCCCGTGACCGGCAAGGGAGTAGCGCAAGGTGACGACGGAGCAGACCCAGGGTGGGGCAGCGCCCACCGTCAAGGACGAAGTCATCGTCCGGATCCCCGCCGAAGGCGCTTACCTGTCGGTCCTGCGGATGGTCACCGCCGGGCTGGCGGCGCGGCTGAACTTCACCCTCGATGAGATCGAGGACCTGAAGATCGCGGTGGACGAGGCCTGCGCGATGCTCCTGTCGCAAGCCGTGCCCGGCGGCGACATCGTGGTGGGGTTCAATGTCGAACGGGACGCGCTGCGGGTGCAGGTCACCGTCGCCACGCTGGACGGTCGGGCGCCATCGCGGGACACGTTCTCCTGGACAGTGCTGACCGCACTGGCCGGCGAGGTCGACGCCAGCGTGGATTCCGAGGATCGGGTCACCATCGTGCTGCACAAGCAGCGAGACGTGACATGAGCGGGTCCGAGGTCAACCTGGGCGTGGCGCTGGCGGCCGACGCTGTCGGCCCGCCCGAGGTCAACTCGATCGCCCCGCCGGTTGATGAGCGGACGCGGCAGCGGGCCGCCGACCGGGCCCGGGCCCGGGAACTGTTCGCCGTGCTGGGCGATCCGGCCGGGACCGCGGTCGAGCATCGGACGGCCCGCGATGAGCTGGTCGAGATGCACCTGCCGCTGGTGGAGTACCTGGCCCGGCGGTTCCGCAATCGCGGCGAGCCCTACGACGATCTCGTGCAGGTCGCCACGATCGGGCTGATCAAAAGCGTCGACCGGTTCGAATCCGACCGCGGGGTGGAGTTCTCGACGTACGCGACCCCCACCATCGTCGGTGAGATCAAGCGCCACTTCCGCGACAAGGGCTGGACGATCCGTGTTCCGCGCCGGCTGCAGGAGCTCAAGCTCAGCCTGACGAAGGCGACCGGCGAGCTCTCGCAACGCAATGGCCGATCCCCGACGATCGCCGAGTTGGCCAAGCATCTGGAGATGACCGAGGAGGAGGTCCTGGAGGGCCTGGAGTCGGCGAATGCCTACTCCGCGGTCAGCCTCGATGCCCCCGACGGTGGCGACAGCGACGCGCCGTCGGTGGCGGACTCCCTCGGCATCCACGACGAGGCGCTGGACAGCGTGGAGTACCGGGAATCGCTCAAGCCACTGCTCGAGCAACTCCCGCCCCGGGAGAAAAAGATCCTGCTGCTGCGGTTCTTCGGCAACCAGACCCAGAGTCAGATCGCTGCCGACCTGGGGATCAGTCAGATGCACGTGTCCCGGCTGTTGGCCCGCACGCTGGCCGGGCTCCGCGCCGGGCTGATGGTCGAGGAGTGAGCATCCTCAGCGGCCCCGGCGCTCCCCGTGGGCGACGGCAGTGATCAGCACGACCACCACGGCCAGGGCCGGCACCCCGATGAGCGCCGCGAGGAGCGGCCGGTTGCTGGTCAGCAACCCGTAGGCGATCCGCAGGGTGATCAGCTGGACCAGCAGGACGGGGGTCCGCAGCCGGGGCCGCCCCGCGCCGTAGGCCAACAAGGCGGCGACAAGCAGCGTGCCCACCACATCGGCCGCCAGGAACCCGGGCGACAGCGCGAGCCGCGAACCCGCCGCCAGCACGATGAGCACGATGGCGAGCACCACCAGCGCGGCGGCCTGCGCCCGGCAGACCAGCCACACGGCCCGTCCACGCGACACCGGCACACCGGCGACCTTACCGGCCTCGCCCGGCTGCCCGGCCGACCCTGTCCAGGCCGGTAAGCTGCCCGCCATGCGCGCGGTGCTGATCGTCAACCCCCAGGCCACCGGGACCACCGCCCGCACCCGCGACGTGCTGGCCACCGCGCTGGCCGCCGACCTCAAGGTCGAGATGGTCACCACAGAGCGGCGCGGTCACGCCACCGAAATTGCCCGGGACGCGGTCAGCGACGGGGTCGATTACGTGGTCGCGCTCGGCGGGGACGGCACCCTGAATGAGGTGGTGAACGGCATCCTGTTCGACGGGGCCCACCCCGACCTGCCGGCGCTGGGCATCGTGCCGGGGGGCTGCACCAACGTGCTGGCCCGCTCGCTGGGCCTGCCCACGGATCCGGTGGAGGCCACCTCGGTGCTCCTGGACGGGGTACGGGCCGGCCGCAGCCGGCCACTCGGCCTCGGGCTCGCGCACGTCCCGAGCGCGGCCGGAGCCGGCCGCGGGGAACCGGCCCGGACCGATCGTTGGTTCACGTTCTGCGCCGGCCTGGGGCTGGATGCCGCCACCGTCCGGCGCGTCGAAACCAAACGCAAGGCGGGTACGCGCGTCACACCCTGGCGGTACGCCCGCGCCGCGATGATCGAATATCTGGTGCATACCGATCGCAGCTCACCCGCCCTCACACTGAGCAGCCCCGGGCACGAGCCGGTCCAGGTCTGCCTGGGGCTGGTCTGCAATACCGCCCCGTGGACCTACCTGGGCGCCCGGGCGGTCGATCCCTGCCCGCAGGCCTCGTTCGACTCCGGCTTGGACGTGTTCGGCCTGCGCCGGATGCACCCGTTGCCGACGATGCGCACCCTCGGGCAGCTTTTCGGCGGCGGACCGCACGGCCGCCGGGTCGTGGGACGCCATGACCTGCCCGAGCTGACCCTGTCCGCGGCCGGTCCGCTCCCGCTGCAGGTGGACGGCGATTTCCTCGGCGAAACGGCGCAGGTGACGATGCGTTCGGTGCCCCGAGCCTTACGGGTCGTCGTCGGCGAGCCCGACACCGCCGGATAGCTCACCGGCCAGCGCCGCCACCACCGTGGCCGGGTCATCGCAGATCAGCGCGTCGACCCCCCATCCGGCCAGCCGCCGAGCCCGCGGCACGGACGGGACCGTCCAGGCCACCAGCCGCAGACCCGCCGCGTGCGCGCGGGCCACGCGCCGCGCCGTCAGCGAGGCCCAATGCGGGTGCAGCTCGGCGTGGCCTTGCGCGACGGCGGTGCCGATCCCGGCGCGGACCGAAGCCCCGAGACCGGTCAGCAGCGCGGTCGGCGGGCCGCCCAGCGCCCGGACGAGCAGCAGCGAGGAGATGTCGAACGAGGACACCACCACGTCATCAGATCCGTGGCGGGCGGCGAGCAGGGCGACCAGTGCCCGGGCGGTGGCCGCCACCGGCGCGTCGTAATCCGGATCGCCCGGCCGGTTCTTCACCTCCAGGACGACCCGGGCGGGCGTGTCGCGTTCCGGTCCGGCGCCCCGGCCGGCCAGGTCGAGGACGGTGTCCAGCACCCGCTCGAGGGGCTCCGGCCGGCCCACCACCGGATCATGGGAGACCACAAGAACGCCGGCCCGGTCGCGGCGGACATCGATTTCGACCCCATCCGCGCCGGCCATCAGCGCGGCGCGCACGGCGGCCGAGGTGTTCTCCGGGCCCGGACGGCGGCTACCCCGGTGGCCGTAGACGTGGGTGCGGGTGGGCCGGCGGGCACCTTCTGGCACGCGGCAAGGTTCGCACGGCCGCCCGGCGGGCATGACACACCTCACATGTGCTTGCAAATGCTTGCGTCGAGGACGCCCGGATGCGAGCCTGTTGGAGCTTGTGGTTCTTCCACGCGACCGGTTCGTCGCGTAACGTTCACCCTTCAGCGCCCGACGGGTCGATGTGGATTCGTCCGGGTCTTGTGCCACCCCCACCCTTCGGGTGGTTCGTGAAGGTTTTCACGTGCCATCCCCATACGACAACGATGTTGGAAAGGTTGTGTCCGCATGGACTGGCGCCACCGCGCTGCCTGCCGTGACGAGGACCCGGAGCTGTTCTTCCCGATCGGCACCACCGGCCCCGCCTTCGACCAGACCGAGCAGGCCAAGGCCGTCTGCCGGCGCTGCGACGTGACGGAGGCCTGCCTCGCGTGGGCGATGGAGACCGGTCAGGATTCCGGCGTCTGGGGTGGGCTCTCCGAGGACGAGCGCCGCACGCTCAAGCGCCGCAACGCGCGGGCCCGGGCCCGCGCCGGCGCCTAGCAGCCCGGCGCCTAGCAGCACCGCGCCTAGCAGCCAGCCCCCGTCACGCTGCACCTGCCGCGATGAGCGATCCGCGCCGATGACTGCGGAGGACTACGTGCGCCCGGTCACCCGGGCGCGGGAGGCTCGGGCAGCGTGGCGGGAGGCCTGGCCGTTCCGGGTGCTGACCGTGATCGTGCTGGTGGCCCTCGCCCTCGGCGTCTACTACCTGGTCGCGCATCTTCACATTGCGGGCGGCGGCAACAGCCAGGGATAACCCGGAGATCGGTCAGCCGGCAGTCAGCCGGCGGACAGCGGGCCGGCGGACAGCTGGGACGCGGGGATCGCCACCACCGCCTCGGTGCCCCGTTGGCCGCGGGAGCGCAGCGCCAACGTGCCGCGCATCTCCCCCACCACCAGCGACCGGACGATCTGCAAGCCGAGCCGGGTCGATCCTTCCAAGGCGAAATCGGGCGGCAGTCCGGCGCCGTCGTCGGCGACGATCATTTCCAGTCCGACCGGGCCGCGGCGTACGCGCAGTTCCAGCGCCCCACCGGCCCCGGCGTAGGCGTGTTCCACCGCGTTTTGCAGCAACTCCGACAGCACCAGCGCCAGCGGCGTGGCCACCGTGGCCGGCAGCACCCCGAAACTTCCCTCCCGCCGCACGTCCGCCCGGCCGGTGATCGCACCCAGCTCCAGCACCGTGCCGGCGATCTGGTCGGCGATCTGGTCGAACTCGACCGCCTCCTCCATCGTCTGCGACAGGGTCTCGTGCACCAGCGCGATCGAGGTCACCCGGCGGACCGCTTCGGCCAGCGCCAGCCGGGCTTCCGGGGCGGCGGTCCGGCGGGCCTGCAGCCGCAGCAGCGCGGCCACCGTCTGCAGGTTGTTCTTCACCCGGTGGTGGATCTCCCGGATCGTCGCGTCCTTGCTGAGCAGGGCCCGCTCGCGGTGCCGGATTTCGGTGACGTCCCGCAGCAGCACGAGGGCGCCGAGCAGCGCACCGTCGGGGAGCAGCGGGAGGGCCCGCAGCAGCACCTCGGCGCCGTTACCGGCCACCTCCCCGAACTCCTGCCGGCGGGTGGCCAGCACCCGCCAGACCGGAGCGCCGGACAGGTTCAGCTGCCCGTGCACCCGGCGCAGCTGCTCACCGGCCAGGTTGCCCGCCAGCCCGAGCCGGCGGTAGGCCGACAGCGCGTTGGGACTGGCGAAGGTGACCACCCCGGCCGCATCCAGCCGGACCAGCCCGTCCCCCACCCGCGGCGGATCGGGCAGCTGCTCCCCCGGCCCGGCGAACGGGTAGCGCCCTTCGGCGAGCATGTTCAGTAGGTCACCGGCGGTGGCCAGGTAAGCCAGCTCCAGCTGGCTCGGGACCCGCGCAGCGGCCAGGTTCGTGTCGCGGCCGACCACGGCGATCACCCGGTCGCCGAGCCGGACCGGGACGCCCTCCTCCCGGACCGGTACCGGGCCGCGCCAGACCGGGTCGCCCTCCCGGACGATGCGGCGCTCGGCCCAGGCGGTGTCCACGGCGAAACGCTGGCCGGCGGAAAGCCGCCGTCCCACCTGATCGTCCGGGTGCGCCGTCGGCGCGGTCACCGGGCGGATGTGCGCCAGGCAGACGAACCCGTCGCCGCCCCTGGGCGGGGCCCAGAGCAACAGGTCGGCGAACGACAGGTCGGCCAGCAACTGCCAGTCGGCGAGCAGGGCATGCAGGTGGCCGGCGGCGGTGTCGTCGAGGTCGACGTGCGCCCGGATGAGCTCTTCCAGCGAGGCCATGCGCCGGTCAGTTCCGGGTCTCGCCCGACCGGCGGCGGACCAGGCCCTCCTGTACGACCGAGACGACCAGCTGACCGTCCCGGGTGAAAAAGCGGCCTTCGGCGAGCCCGCGACCGCCGGCCGCGGCGGCCGAGTGCTGGGCGTAGAGCAGCCAGTGGTCGGCCCGGAATGGCCGGTGGAACCACATCGCGTGATCCAGGCTGGCGCCGCTCACGGTGCCGGTCTGCCAGGCCATCCCGTGCGGCAGCAGCACCGAATCCAGCAGGCTCATGTCGCTGGCGTAGGTCAGCGCGCACACGTGCAGCAGCGGATCGTCGGGCAGGGTGCCGTCGGCGCGCATCCAGACCTGCGAGGAGGCCTCGTGCGGGCGTCCGTCGATCGCGGCGGACATCGGATGGGCGCCGACGTAGCGCAGGTCGATCGGCCGCGGCCGGGACAGCCAGGCATCCAGCTGACCGCCGTAGGGGGCGAGCTGCTCGACCAGGCTCGGCAGGGTCTCCGGCGCGGGCACGTCGGGCATCGGGTCGGCGTGCTCGACACCCTGCTCCAGCACCTGAAAGGACGCCTGCACGTTGAAGATCGCCTTGCCGTGCTGCACGCCGACGACCCGCCGGGTGGTGAACGACCGGCCGTCGCGGATCCGGTCCACCAGATACACCACGGGCACGGCCGGGTCCCCGGGGCGCAGGAAGTAGGCGTGCAGGGAATGCACATGCCGATCGGGCGGAACCGTCCGGCCCGCCGCCACCAGCGCCTGGCCCGCGACCTGACCGCCGAAGATCCGCTGCATCGAGGTGTCCGGCGACTTCCCCCGGAAAATGTCCTGCTCGACGGTCTCCAGGTCGAGCAACGAGACGAGCTCGTCCAGCGGGGTGGTCACGGCCCGCATCCTGCCGTACGGCAGGATTCCCCCGTGACAACCGACATTCTCGCGCTGGCCCGCCACCAGGTGCTCGCGGAGGGCCGTGGCCTGACCGAGGAGCAGGCGCTGCGTTGCCTGCAGCTGCCCGATGACCGGGTCGGGGAGCTGCTCGAGCTTGCCCATCAGGTCCGGGTGCGCTGGTGCGGCCCCGACGTCGAGGTCGAGGGCATCGTGTCGATCAAGACCGGGGGCTGCCCGGAGGACTGCCATTTCTGCAGCCAGTCCGGCCTGTTCGATTCCCCGGTACGCGCCGCCTGGCTGGACGTGCCCTCCATGGTGCAGGCGGCCCGCGACACGGCTGCGACAGGCGCCAGCGAGTTCTGCATCGTCGCGGCGGTCCGCGGCCCCGACGAGCGGCTGATGGCGCAGGTCGAAGCCGCGGTCGCGGCGATCCGGGCGGCGGTCGACATCCAGGTCGCCTGCTCGCTGGGCATGCTCGATCACGCGCAGGCCACCCGGCTGGCCGCCCTCGGGGTGCACCGTTACAACCACAACCTGGAAACCGCCCGTTCCTACTTCGATCAGGTGGTCACCACCCACACCTGGGCCGAGCGCTGGGACACCTGCCAGCTGGTCCGCGAGCACGGGATGCAGCTGTGCTGCGGGGCGCTGGTGGGCATGGGCGAATCGCTGGCCCAACGCGCCGAACTGGCCGGCCAGCTCGCCGCCTTGGACCCGCACGAGGTACCGCTGAACTTCCTCAACCCGCGGCCCGGGACCCCGTTCGGGGACATGCCGGTGATGTCTGCCCCGGACGCCCTGCGCACCGTCGGGACCTTCCGGCTGGCCCTGCCCCGCACCGTTCTGCGCTTTGCCGGGGGTCGGGAACTCACCCTCGGTGACGCCGGGGCCCGCGCCGGTCTGCTGGGCGGCGTCAACGCGGTCATCGTCGGCAACTACCTGACCACCCTGGGGCGGGCCCCCGAGCGGGATCTCGCCCTGCTGCAGGAGCTGTCGATGCCGATCAAGGCGCTGTCCCGGGTGCTGTGAACACCCCGACACTCAGCGTCCGGGACGCGCGCGCCGCGGACCACGCCGCGATCGCCGCGCTGACGGTGGCGGCGTACGTCGGCGGCGGGTTCACCCCTCCGGCCAGCGAATACGTGGCGATGCTCACCGATGTCGCGGCCCGGGCCGAGGCCGCCGAGCTGCTGGTTGCCGTGCACGGCGAGGTCGTCGTCGGCAGCGTTGCACTCGCGGTCGACGGTGGCCCCTACGCGGAGAACGCGGGTCCCGGCGAAGCGGTGTTCCGGATGCTGGCGGTGGCGCCGACCGCCCGCGGGCTGGGGGCCGGCGAACGGCTGGTCCGCGCCTGCCTGGAACGGGCCGTCGCCGCCGGCCGGAGCCGTATCGTGATCTCCACCCAGCCGACGATGAGCGCGGCTCACCGGCTCTACCAGCGGCTCGGTTTCATCCGGAACCCCGACGGCGACTGGTCGCCCCGCCCGGGGGTCGCGCTGTGGTCCTACACCCGGGAGCTCACCGATCTACCGGCCTGGTGCCCGCACTGCGGGCGCGATGAGCGGACCGGGGCGCATGGCGCTTGCTCGGCGGCGTTGGCGCTCGAACCGCCGCGGTACTGCCGGGCATGCGGTCGCCGCCTCGTCGTGCAGGTCACGCCGCGGGACTGGCAGGCCACCTGCTCGCGGCACGGCGCCCGCCGGTCCCCGGTGGGCTCAGGCCACGAGGCCTAGACGGCGCAGTTCCACGGTCAGGTCGTGCGGGCTGGTGGACGCCGCCATCGCCGCCTCGAGGGTGATCACCCCGTCCCGGATCAGCGAAACCAGGTGCTGATCGAAACTCTGCATCCCGTAGTAGGCACCCTCGGCGATCAAGGCGTTGATGGTGTTGGTCTTGTCCGGGTCGGCGATCGCGTCGGCCACCCGGCCGGTGTTGACGCAGATCTCCATCGCGACGCAGCGCCCCTCCCCATCCGCGCGGGGCACCAGACGCTGGCAGATCACCCCGCGCAGCGATCCGGCGAGCGCCAGTCGGATCTGCTTTTGCTCGTACGGCGGGAAAAAGTCGATGATGCGGGCGACGGTTTCCTGCGCGTCGGTGGTGTGCAGGGTGGACATCACCAGGTGGCCGGTCTCCGAGGCGGCGAGCGCCGCCTTCACCGTTTCCTGGTCGCGCATCTCCCCGACCAGGATCACGTCGGGGTCCTGGCGCATCGCGGCCCGCAGGGCGGTGCTGAAGTCTTGGGTGTCGACGCGTACCTCGCGCTGGTTGACCATGGCCCGCTTGTCGAAGTGCAGCACCTCGATCGGGTCCTCGATGGTGACGATGTGCACATCGCGGTGCTCGTTGACGTGGTCGATCATGCCCGCGAGCGTCGTCGTCTTCCCCGACCCGGTGGGGCCGGTGACCAGCACCAGCCCGCGGGGCTCCAGGGCGATGGCGGCCAGGACCGGGGGCAGCCCGAGGTCCACCAGCGGGATGGCGCCCACGCTCACCCGGCGAAAGACCAACCCACAGGCGCCACGGGCCCGGAACGCGTTGACCCGGAAACGGCCGACTCCGGCGACCGAATGGGCGAAGTCGGCCTCGCTGGTGCGCCGGAAGACCTCCACCAAATCCTCGCGGAGCACGTCCATGACCATCGCTTCGGTGTCCTCGGCGGTGAGGTTGTCCACCTGCAGCCGGCGCAGCATGCCATCGATCCGGACCCGGGGCGGTGAGCCCACCTTGCAATGCAGGTCGGACCCGCCGGACTCCACCAGGGCGCGGAGGTAGCTATCGATTGAAGTACGGGCCACCTGCCGGTTGTCGGCGCCCCAGCCGCCGGTCTTGATACCCGCCGGGAGGTCAGCCGATCTCGGCGATCAGGTCACCTTCCTGGACCACCTGACCCTCGGCGACCGCCAGCTTGGTGACCGTCCCGTCCGACTCCGCGATCACCGGGATCTCCATCTTCATGGACTCCAAAATCACCAGCGTGTCGCCGTCCGCGACAACATCCCCCTCGGCGACGACGACCTTCCACACGTTCGCCACCATCTCCGCGCGCACCTCGTCGGCCACCGCCGTGCCTCTTTCATGGTTCAGGGATCGGTCATCGGTCGGACCGATCCAACCATGCGGGCGGCGCGGTCGCTGGCGCTACCGGCCGGACCAGCGCGGGGTCCGCTTGGCAAAGAACGCCCCGACGCCTTCGGCGGCGTCCGCGGTCTGGGTGAGCAGTGACAGCTGGGCCTGCATGGCCTCCAGCCCGGCCGCCAGGGTGGTCTCCTGGGCGGCGTGAAAGGCGGCCTTGCCCAGCCGGACGGCCACCGGTGGTTTCGCGGCCAGCGCCGCGCACAGCCGTTCCACGGCAACGTCCAGCTCCTCGGCGGGCACCACCCGCGAGATCAGGCCCACCTCAAGGGCCCGCTGCGCGCTGATCCGCTCACCGGCCAGCATCAGGTCCATCGCCACCTTCGGGGACACGTGGCGAGCGAGCAGGGCCGACACCATGAACGGCCAGATGCCGAGGTTGACCTCCGGTAACCCGAACGCCGCCGCCTGCGAGGCCACCACGAGATCGGTGCCCAGCACCAGCCCCACCCCGCCGGCGAGGCAGAGCCCCTGGACCCGCGCCACCACCGGCAGCGGGCACTCGCGCATCGCGAGCACCACCCGTTTGAGCCCGCCGCGGGCCTCGTGGGTCTCCAGCCCGGTGGCGTCATCGCGCATCACCGCGAGATCGGCGCCCGAGCAGAAGACCTTCTCCCCCGCGCTCGCGATCAGCACGACCCGGTCTGCGCTGGAGACGGTGCGCAGCGCCTCCTCCATCCCGGTGAGCACCTCAGTATTCAGCGCGTTGCGGCGCTGCTCGCGAGTGATCTGTAGGCGCAGGATCCCGTCGGTCCGGGTCACCGCCAGATCCGGGGACGTGCTGCTCATGGCCGCATCCGCGCAATCAGGCCGGTGTCGTACCGGCCCGCCACGAAATCGGGCTGCTCGAGTAGCTCCACGAAGAAGGGCAGGTTGCACTTCGGACCTTCGACGACAAAGCCGCCCACTGCATCCCGTAAACGGGCTATTGCTTGATCCCGGTCCACGCCAAAGGCGCACAGCTTCGCCATCAGGGGGTCGTAGAAGGGCGTCACCGTGTCCCCGGCGCCGTAACCGGAGTCAACGCGGATGCCCTCCCCCGTTGGCTGCTCCCAGGCCGTGATCAAGCCCGGCCCGGGCAGGAACCGCTTCGGGTCCTCGGCGTAGATGCGCAGCTCGATCGCGTGGCCGGACGGCGTCGGCGGGGCGTCCGGATCGAAGCCGGGTGCATCGCCGGCGGCCACCCGTAACTGCTCGGCGACCAGGTCCATCCCGGTCACCAGTTCGGTGATCGGATGTTCGACCTGCAGCCGGGTGTTCATCTCCAAGAACACGAACTCCTGCGCCGCCGGGTCGACCAGGCACTCGACGGTGCCCGCGCCGCGGTAGCCGACCGCCTCCCCGGCCCGGACGGCGGCGGCGAGCATCCGCTCCCGTAACGCGGCCTGCACGCCGGGCGACGGCGTCTCCTCGGCGACCTTTTGGTGGCGCCGCTGCACGCTGCAATCCCGCTCCCCCAGCGCCAGCACCCGCCCGTCGGCCAGGCCCAACACCTGCACCTCCACGTGCCGCGCGTTCGGGATGTACCGCTCGAGCAGGATCGCGGGGGAATCGAAGAACCGCTCCGCGCGGGTCCGGGCCGTCTCGAAGGCGGTCCGCAGCCCGGCCTCGTCGAGCGCCACTCCCATCCCGATGCCCCCGCCGCCGGCCGCGGCCTTCACCATCACCGGGTAACCCAGGGATTCGGCGGCGACCACCGCTGCCTGCACATCAGTGACCGGTCGATCGGTGCCGGGCGCGACCGGCACTCCGGCCGCGGCCATCAGGTTCCGCGCGTTGATCTTGTCGCCCATCTGGGTGATGCAGGCCGGCGAGGGGCCGATCCACGCCAAGCCGGCGTCCAGCACCGCCGCGGCGAAGGAGGCGCTCTCGGCGAGGAAGCCGTAACCGGGATGGATGGCGTCGGCGCCGGTCCGGGCGGCGGCCTCCAGCACCTTCGCCCCGTCCAGGTAGGACTCGGCCGCCGGGCCGGCGCCGAGCAGAACGGCCTCGTCCGCATCCCGGACGTGCAGGGCCTTCTCATCGGGCGCTGAGTAGACCGCCACGGCCTTGACGTCGAGGGCATGCAGGGTGCGAATCACCCGGCGGGCGATCTCACCCCGGTTGGCCACCAATACCGTCTCGAACACGATCGCTGCTCCTTATCGCTGCGCCTTGGGCAGGGCCCCGCACCCCCGGGCGGCAGACTAGGGGACGTGCTGTTCGTCGTGTCCGCGGTGACTGGCGGCGTGCTGGCCGGCTGGCTGCTGGGTGGCTCGTTGCGGCGGCTGGAACTGCTCACCGTGCACCGGCTGCGGCTGCTGATCCTCGCTGTGGTCACCCAGGTGGTGGGCACGGTCGTGCTGGCCGGCACGCTCTACCTGATCGCACTGCTCGCCAGCCTCGGACTGGCTGCGGCGTTCCTGCTGAGCAACCCGCGGTTGGCCGGCCGAGGCCTGCTGCTGATCGGCCTCGCCGCGAATGCCCTCGTCATCGCGCTGAACGGCGCCATGCCGGTGACGCTCACCGCGGCCGCCCGGGCCGGGCTGCAGACCGGTGCCCTGCTCGATGACCCCCGGCATCGGCCAGCCGGTCCGGCGACCCGGTTGCCGCTGCTGGAGGACCGGGTACCGCTGCCCCTGCCGGTGCTTCCCCAGGTGCTGTCGATCGGCGACATCCTGGTCGCCGCCGGCGCGGGACTCCTGGTGTGCCAGGCGATGCGGCGGCGGGTGCTCGATCCGGTCCCGGTGCGGGTCAGCCCACCGCCGGACGACCTCGAAGCGCCGGCGGCGCTGGCCACGGACTGACGTACGGGCGGCCCGGTGCAGCGCTCTGATCGGGTGGAGCGATGTGGCCGGTGGCACGGCCGCCGAGTGGAGCGATATCGTCGCTAAACGATCACCACAGCAACGATTTCGCTCCACCCACGCGCGATATCGCTCCATTGGGCGTCAGGACGGACCATCACCGGCGGGCGCTTACCCACTCCAGGGTCCGAGCGAGTCCTTCTGGCAGGGGCGTTTCCGGGGTCCAGCCCACCTGCCGGGCGGCCGTCACGTCCAACGTGATGGCATGCAGCTCCCCTGGTCGGGGCGCCGAGAACGCCGGTGCGTCCGGCCGGCCGAGTGCCGCGGCGATCTGGGTGTGCAGATCCCTCACCGTCGTGCCGACCCCGCTGGCGATGTTTAGGCGCCGACCGGAAGCGGACGTACCGGCGAAATGCACGCAGGCCTGCACCACATCATCGACGTAGACGTAGTCCCGAATCGAGGATCCATCGCCGTAGATCATCGTCGGTTGGCCACCCACCAGCGCGCCCCCGAAGATCGCAACGACCCCCGCCTCCCCGTGCGGTGATTGGCGCGGTCCATACACGTTGCCCAACGCCAGCACGGTGAAATCGAGGCCGGCCAAGCCGTGAAACGCCCGCAGATACGGCTCGGCCGCCGCCTTGGCGGCCGCGTACGGCGACAGCGGATCGAGCGAGGCCCGCTCGCTGACCGGCTGGTGGCGGGGCGAGCCGTAGATCGTGCCGCCCGATGAGGTGAAAACGACCTTGCGGGCCCCCGCGCGTGCGGCCGCGGACAGCACCGCCACCGTTCCGAGGACGTTGGTACGGGCGTCGGCCACCGGGTCCGCGACGCTGACCCGCACGTCCATCTGGGCGGCGAGGTGATGCACCACCTCTGGGCGGGCCCGCGCGACAACCTGCTCCAGCTGGGGATCGTCCAGTTCCAGGCGGACGAAGCGGAGCGCACCTGGCCGGTTCAGGTTGACCCTCCGGGCGGCTTCCAAGTTCAGCAACGATCCTGAGGAAAGATCGTCAATCACTGTCACCTGATGGCCATCGGCCAGCAAACGGTCCACCAGATGCGAGCCGATGAAGCCGGCCCCACCGGTGACCAGGGTGCGCACCGGGCGAGCCTAGGCGCCGGCCTGGGAGACCACCGGGGCGGCTGCTCGGGGCGGCTACTCGGTGAGAGTGCCCTGGCTGTCGATCTCCAACCGGACGCTCTGCAGCCGCGCCAGCACCTTGGACCGCAGCCCCGCGGGGGCCTGCTCGTTACCGCAACATCGGGCCACCAGTGCCTTCACGTCCTGCTCGAGGCCGTACTTACGCAGGCACGGCGCGCACTCGTCCAGATGCACCCGGACGCGGGAATACGACTCGGCGGCTAGCTCCCCATCGAGGTAGAGGTAGACCTCTTCGATGACCTCACGACAGTCCATGTCGTGGGGATTGCCGCAGCTCACGAGACGTCCTCTCCGACGCCGGCGCGAACCAGGCCGCGCTCGATCGCATAGTCCCGCAGCTCTCGCTTGAGGCCCTGTCGGCCCCGGTGCAGCCGACTCATCACGGTTCCGATCGGAGTACCCATGATCTCAGCGATCTCCTTGTACGCGAAGCCCTCCACGTCCGCCAAGTAGACGGCCATCCGGAAGTCCTCAGGCAAGTTCTGCAGGGCCTGCTTGACATCACCGTCTGGCAGGTGGTCCAGCGCTTCCATCTCGGCGCTGCGCAGGCCGGTGGACTGGTGCGCCTCGGCCGCGGCGAGTTGCCAGTCCTCGATCTGCTCGGTCGGATTCTGCTGCGGCTGCCGCTGCTTTTTCCGGTAGGTGTTGATGAACGTGTTCGTCAGGATGCGGTACAGCCAAGCCTTGAGGTTCGTCCCGGCGGTGAACTGGTGGAACGCGCTGAAAGCCTTGGCGAACGTCTCCTGCACGAGGTCCTCGGCGTCCGCGGGATTTCGCGTCATCCGCATGGCCGCGGCGTAGAGCTGGTCCAAGAACGGCAGGGCGTCCCGCTCGAAGCGCGCGTTGCGCTCGGCCGGCGACTCGACAAGCCCGGCGTCCGGGTCGGTGCTGACGGCAATCCCCTCCATGCTGCTGCGGGCAGCGCTCGCGGCCGCCCGACCGGGTGCCGAGCCTAGCCCGCGGCCAGGCCCCGAGGCGCGCCCGGCCGGTCGGCGGGCAACCAGCCGGCGAGCGGCCGGCGATGCTGTGCTTGTCACGCGTTCCTCCGTCCGGGCCTTCCCCGTGGCCGCTGCTACCCAGCCTCAAACCGGTGCCGGCGCCGTGCTGTTCCCGGCACCGACGTCCGGTTGCAACGGCTACCCCACCAGCAGCGACTGCAGCCACTCGGCCGCGCGGGCCGCCATCGCCGCAGTGGGCGTGTGCCCCACCCCCGGGTACGCCTCGATCCGCAGGCCCGGGCTCGGCGTGGGCATCCCGAACGGGTCCCGGTCTCCCTGCAACACCAGCACCGGCACGGCCCGGGCCGCCTCCTGCAATTCCCCGGCGCGGTCCGGCCGGACGGCCCCCCGCGCGGATCGCGGCGGAACCAGCGGAAAGCCGAGGCAGACCACCGCCACTGCGCCGGCTGCCCGCGCGGTCCGGCACGCAACACGGGCTCCGCTGGAGCGGCCGACGAACGCGAGCGGTGCGTTGCGCGTGGCGTAAGGGCGCAAGTCGGGGAGGGCGGCCAGCAGGGTGGCATCAAGGATGGGGGCACGGTCCGGCGGGCGGCGACCCCCGACGGTCGCGTACGGCTGATCGAAGCGCACCGCGGCCATCCCGGCGGCCGTGAGAAACTCGGCCAGTCGCGGCAAGGGCGCCGCGGAGGTATCGGTGCCGGCGCCGTGGAGCAGCACCACCAGCGCACGCGGCCGGGCCCGCGCGGACCGGCGGTGCACCGTGACCCGAGCCGGGCCACGCTCCGTCGTGACCGAGGCGACGAGCGGGACAGCCCGGTTAGCTGGCGGCGGCAACCCTGCTGTGATGGTGGCGCCACACGGCGCGCATGGTGCGTCGCTCGGCGGTGGTCGTCCCTCCCCACACGCCATCAATCTCGGCGCGGCCGAGGGCCTCGGCGAGGCAGGCGCCCGACACCGGGCAGGTGGCGCAGATGCGACGCGCCGGTTCCAGATCATCGGGAAGGGCCGGGAAGAACACGTCCGGGTGGGGGGTGGTGGTGCACGATCCCTCCCCGCGCCAGTCCCTTCCCGGATCGGCGGCAAGGGCCGCCTGGAAACGGCTGTCGTCGTAAATGCGGCGCAGCAGGTCTGAGGTGAGCACCACCTTGCGCACGACCAAGCTCCTCGCCGGCACCCGCATGCCGTGCTCGCGTCACGGGCCTACCTAGAACGGTAGGTGGGCCGGGACTACCCGCGATTGGCCGCTCCTAACACGGTTCTAGCAGCTCGGGTCCATTGTTCCTGACGTTATTGACGGCGGTAGACACCGCAAAAGCCATCAAGGACCCCGAAATGGCCGGGGTGAGCAGGGCGAGCGGGTCCGCGGTGGACGCGTCCAGCCAGCCGTCCCACGCCGCCGGGGCGAGCACCATCGGAGTGCGGTCGTGCAGATGCCCCAAGTCGTCGCTCGCCTCCGTGGTGAGCACCGTGCAGGTCCACATCGGTCGATCTTCGGCGTCGTGCCAGACCTCGTACAGGCCGGCCATCACCAGCAACGAGCCGTCCGCCGGGCGGAAGAAGTACGGCTGTTTAGGCGCCTTGGGGCCCTCCCCGGGCTGCCATTCGTAGTAGCCGTCGGCCGGCAACAGGCACCGCCGGCGCCGGAACGCGGACCGGAACGCGGGCTTGTCCGCCACCGTCTCGACCCGCGCGTTGATCAACCGCGAACCGATCTTGGGATCCTTCGCCCAGGACGGGACCAGGCCCCAGCGCAGGGCAACCAATCGGCGGGTGTCACCTCGCACCAGCGCGGCGGCGACCGGCTTGGTCGGTGCGACGTTGTAGTCCGGTTCGGTCAGTACGGGCGCCGCCTCGTCCTGGGCGCCGAGCAGCGTCGCGAGATCCGCGGTGCCCCGGGTCGAGGCGTATCGGCCACACACGTCAGGTCC
>DASYGP010000038.1:0-7700 GCA_035999615.1 Mycobacteriales bacterium
CGGCCGAATCCGCGGCGGTGCAGCGATCGGCGGAGCACGGCGAAGACCGAACGGTTGTCGACCATGCCGTGCACCAGCAAGATGGGCGTGCCGGCGGCCTCCACGTCACCGCGCAGCAGCCCCCGCTGGACAGGCGTCAGGTCGTCGGTGCGGTAGCGGTCACCGACGTGGCGGCGGCGTTCGTGCACGACTCCCAGGGGATACCCGACCAGCCGGGCCCCCACCCACGCCAGTTCGATAGCCGCCCCCAACGCCGACACCGGCGAGGGCAGAGCCGGCCGAGCGGTGAGGGGTAGAGCCCGGAGCACTCGCGCGCGGATGGCCTTCTCCTTGCGGCGACGGGATGTAAGCCGGCGGGTCGGCGGCGAAGTGACCGTAACGTCAATCGGTCACCATCTTGGGTATCGGATAGGTCCGGGGGGTTGAACTGGTGCGTACGGGCGATCGACCTCGGCTGGGTGTACCCCCAGTTGGCCGACCGGCAACATCGTCGCTGCCGCGAATCCGGGGAAGCTCGAGGCCGCTACTCTTGTTGTGACCGCCCAGCGACTGGAGGCACCGTGGCGAGCAGCACTGGCGGTGCCGCAACCGTCGGCACCGGGGCCGCGGCCGTCGGCGGCCGTATTCGCGTCGTCGTCGCCAAGCCAGGGCTAGATGGGCACGACCGCGGCGCCAAGGTGGTAGCTCGCGCCTTGCGCGACGCCGGTGTCGAGGTGATCTACACCGGGCTGCACCAGACCCCGGAGCAGATCGTGGAGACCGTCATTCAAGAGGATGCCGATGCGGTCGGGCTATCAGTGCTGTCGGGCGCGCACATGACGCTGTTCGCGAAGACGGTGGAGCTGCTGCGCAGCCGGGACGCCGAAGATGTCGTGGTGTTCGGCGGCGGGATCATCCCGGCCGACGACATCCCTGAGCTCGAAAAGATGGGTGTGGCGAAGATCTTCACGCCGGGAGCGACGACCGGCTCCATCGTGGATTGGGTACGCCAGACCTTCGCCGCCGCCGCGTCCTAACCTGCTGCCCACCGGCGTTTCCCCCGGCGGGACCTGCCTGGCCGTGGATGGACCTCGTCGGGCCTTGGCCTTGCAGTCGCCTGGCCCTTCTGGCCGCGTCTGGCCGCCGCAGCCTCGTCCCGAGGTCCCTGTGCCTTATCCCCAGGTCCCTGTGCCTTGTCCCCAAGCCCACCCGTCCTGACCTGTTGATCATCTGCGGCGGTCACTGTGTGGGGGGTGCCCCTCGTCCCCGCCGCAGCCGCTACGCAAGGCGGTGTTTTCACGTTCAGGCAGGCGCTCGCGGCCGGGACCAGCGAGTCCGGGATACGAGCGGCGCTGGCGGATGACAGATGGCAGCGCGTCCTGCACGGCGTGTACGCCCCCGGGCCCGCCTCGTTGTTACAGCTGGCCTGGGCGGCGCGGTTGCGATGTCCGCGCGCGGTGATCAGTCACGCCTCGGCGGCCGACCTCATGGGCTTCGGGATCCGTACTGATCGGCGCGTGCACGTCATCGTGCCGCCGGGCACGCGGATGCGCGGCGGCCCACAGGTGGTGGTGCACCGACTACAACTCGCGTCCGGTGACGTGGCGTACCGAGCCGGCTTACCGCTCACGAGCCCGATTCGAACCTTGATGGATCTGGCTCGGGAGTGGGAGCTGCCCGATGCCGTGGCGGCGGCCGACGCCGCGCTCGGGCAGCGGCGATGTTCCCGCGAGGAGCTGCTGGCCGCCGTCGAGGTGCTGCGCGGGGTTGGGGCGCCGAGGGCTCGAACGGCGATCGGCCTGGCCCGTGTGGGTGCGCAGTCACCGCAAGAGACTCGATTGCGGTTGCTCTGCCGGGAGGCGGGGCTGCCCGAGCCAACGCTCCAGCTGCGGGTGATACTGCCGGATGGGCGCTCGGCCTTCCTCGATCTGGGGTGGCGTCGGGCGATGGCAGGCCTCGACTTCGACGGCCGGGAACCGCACCTGCTGGCGCAGACCTTCGTCGCGGACCGGCGTCGGCACAATGCGCTGCAAGCCGCGCACTTCGACGTTCGCATCGTCACCGGAACGGATCTGCGGCGGCGAGCCGACACCTGCGTGCAGGAATGGCGGGCGATGCTCGGCGAACGGTGGGGATGCGGACCCGCGGATGGCCGCGAGTGGAGCGATATCGTCTTTAGTTGATCACTGCAGCGACGATTTCGCTCCATCGGCGGACGACATCGCTCCATCGGGCGGCGGCGACGCGAGGCGGGTCGGGCGCCAGCGCTGGTGGTTGGGTGGGCGCAGCGGGGCGTCCCCTGAGGATGCGGCCCCCTGCCGACGGCCGCGAGTGGAGCGATGTCGTCGTTAGTTGATCACCGCAGCGACAATTTCGCTCCATCGGCGCACGACATCGCTCCATCGACCGGCGACGCTAGGCGGGTCGGGCGCCAGCGCTGGTGGTTGGGTGGGCGCCAGCGGGGCGTCCCCTGAGGATGCGGCCCCCCGGATGGCCGCGAGTGGAGCGATATCGTCGCTAGTTGATCACTGCAGCGACGATTTCGCTCCATCGGCGCACGACATCGCTCCATCGGTGAACCACAACGCTCCATCGGGCGGCGACGCGCGCCAGGTCGGGCTCCATCGGGGGGCGACGCGGGCCAGGTCGGGCTCCATCGGGCGGGATCCGCGGTGGGTCGGGCCACGACAAGGCGGCGGCAGGGGGGCGCCCGCCATGGAGGTGATGTACCCGGCAGCGGGGCAATGGGTTTGCCTCGGTAGGCTCGACACACCTGCCAACCCCCCTCCTGAAGGAGCCGCGTGGACCTGTTCGAGTACCAGGCCAAGGAGCTGTTTGCCGCCCATGGCGTGCCAACGCTCCCCGGCGAGGTCACCACCGACGAGGCAGGTGCCCGTGACATCGCCGCGCGGCTCGGTACCAATGTCGTGGTGAAGGCTCAGGTCAAGGCCGGCGGGCGCGGCAAGGCAGGCGGCGTGAAGTTCGCCACCAGCCCGGACGAGGCAGCGCAAAAGGCGCGAGACATCCTCGGGCTGGATATTAAGGGCCACGTGGTCGGCACCGTCCTTGTCACCGAGGCCAGCGACATCGAGACCGAGTACTACGTGTCCTATCTGCTGGATCGGTCCAACCGCACGTTTTTGGCGATGGCCAGCGCGGAAGGCGGGATGGAGATCGAGCAGCTCGCCGTCGAACGCCCGGACGCCCTCGCCAAGGTGCCGATCGACGCCAGCATCGGCGTGGACCTCACCAAGGCCCGCGAGATCGCGGCTGCCGCGCGGATGCCGGCCGACGTTGCCGAGCAGGTGGCCCAGGTGCTGGTCTCGCTGTGGGACACCTTTGTTTCCGAGGACGCGACGCTGGTTGAGGTCAACCCGCTGGTGAAGACGCCCACCGGAGCGGTGCTGGCCCTCGACGGCAAGGTCACCCTCGACGACAACGCTGCCTTCCGGCATGCCGGGACGTTCGAACGCTTCGCGGACCCCTCAGCCGTCGATCCGCTGGAACAACAGGCCAAGGCCAAGGGACTCAACTACGTCAAGCTCGACGGCACCGTGGGAATCATCGGTAACGGAGCGGGTTTGGTGATGTCCACCCTCGATGTCGTCACCTATGCCGGGGAGGAATTCGGCGGTCAGAAGCCCGCGAACTTCCTGGACATCGGCGGCGGGGCCAGCGCCCAGATCATGGCGGACGGTCTGTCCATCGTGGTGGGGGATCCAGCGGTCCGCAGCGTATTCGTCAACATTTTCGGCGGCATCACCGCGTGCGATGAAGTGGCGAACGGCGTGGTCCAGGCCCTGAACATGCTCGGGGACGTGACCAAACCGCTGGTGATTCGGCTCGACGGCAACAACGCGGAGGAGGGCCGGCGCATCCTCAGTGAGGCCAACCTCGATGTGGTGCATCCGGTGGACACGATGGACGGCGCGGCGAAGCTCGCCGCCGAGCTTGCGGCGAAGGCGGTTTGAGGCACCATGGCGATCCTTCTCGACAGCACCAGCAAGGTCATCGTCCAAGGCATCACCGGGGCGGAAGGTAGCAAGCACACCCGGCGGATGGTCGCGAGCGGTACCAACGTCGTCGGGGGGGTGAACCCCGCCAAGGCCGGCCAAGATGTCGACGGCATCCCGGTGTTCGCGAGCGTCGCAGAGGCGATGGCCCAGACCGGCGCCAATGTCAGCTGCGTGTTCGTACCCCCGAAGTTCGCCAAGGGGGCGGTCATCGAGGCGATCGATGCGGCCATCGCGCTGTGCGTCGTCATCACCGAGGGCATCCCGGTGCATGACTCCACCGGGTTCTGGGCGCACAACCTCGCCCAGGGCGCCCGCACCCGCATTGTCGGCCCGAACTGCCCCGGCCTGATCAGCCCCGGGCAGTCGAATGTGGGCATCATCCCGGCGGATATCACCAGGCCTGGCCGGATCGGGCTGGTCAGCAAGTCCGGCACCCTGACCTACCAAATGATGTACGAGCTCAAGGACTTCGGCTTCTCCACCTGCGTCGGCATCGGCGGCGATCCGGTGATCGGGACCACGCACATTGACTGCCTCGAAGCGTTCGAGAATGACCCGGAGACCGACGCGATCGTCATGATCGGCGAAATCGGCGGGGACGCCGAAGAACGGGCGGCCAGCTTCATCGCCGAGCATGTCAGCAAACCCGTGGTCGGGTATGTCGCCGGATTCACCGCCCCCGAGGGCAAGACCATGGGTCACGCGGGCGCGATTGTCTCCGGCTCCTCCGGCACCGCCGAGGCCAAAAAGGAAGCCCTGGAAAAGGCAGGCGTCAAAGTCGGGAAGACCCCCAGCGAAACTGCCCGACTGATGGCGGCCATTGTCGGGTAAGCGGGCATGGTCTGGTAAGCGGCCAGGGTCGATTAACCCGGCCATCGTCGGATAACCCGGTGGTTCGTCGGATGGCCGGGTGATTCGTCGGATCACCCGGTGGTTCGTCGGGTAACTGGATGGTTCTGCCGGCCCAATCCCGGCGTGGCGGCGGCGGCCAGCGCCGGAGCGTCTGGCAACGTCGTGGGTGTGACGCAGGCTCCCCCCCGCAACCGCTCGGCCGCACCGGATCGCACCTCGGGCGCCCCCGCCCTGCAGCTGCCCTTCGTCGCCGCTGGGCGTCTGGCACTGCGGACCACCGCCCTGGGGCTGCTCTCGGTCGAGGTCGTGACGCTGCTGCTCTGGGCGGCCGAGCCGCATTCGGGATCGGGGGCCGGGAGCGCCCTGCGTACCGGCGTCGCATTCTGGTTGGCCGCGCAGCACACCGGTCTGCATGTGGGGGAAGGCCAGATCGGGTTGGTCCCGTATGGGCTCACGATGCTGCCGGTCACCCTGTTGTGGCGCGGGGGCCGCCGGGTCGGCCGCGGGATGGGCCGGGCCGAGGTGCTCAGCTGGACCGGGACCATCGCCGGGCTCTACGGCGCGCTGAGTGCCCTGCTCTGCCTCGCGGCGCGCAGCGACACCGTCCGCCCGATCGCCGGGCAGGCTCTGGCCGGAGGTGCTGTCGTGGCGGCACTCGCCGCCGGCGCCGGAGCGTGGCGATCTTCCCGCTGGCGCCCGGTGCCCCCTGCTGCGGCGCGGTCGGTATTGGCTGGCGCCGGACTGGCCATGTTGCTGGTGCTCGCCGCCGCCGCCGCCCTAGCCGGTGGTGCGGTCATCGTCGCGCACACCGAGGTCACCGCGACCGGTCATGCGGTCGCCACGACCACCTCCGGTGCCGCCGGTCTGGTGCTCCTCGACCTGCTGGCCGCGCCGCTGGCGGCACTGGATGTGGCGGCGCTGTTGCTCGGCTCCGGCTTCGGTCTTGGTGCGGGCACGCACATCGGCCTGACGTCGGTAGTTCTGGGGCCGACGCCTGCTCTGCCGCTTCTCGCCGCCATCCCCGCGGCCGGCGCGCTGCCCCCCTGGCTGCTCCTGCTCCTCCTCGCCCCGGTGGGCGCCGGAGCCGTCGGTGCACAACGCGCGATGCGCGGGGTGCACCACCCGGGCCAGCTGCTTTCCCGCTGCGTCGCGGTGGGGATCATCGCCGCGGCACTCGCCGCCATGCTGGCCTTCCTGGCTGACGGGCCGGCCGGCCCGGGCCGGCTGATGGTGACCGGGCCCTCCCCGTGGCGGACGGCGCTCGCCGCGCTCGTCACCGTCGGCGGTGGCGCCCTGGCGATCGGGTCGGTCCGGGCGCTGCACGCATACCGTTCCCGCTCCGCTCGTTGAGCGACTCAGGCGAGCGGATGCTGGCGTACCGTCGGGGACAAGCGAAAGGGGTCCCTCATGTTTGAGGAAGGGCAGTATTTCGCGCCGGTCACGGCGAACGAAGACGGTCACGTCACGGTCGAGCTTGGGGCCAGCCACCCGGGGTTCGCCGATCCTGAGTACCGGGCCCGTCGCAACGCGCTGGCCCGGCTGGCGTTGGACTACGTGCCGGGACAGCCGGTGCCGGTCGCGGACTACACCGAGGCCGAGCATGAGGTGTGGCGGACCGTCTGCCGGGAGATCGCCCCCAAGCATGAGCGCTACGCCGTGCGTGAGTATCGGGAGGCCATGGCCGAGCTTGCCCTGCCGACCGACCGGATTCCGCAACTCGAGGAAGTCTCCGAGGCGCTCGCGCCGCTGACCGGATTCCGCTACCGGCCGGCCGCGGGTCTGGTGCCGTTGGCCGAGTTCTACGGAACGCTCGCCGACCGGCAGTTTCACTCCACCCAGTACATCCGGCATCACAGCGTGCCGCTGTACACGCCGGAGCCCGACGTCGTGCACGAGGTTCTCGGTCACGCCGGCACGCTCGCCAGCCCCCGCCTCGCCGCCCTGTACGAGCTGGCCGGACAGGCCGCCCGCCGGGTCCAAACCCCGGTAGCGCTGGAAGCGGTGAGCAAGGTGTTCTGGTTCAGCCTCGAGTTCGGCGTGATGCGCGAGGCCGGCGACCTGCGCTGCTACGGAGCCGGGATCCTGTCCTCGTTCGGGGAGATTGAGGAGTTCCGCGCGATGACGATCCGTCCGCTGGACGTCGCGTCGATGGCCACCCAGGGATACGACATCACCCGCTACCAGGACGTGCTGTTCGAGGCCGCGTCGTTGAGCCAGCTCGAAGATGTCGTCGGCGGCTTCTGGGCCGATTGCGACGACGAGTCGATCGCGAAGCTGCTGGCGGCCTGAGCCAGCCGAGCCGAGCAAGCAGGAGCCGAGCCAGCAGAGCAGAGCCAGCAGAGCAGAGCCAGCCGGGCCCATCGCGGGGGCCGGTAGGGTTCGGGCCGTGCCCGCCCGGCTCGTCGTCCTCGCGTCCGGGGAGGGGACCACCCTGCAGGCCTTCCTCGATGCCGGAACTGATGCGGAATACGGCGCCACCGTGGTTGCGGTGATCACCGATCGGCCGGGCACGGGGGCAGCCCGCCGCGCCGCCCGCGCCGGGTTGCGGGCGCAGGTGCTGACCCTGGGCGAGTTCCCGGATCGGGCCAGCTGGGATGCGGCGCTGACGGCCGCGGTGGGTCGGTACGCGCCGGACCTCGTGGTATGCGCCGGCTTCATGAAGCTGCTGGGGCCGCCGTTCTTGGGCGCCTTCGCGGGCCGGATCACGAACACCCACGCCGCGCTGCTCCCGGCGTTTCCCGGGGCTCACCCGGTCCGTGACACCCTTGCCGCTGGGGTCACCGAGTCCGGCGCGACCGTGCACTACGTGGATGCGGGGGTCGATACCGGACCGATCCTCGCCCAGGTACGCGT
>DASYGP010000047.1:0-28988 GCA_035999615.1 Mycobacteriales bacterium
ACCAGCACCCGAACGGCAACCCGGAGCGATCTCGCAGCGGTGCACCGGCTCACCGCAGCGATGGCCGATCAGCTGCCGCGCCGGTGGCCGCAGCTACGCCCGCTGCCGGATTGGCCGGGGAAACCGGACCCCGACCGTCCGACGGTCGGCGGAGATTTCTGACACGGTGGGTGGTAGGCGAGGCTTTCTGACACGGTGGGCGGTACGCGAACCTCCGGCCCGGGCCGCCCCGCACCGGAGGCAGGCTCCGCACCGGAGGTAACCGTGGAAAGCACCATGCAGGATTTCCCGCTGACGATCGGCTCATTGTTCCGCCATGGCCGGCAGGTCTATGCGCGCAGCCGGGTCGTGACCTACACCGGTGAGGGCTACCGCGAGTCGAGTTTCGGGGAGGTCGCGGCCCGCGCGGATCGGCTGGCCCATGCGCTCAACGCTCTCGGGATCGGGCGCGGTGATCGGGTCGGCACGTTCTGTTGGAACAACCAGGAGCATCAAGAGTGCTACCTGGCCGTCCCCTCGATGGGCGCGGTGCTGCACACGGTGAACATCCGGCTGGCCGCGGAGCAACTCGCCTACGTGATCAACCATGCGCAGGACAAGGTGCTGGTCATCGACGGCTCGCTGTGGCCCGTCCTTTCTAAGGTCCGCGATCAGCTCACCACGGTGGAGCATCTGATCGTGATCGGTGCCGCGGAGGGCGCGCCCGACGACGTGCTCGACTACGAGACGCTGCTCGCCGCTGCCGGCACCGACTTCGCCTACCCCGAGGACATTGACGAGCGTTCCCCGGCGGCCATGTGCTACACCAGCGGCACCACCGGTGAGCCGAAGGGCGTGGTGTACAGCCACCGCTCGGTGTACCTGCACAGCCTCGCCGAGGTGGGCATGTTCAGCCTGACCGAGCGCGACAACCTGCTGGCGATCGTGCCGATGTTCCACGTTAATGCGTGGGGGCTGCCCTACGCCGGCTGGATGTCGGGCATCGATTTCCTGATGCCGGCGAGGTGGCTGCAGGCCGAGCCGCTCTGCCGCATGATCGCCGAACGGGACGTGACGTTCTCGGTGGGCGTGCCGACCGTCTGGAGCGACATCCTGCGGTACGCGGACGCCCACGACGAGGTCGATTTTTCCCGCATCCGCTCGGTGATCGTCGGGGGCGCCGCGGTGCCCCGCACGCTGATCGAGTCCTTCCAGGAACGGCACGGGTTGCGGATCATCCAGGCCTGGGGGATGACCGAGACCAGCCCCCTCGGGCTGATTGCCTACCCGCCGAAAGACGCGCCCGCCGAGGAGGAGTTCGCCTGGCGCGCGCGCACCGGCCGGATCGTCGCCGGCGTCGAGATGCGCATCACGGACCAGACCAGCGGCGAGCCGCTCGCCTGGGATGGCAAGACCAGCGGGGAGATCGAGGTCCGCGGCCCGTGGATCACCGCCAGCTACTACGACGCGCCGGCGCCGGACAAATTCCATGACGGCTGGCTGCGCACCGGCGATGCCGGCATGATCGACGACCGCGGTTTCGTGCAGATCACCGACCGCACCAAGGATGTGATCAAGTCCGGCGGGGAGTGGATCTCGTCGATCGACCTGGAGAACGCGATCATGGGGCACCCTGACGTGCTGGAGGCTGCCGTCATCGGCGTGCCGGACCCACGCTGGGACGAGCGGCCGCTGGCCTGCGTCGTGGTGCAGGAGGGGGCCAGCCTCACGCCGGCCGACCTGATCGAGTTCTTGAGCTCCCGGGTGGCCAAGTGGTGGCTGCCGGAACGGTGGTCGTTCATCGAGCAGGTGCCCAAGACCAGCGTGGGCAAGTTCGACAAGAAGCTGCTGCGGGCCCGGTTCGCGAAGGACGAACTCCCCGTGGCGAAGGCACCGGACTGACCGGCACTTGCGCCAACCGCTAAGGGCAACCTAACCTGATACCTATGAGCGCCGCCCAGACCGACCTGCTCGGCTTCATCGCCGGTGTCACGATTTTTCTGGGTATGCCGCTCGCCCGGCTGCGCTCGCCGCGCCCGGCACTGAAACTGTTCCTGTCGGCCACGGCGATCGGCGTGCTGCTGTTTTTGATCTGGGACGTGCTCTCGCACGGGTTCGCCCCGATCGATGGTGCGCTGACCAAGGTGCACGATCACACCGGTGGCCTCGGCGCGGTGTTCGGCTACGGCGCGCTGTTCTTCGGGGGCCTCACCGTCGGGTTGATGACGCTGGTCTACTACGAGCGGTACCTGGCCCGGCGGGCCGCCGCGGTGCACCGCAAGGCCGCACGGGCGTTCGGGCCGGGGGCGATGACCGTCGGGGAGCTCGACGCTCCGGCCCGGTCGGGTCATTCGGCGAGCCCGGCCCGGCAGCTGGCCCTGCTGATCGCCGTCGGCATCGGCTTGCACAACTTCGGCGAGGGCTTGGCCATCGGCAACGCTGCCGGCAGCGGCGCGATCTCCCTGGCCACGCTGCTGGTCATCGGTTTCGCGTTGCACAACGCGACCGAAGGCTTCGGCATCATCGCGCCGCTGACCGGGGAGCCGACCCGGCCGTCCTGGCGCTACCTGTTCGGTCTTGGCCTGATCGGGGGTGCGCCGACTTTCGTCGGCACCGTCATCGGGCGAAGTTTCACCTCCGCCCCGGTCAGCGTGCTGTTCTTGACCCTTGCCGCGGGTTCGATCCTCTACGTGGTGTTCCAGCTGCTCAAGGTCGCCGAGAGATCAGGTCGGCGGGAGCTGCTCATGTGGGGGGTGCTGCTGGGTCTGTTCCTCGGCTTCGCCACCGACATGGTGGTCACCGCAGCCGGCGCCTGACGAGGGCCTTTAGATCCAGCCGGGGAACCACATTCGCGCCTGCCAGGCCGAATAGCTGATCGTGTCCCCGCTGAGAATCGGGTAGAGGAAAAAGAAGTTGATCGTCACCAGGACCAGGTAACCCCCGACGACGATCGCCCCCACCCGCCGCCGGCGTTCCGAGCAGCCCGGTCTACCCAGCAGCAACCCGGCGACCATGGTGATCGCCAAGATGATGATCGGCAGAACGGGCAGCGCGTAGAACAGGAACATCTGCCGGGACATGTCCAGCATCCACGGGAAGAATCCGAACGAGAACGCCACCAAGATGAGCGCCGCCCGCCAATCGCGGCGCGCCAGCCAGATCCCGAGTACGACGAGCAGCGCGGCGATCGCCACCCACCAAATGGCCGGAGTGCCGATAGCGAGCACCTGCTTGACGCACTTGTCCGCGTGGCAACCGGCCTGCCCGCGTCCGGGCTGTTCGTAGTAGAAGTCGACGGGGCGGGACAGAAACAGCCAACCGAACGGCTTGGACAGGTATGGGTGCAGCTTCCCGGCGGCGTGAAACGTGCTGGGATCACGGCAGAAATTGATCACCGGGAGCAGAACGCCGCCACCGTAATGATCGTTGTCCGTGAGGTTCTTGTGGAAGTTGTACGCGTCGCACTGGTATGCCAGCCAGTTCTGCAAGCTGCCCACCACCCCGCTGCGGCGCACCGTCTGCCCGTGCAGGGTGACGTTGTGCCGATCCCAGGCGGTCGCGTCCGTCCCCAGGAACCAGCCGGCCCAGCTGGCGGTGTAAACCGCCACGGGCAGGGCGGTGTACGAGGGTATCCAGCCCAGCCAGTCCTTGCGGATGGCGGCGCGGACCGGTGAGCGGATGCCGGCGGTGCGCCGGGCGCCGACGTCCCAGGCGAACGCCAGCGCAGCGAAGGCGGGGATGACGAAAAGGCCGCTCCACTTCACCGCCACCGCTAGCCCCAGAAACACCCCGGTGGCCCAGCGCCAGTAGCGAAAGCCAAGCCGCGGCCCGAAGGCGCCATTCCCACCCGGTTCCAGCCGCTCCGCGAGCCGCCGTCGGCCGTGTTCTCGGTCCAGCACCAGGCAGGCGAGGGCCACCAGCTCCATGAACATCAAGAAGATGTCCAGCAGCGCGACCCGGGACATCACGAATTCCAGGCCGTCCAACGCGAGCAGCAGCCCGGCGAACGCGCCCAGCAACGTGGACCCGAACATCCTGCGCGCCAGGCGAACCAGGATGATCACGCTGAGGGTGCCGACGAGCGCGGCCGCGAAGCGCCACCCGAACGGGTTGTCGCCGAAGACGTGGATCCCGCCGGCGATCAGCCATTTGCCGATGGGGGGGTGCACCACGAAGCCGGGACCGGTGTTCTGGCAGTTCTGCTCCACCCCATGGTGCAGCAGCGAGAGCGCGTCATGGTGGTAATAGGTCTCATCGAAGATGTTCTGGAAATACCGGATGCAGCCGGAGTCCTTGTCCTTGAACGTGCCACTGAGCGGGCCGGCCGGCAGCTTCTGCCCGCTCGGGTCGGTCATCCACAGCAGCCGGCCCAGGTGGTAGAACCGCAGAAAGCCCGCGAACAGGCCGATCGTGAGGGCCGCCGCCCACCCGGCGAACCGGTCGGCGGGCAGCGGGGTGATCAACCGGTCGGCCCACGAGCCCGGGGGTGACGCCTGGTTGCGATCGGCGACCGCGTGGCGGGGCGCCGGCCCGTCGAGTGTCGCGGTCACCCGGACAGCGTACGGACCGGCCTTCCTGCGAGGATCCGGTTCGTGCCCCTGGTGTTGTGCGGGACCCCGATCGGGAACGTTGGCGACGCCTCTCCCCGGTTGCTCGCCGCGCTCCGGGACGCCGACGTCATCGCCGCCGAAGACACCCGCCGGTTCCGGGACCTGACCCGCCGACTCGGGATCGAGGTCAGCGCGCGGGTAGTGAGCTTTTTCGCCGGCAACGAGACCGCGCGCGTGCCCGAGCTGATCGAGGCGCTGACCGCGGGCGCCCGGGTGGCGCTGGTCACCGACGCGGGCATGCCCGGGGTGTCGGATCCCGGCTACCTGCTGGTCCGGGCCGCCTACGGCGCTGGGGTGGCGGTCACGGCCGTGCCCGGGCCCTCGTCGGTGACGACCGCGCTGGCGCTGTCAGGGCTGCCCAGCGAACGTTTCGTGGTCGAGGGCTTCCTGCCGCGCAAGCCGGGGGAGCGGCGGCGGCGGCTGACCGCCCTGGCGGCCGATGAGCGGACCCTGGTGGTGCTCGAGGCGCCGCACCGGATTGCGGCCACCCTGACCGACCTCGCCGATGTCTTCGGCGCCGAGCGTCCCGCGGCGCTGTGCCGGGAGTTGACCAAGACCTACGAGCAGGTTCGGCGCGGCAGCCTGGCCGACCTGGCCGCCGGTGCTCGGGCCGAGCCACCTAAGGGGGAGATCACGCTGGTGGTCGGGGGCCAGCCTGCGGCGGAAGGCCCGCCGGACATCGACCCGGCGCACCTGAAAGAGGTGGTCGACGCGCAGGTAGCGCTCGGGGTGTCGCGGCGCGACGCGGTGACCGCCGTCGCGGAACAGACCGGCGTACCCCGCAAGATCGTCTACGCAGCCGCGACGGGGGCTCGGCTGCCGGACCGCAACGCCTGAGCGACCCGATCGGCGGTGATGGGGAAAGCCGCTGGCGGCCGCTCACTAGTGTCCCCGCCATGACCAGGCACATCCTCACGGCGGTCGCGTGGCCGTACGCCAACGGCCCTCGGCACATCGGCCACGTCGCCGGCTTCGGCGTTCCCTCCGACGTGTTCAGCCGCTACCACCGGATGGCCGGCAACCGGGTGTTGATGGTCAGCGGCACCGACGAGCACGGCACCCCCATTCAGGTGCAGGCCGACCGTGAGGGCGTCGGTCCGCGGGAGCTCGCCGACCGGTACAACCGGGTTATCGCCGAGGACATGACGGCTTTGGGGCTGGGGTACGACCTGTTCACCCGAACCACCACCGGGAACCACTACGACGTCGTGCAAGGCCTGTTTCGCCAGCTGTTCGACAACGGCTACATCACCGAGGCGCCGACCCTGTCCGCCATCTCCCCGTCGACGGGCCGGACGTTGCCCGACCGCTACATCGAGGGGACCTGCCCGATCTGCGGGTACGACGGCGCGCGCGGTGATCAGTGCGACAACTGCGGCAATCAGCTGGACCCGCAGGACCTGATCCGTCCGGTCAGCAAAATCAACGGGGAAACGCCGCGGTTCGTGCAGAGTCAGCATTTCTTCCTGAACCTGCCGGCCTTTTCGGACGCGCTCGGATCGTGGTTGGCGACCCGAACCGGCTGGCGTACCAATGTGTTGAAGTTCAGCCGTAACTACATCGGGGACCTCAAGCCCCGGGCCATCAGCCGGGACCTCGATTGGGGGGTCCCGATCCCGCTGCCCGGATGGGTGGACCGCCCCGACAAGCGGTTGTACGTGTGGTTCGACGCCGTGATCGGGTACCTGTCCGCGTCGATCGAATGGGCCCGCCGGACCGGGGACGATCAGGCGTGGCGCCCGTTCTGGACCGACCCAAGCGCCGAGTCGTTCTACTTCATGGGCAAGGACAACGTCACGTTCCACAGCGTGATTTGGCCTTCGCTGCTGCTCGGCTACAACGGGGAGGGCGCGCTGGGGGGCAAGGTGGGGCCGCTCGGGCACCTGAACCTGCCCACCGAGGTGGTGTCGAGCGAATTCCTGACGATGGAAGGCCGCAAGTTCTCCTCCTCACGCGCGGTAGTGATTTACGTGCGCGATTTCCTGGCCCGCTACCAGCCCGACGCGCTGCGCTACTACCTGGCGGTGGCCGGCCCGGAGAACAACGACACCGATTTCACCTGGGAGCAGTTCGTCACCCGCACCAACACCGAGTTGGTCGCCGGGTGGGGCAACCTGGTGAACCGCACCGTGTCAATGACCGCGAAGAATCTCGGGGAGATCCCGGCGCCGGGCGCGTTGACCGAGGCGGATCGGGCTGCGCTCGCGGCGGGGGAGCGCGCGTTCGCGACGGTCGGTGGTCTGCTGGAGCGTTCCCAGCAGAAGGCCGCCGCCACTGAGGCGATGCGGGTGATCGGTGAGGCCAACAAGTACCTGTCCGATCAGGCCCCGTGGAAGCTGCGCGAGGCCGAGCCGGACCGGTACGCCTCGATCCTGCACGTGGCGCTGCAGCTGGTGCGGGACGGCGCGACGCTGCTGACCCCGTTCCTGCCCAGCTCCTCCAACGCGGTCCACGCCATGCTCGGTGGCACGGGGGAGTGGTCCCCGATGCCCCGGCTGGAGGATGTCGAGGATCTCGACGGCGGGCCGTCCTACCCGGTGGTCCGCGGGGATTACGCTGCCGGGCAGGCGATCTGGGACCGGACGCCGATCGCACCGGGTACCCCGATCGCCGCACCCACGCCGCTGTTCACCAAGCTTGATGCCTCGGTGATCGACGAGGAGCTGGCCCGGCTGGAGAGCGGGGCCGGGTGAGCCGGCGGAGCCGGTCCGACGGGGGCCCGCGCGACGCCTCCCCGGTGCCGGCCCCGGAGCCGCTCGCGGTGCCGGTGATCGACGCGCACTGCCATCTGGACCTGATGGACGGTGATGTCGCGGCGAACGTGGCGCTGGCGCAGTCGGTCGGGATCGCGACGGTCCTCACGATCGGGGTGGACGTCGCAACATCCCGCTGGCAGGCGCAGGTCGCCGAGGAGCATCCGGCGGTCTGGGCGGCGGTGGCGCTGCATCCCAACGAGGCCGCCCAGGGAGCCGCCACCGACGAGGCGTTGCAGGAGATCGCCCGGCTGGCCGCCCTGCCGCAGGTACGGGCCGTCGGTGAGACCGGCCTGGACCACTACCGGACCGAGGGGGCGGACGGTCACGCCCGGCAGGAGCGCAGCTTCCGGGCGCACATCGCCATCGCGAAGGACACCGGCAAGGCGCTGGTCATCCACGATCGGGACGCGCACCACGACGTGCTGCGGGTCCTCACCGAGGAAGGGCCGCCGCCGGTCACCGTGTTCCACGCCTTCTCCGGCGACGCGGCGTTCGCCCGCCGCTGCGCGGATGCGGGCTATCTGATGTCGTTCGCCGGCAACGTGTCGTTCGCGAACGCGCCGACCCTGCGGGAGGCGGCGGCCGTCGTCCCGGCCGAGCTGCTGCTGGTGGAAACCGACGCCCCGTTCCTGACCCCGGTCCCCTACCGCGGCCGGCCCAACGGGCCGCACCTGATCCCGCTCACGATGCGGGTGCTGGCCGAGGTCCGCGGTGAGGACCTGGACGTCACCTGCGCCGCCGTCGCTGCGAACGCCGCCCGCGCGTTCGGCTGGTAGCGCCCGGCCCGCTGTCCGGGGGGTCCCCGGCCCCGGCGAGGTACCCGACTTGCCCCGGTCGCTCCCCACCCGTTACCCTCTCGTGATCTGACCGCCGGAGTGGGGAAGCTTCAGCGGCCGCGCCACCCCGGACCTATTCGTGGGTGGCCTGCGGCCTGCCCCTGTCCGGACAGCTCGGCCCCGGAGACCTCTTGCCGCCCCGTCTGCCCCGCCTGTCCCCTCGCCGCCCGCTCGTCCTGCTGCTGCAGGTCGCCTTGTTGGCGGGGGTGGTCGGCGGAACGGCGGCGTTCGTGCGGATGGGGAAGACCTCCGACATCACCCTTCGGGTGGACGGTCAAGCCCGCCAGGTGCGGACGCACGCCTCGACGGTGGGTGGCGTCCTCGCCGCGGCCGGGGTGCCGGTGGGCAGCCACGACGAGATCGCGCCGGATCCCACCGCGAAGATCGCCGATCACGACACGATCGTGGTCCGCCGCGGCCGGTTGCTGACCCTGACGCTCGACCAGCACACCCGCCAGGTCTGGGTGACGGCGACCAGCGTCGATGAGGCCTTGGCCCAGCTCGGTCTGGTCCGGCCGGTCGAATACGTGTCTGCCTCCAGGTCCCGGCCGATCGGGCTGGACGGCGCCTCGCTCATCGTCCGGTTCCCGCAGCGGGTCCAACTGGTCGCCGACGGAAAGGCCCGGACGCTGTTCACCACCCGGGCCACCGTCGGTGAGTTCCTGGCCGACAACAGGGTTGCCCTCGGACCGAAAGACCTGCTCTCGACGCCGGCGAGCAGCTACCCCGCCGACGGGCTGGTGGAACGCATCACCCGCGTGTCGGACACCGAGGCCGTCGCCTCCCAGATCATCGCCCGGAGCACCCGGCAAGTCGCGGACAGCTCGCTGTACGTCGGCAGCACGAGAGTGCTGGACGACGGGCAGGACGGCGTCCTGCAGCTGGTGTTCGCGATCCACCTGAAAAACGGTAAGCAGACGGGTCGCAGCCTCAAATCCCAAACCGAGACGACACCGATGCGCCCCCGGCTGGTCGCGGTCGGGACCAAGCCGGTTCCGCCGCCACCCCCGCCGCCGCCGCCCGCACCCGTCGCCGTCAGCTACTCGGGCTCCGGTCAGGGACTGAATTGGGGCGCCCTCGCGAACTGCGAATCCGGCGGCAACCCCCGGGCGGTCTCGCCCGGCGGCGCCTACCGAGGGCTCTATCAGTTCTCGTTCGGCACCTGGCACAGCGTGGGCGGGGCGGGAGACCCGATCGACGCCTCCGCCTCCGAGCAGACCTACCGCGCGCAGATCCTTTACGGCCAAGCCGGTCGCTCGTCGTGGCCGGTCTGCGGTCAATACCTCTGACCCGGGGCTGCTCCGCGCCGGGGAGTTGCGCGCGCTGGCCGCCCGGCTGGGCGTGGCCCCGACCAAGGCGCGCGGGCAGAACTTCGTCGTCGACGCCAACACCGTCCGCCGGATCGTGGCGTTGGCGGGCATCGTCCCCGGGGACCGGGTGCTGGAGATCGGTCCCGGGCTCGGCTCGCTGACCCTGGCACTGCTGGCGGCCCAGGCGCAGGTGGTCGCCGTCGAGGTCGATCGGGTGCTGGCCGAAGCGCTGCCCGCCACCGTCTCCGAACGCCTGCCCGACGCTGCGGCGGCCCTCGAGGTGGTGCTGGCCGACGCGCTGGAGTTGACCGCGGGGCAGCTGCCGGGGGCCCCGCCGACCCGGCTCGTCGCGAACCTGCCCTACAACGTGGCGGTGCCGGTGCTGCTCGGTCTGCTGGAACGGCTGCCCGCCCTCGAGCGCGGGCTGGTCATGGTGCAGGCCGAGGTGGGGCGCCGGCTCGCCGCCCCGCCGGGCAGCCGCATCTACGGCATTCCCTCGGTGAAGGCGGCCTGGTGGTCGCAGGTGGGGGTCGCCGGGAGCGTGGCGCGCACGGTGTTCTGGCCGGCCCCGCACGTGGATTCGGTGCTGGTAGTGGTGCAACGGCGCGCCCCGGCCGGTCCCGAGCCGCTGCGCCGGCCCACGTTCCGGCTCATCGATGCGGCATTTGGGCAGCGCCGCAAGACGCTGCGTGCGGCGTTGGCGGCCAGCTACGGATCTCCAGCCGCCGCAGAGAACGCGTTGCACGCCGCGGGCATCGATCCGCGGGCGCGCGGGGAGACCCTGTCGGTCGTCGACTTCGCCCGGCTTGCCCGGATCGCGCCGCCGCCGGAAAGCGCCGGCCCCCACTAGGCTGGCCGCTCCTGGCCCCGGCGTCGAAGGAGCGGTCCTGTCCGATCAGCCGCTGCTCGCTGGGGTACCGGAACCGGTGACCGTCCGGGTCCCGGCGAAGCTGAACCTGGCCCTGTCGGTGGGGCCGCGCCGCGGTGATGGCTATCACGATCTGACGACGGTGTTCCAGGCGGTGGCGCTGTACGACGAGGTGACCGCCACGCCGGCGACCCGCCTCTCGGTGCGGGTCCGGGGTGAGCAGGCGGCGGAGGTCCCCTCCGGCCCGGGCAACCTCGCGCACCGGGCCGCGATGTTGCTGGCCCGGCACACCGGCACACCGGCGGGCGCCGTGCTGGACATCGTCAAGGGCATCCCGGTTGCGGGCGGCATGGCGGGTGGCTCCGCCGACGCTGCCGGGGCCCTCGTCGCGCTCGACGCCCTGTGGGGGACCGGCTGCGAGCGGTCCGAGTTGGTGGCCCTGGCGGCCCGGCTCGGCAGCGACGTCCCCTTCGCGCTGCACGGCGGGACGGCGCTGGGCACCGGCCGGGGGGAGCTGCTCACCGAAGTGTTGGCCCGCGGCAGCTATCACTGGGTGCTCGCCCTGGCCAGCGGCGGGTTGGCGACCCCGGAGGTCTATGAGGCGTTCGACCGGTTGAGCGGGAGCGGGAGCGGTGGCGGGGCCGGCGCCGGGGTCGGGGCCGGCCCGGAGCCGGTGCTGGCGGCCCTGCGCAGCGGCGACGCCGCGGCGCTGGGGGCGGCGCTGCACAACGATCTGCAGCCGGCGGCGCTCGCGCTGCGGCCGGCGCTGCGCCGGGTGCTCGCCGCCGGTGAGGAGCTGGGGGCGTTGGGCGGCCTGGTCTCTGGGTCCGGGCCGACGGTGGCGTTGCTGGCGGCGGACCGGACGGGGGCGGCCGAGCTCGCCGCGCAGCTCGCCGGCTACGGGGTCTGCCGCACCGTCCGGGTCGCGCACGGACCGGTGGCCGGCGCGCGCATCGTCGACCTGGCCCGGTAACGCCGGGTCTAGGCGCGTTTCGCGGCCAGCCGGGTCGGTTGCGGCCAGCGGACGTCCCGCGCCCAGCCCAGCTGCTCGAACAGCTGGATCACCCGGGCCGAGCTGTCGATCTGGCCGCGGTCGACGCCATGCCGGGCGCAGGTCGGATCGGCGTGATGCAGGTTGTGCCAGGACTCGCCCATCGACACCGCCGCCAGCCACCACACGTTGGTGGCCTTGTCGCGGCTGTGGAAGGGCCGGTCCCCGACGGTGTGGCAGATCGAGTTGATCGACCAGGTCACGTGATGCAGCAGCGCAACGCGCACCAACCCGGCCCAGAACAGCGCGGTGGCCGCCCCCTGCCACGACCACGACCACAGGCCGCCGATCAGGGCCGGCAACAGGAACGAGACCGCGGTGAGCGGTGCGAACAGCTTGCTGATCGTGCAGATGTCCTTGTCCGCCAGCAGATCCGGCGCGAACCGGCGCTGGTTGGTCTGCTCCGCGTGGAACAGCCACCCCATGTGCGCGTGGAACAGGCCCTTCGCGAGCGCACCCAAGCTGGTGCCGTACCGCCACGGGCTGTGCGGATCGCCGTCCTGGTCGGAGAATGCGTGGTGCCGCCGGTGGTCGGCGACCCAGCGGATCACCGGCCCCTCCACGGCCATGCTCCCGGCGACCGCGAGGCAGACCCGCAGCGCCCGGGTCGCCTTGAAGGCCCCATGCGTGAAGTAGCGGTGGAATCCCACGGTGATCCCGTGCCCGGCCACGGCGTAGAACGCGACCGCCAGCAGGATGTCGTGCCAGCCCAGCCCCCAACCCCAGGCGACCGGGACCGCCGCGAGGAGCGCGAGCAGCGGCACCACAATGAAGGCGGCCAGCGCGCCCTGCTCGACCCGGGCGCGCAGCTTCGAGCCGGGGATCGCCTGGAGGGCGGCGTTCACGGCCCGCGCACGGACCTCGCTCGGGGCTACGGTCATGGGGGACCTTTCGGGGGTGGGCTGCCGTCGTGCCGACCTCACGGTAGCCCGGCGATACGGTTGCCGGCGGCGCGGGCGTTTTTCTCCCCCCGCGCGTGGTCCGCCATGGTGTAACGGCAGCACACAGACCTTTGGAGTCTGCAGGTCCTGGTTCGAATCCAGGTGGCGGAGCTTGACCTGATCGGCCCGATAGGCTGGCCGGACCGCCCAGCCGAGAATCCGGGAGACGTCCTGTCTGAGCACCACAACGCCGGGCTGACGGTGGTCGTGCTGGCCGCCGGCGCCGGAACCCGCATGCGCTCCGTGTTGCCCAAGTCCCTGCACGAGCTGTGCGGGCGGACCATGCTCGGCCACGTGCTGGCGGCGACCGACGCGCTCGCGCCCCAGCGCACCCTGGTTGTCATCGGCCAGGGCCGCGACCAGGTCGCTGCGGCGCTGCCCGCGCATGTCACCGCCGTGGTGCAGGCCGAGCAACGCGGCACCGGGCACGCGGCGCGAATCGCCCTGGCGGCGCTGCCCGAACCCACCGGCACCGTGCTGGTGGTGCCCGCCGACGCGCCGCTGCTGACCGCCGACACGCTCGCCGCCCTGCTGCGTGCGCACCAAGGCCAGGCCGCGACGCTGTTGACCACGCGGCTGGCCGACCCGACCGGATACGGACGGGTCCGGCGGGATCCCAGCGGCGCCGTCGAGGCGATCATCGAAGAGCGGGACGCGGACGGCGCCGCTCGCCGCATCGACGAGGTCGCGGTGAGTGTGTATGCCTTCGAGGCGGCGGCGCTGGTCACCGCGCTGGCCGGCCTGTCCACCGGCAACGCGCAGGGCGAGGAGTACCTCACCGATGTGATCGGCCTGCTGCGGACCGCCGGCCGGCCCCTCGCGGCGCACCCGGCCGACGCCGCGGAGGTCATGGGCGTCAACGACCGGGTGCAGCTCGCGCAGGCCCGCGCCGTGATGCGCGATCGGCTGGTCCGGGCGGCGATGCTCGCGGGTGTGACGGTGACCGACCCGCTCACCACGTGGCTGGGGGTGGACGTCAGCTACGAACCGGACGCGGTCGTGCAGCAGAACACCCAGCTGCACGGGGCCACCCACCTCGGCGCCGGGTGCGTGGTCGGGCCGAACACGACGCTGACCCGCACCCGGGTCGGTGCCGGGGCCACGGTGACCGCCAGCACCTGCACGGACAGCGACATCGGCCCGGACGCGACCGTCGGGCCCTACGCGCATCTGCGGCCGGGCACGGTGCTCGGCCGGGGGGTGAAGGTGGGGGCCTTTGTCGAGACCAAGGCCGCCGACATCGGCGCCGACTCGAAGGTGCCGCACCTGGCCTACGTGGGGGATGCCAGCGTCGGGGAACGGAGCAACATCGGCTGCGGCACGGTGTTCGTCAACTACGACGGGCGGCACAAGCACCGCACCGAGATCGGCGCCGACGTGAAGATCGGCAGCAACAACAGCCTGATCGCGCCGCTCCGGGTCGGCGACGCCGCCTACACCGGCGCGGACGCGGTGATCCGCCGGGACGTGCCGGCGGGAGCGTTGGCCTACAGCAGCAACGAGCAGGTCATCCGGGAAGGGTGGGTCGCGGCCAACCGCCCGGCTCCCGTCGACGACGAACAGGGAGACCAGCCGTGAGCACCCGCAGCATCGGACGGAAGATCGACAGCAGCAAGAACCTGATGCTGTTCAGCGGCCGCGCCTACCCGGAGCTCGCCCAGGAGGTGGCGCTGCACCTGGGGGTGGAGACCGTCCCGACGCAGCTCTACGACTTCGCGAACGGCGAGATCTTCGTCCGGTTCGAGGAATCGGTACGCGGTTGTGACGCCTTCGCGCTGCAGAGCCACACCGTGCCCATCAACCAGTGGCTGATGGAACAGTTGATCATGGTGGACGCGCTGAAGCGGGCCAGCGCCAAGCGGATCACCGTGGTCGCCCCGTTCTACCCGTACGCCCGGCAGGACAAAAAGCACCGCGGGCGGGAGCCGATCTCGGCGCGGCTGGTCGCTGATCTGCTGAAGACCGCCGGCGCGGACCGGCTGATGGCCGTGGACCTGCACACCGCGCAGATCCAAGGGTTTTTCGACGGGCCGGTGGATCACCTGTTCGCGCTGCCGCTGCTCGCGGAGTACCTGGAGCAGCGGCTGCGCGGCGCCGACATCACGGTGGTCTCGCCGGACGCGGGCCGGGTACGGGTCGCCGAGCGGTGGACCGACCGGCTGAACTCACCCTTGGCCATCATTCACAAACGCCGCAACCCGCGGATCCCGAACGAGGTGAAGGTCAACGAGGTCGTCGGTGACGTCCAGGGCCGTACCTGCATCCTGGTCGATGACATGATCGATACCGCCGGGACGATCACCAAGGCCGCGGATGCCCTGTTCGAGAACGGGGCCGCCGACGTGGTGGTCGCCGCGACGCACGGGGTGCTGTCCGGGCCGGCGCTGGATCGGCTGAAGAACAGTCGGATCTCCGAGGTCGTGGTCACCAACACCCTGCCGATCCCGCCGGAACGCCGGTGCGACAAGCTCACCGTCCTGTCCATCGCGCCGCTGCTCGGGGACGCGATCAGCGAGGTCTTCGAGGACGGGTCGGTGACCAGCCTGTTCGACGGCAACGCCTGATCAGCGGACGGTGATCAGCCCGCCGTGGCTCGAGTCGTCATGCCCGACGGTGGAATCGACCTCGCCGGGCGGCCCGGGCAGGACCTGTGCGTGCAGCGCCCCCTGGTACAGCGAGGACGGGTCACCCTGATCCGCCCGCCAGCCCGCGTGCCCGTAGGCGAGCCGGATCGCGTGGGTCGCCGCGTCCGGGTTGCCCGGCGCCCGGTAGCGCAGGGTCAGCTGCGGGCAGTCGGGGCGGCAGCGCCGGTTCCCGGCCTGCACCCGGCTCACCTCCTGCACCCCGCTGGGTAGCTGCACCGAACCGACCGCGTGCCGGACGGCAGCGAACGTGGGGGTGGCCCCGCCCACCAGCGACAGCGGTAGCAGCCCGAGCAGGGCGCCGGTTCCCGCCGCGATGCCGAGCGCGAGGCGTCGGGGCCGGCGGCGATGGCGTCGTACGGTCGGCAGCACCGCGGCCACCGCGACCACGACGGTGAGCAGCCAACCGACGCGGGCGATCCAGGTCTGCGGCCACCACACCGCGAGCAGGGCGAATCCGATACCGGAGGCCGCCAGCCCGGTGGCCAGGGCCGCGCCGGCGCCGATCAGGATCGGTTTGTCCAGCGCCGTCCGGTTGCCGGTGTCCGGGTTGAGGTCGCCCGCTGCGCTGCGCATGCGGATGTTCTATCAAGAGCCGGCAGGTGCTGGCTCCCGAGTTTTCCCCACGGCAGCGGCCGGGCGCCCGTTTTCGCCGCGCCACACGGGCCGGTACACTCACCCGGTTGCCCACGGGCGGCTTGGGTTCCCCCCGCCGCGCCCGAGAGCCAGCCGTGCCAACAGAGCAACGACCACGACCAGCAGCGCCCGTGCCCTTCCTGAGGAGAACCGCCGTGTCCGACACCACGCTCGCCGCCGAGGAGCGCACCGCGTTCGGTAAGGGTGCCGCCCGGGCGGTGCGCCGGGCCCAGAAGGTGCCCGCGGTGTTGTACGGCCACGGCCAGACCCCCCGGCATCTGACCTTGCCCGGCCACGAGCTGATGTTGGCCCTCAAGCACGGCGGCGCGAACGCCCTGCTCACGCTGAAGCTGTCCGACGGTGATCAGCTGGCGCTGCCGAAGGCGGTCACCCGGCATCCGATCAAGGGATTCCTGGAGCACGTCGACCTGATCGTGGTGCGCAGCGGGGAGAAGGTCACCGTCGAGGTGCCGCTGACGCTGACCGGGGAAACCACCTCCGATGTGCTGATCACCCAGCCGCTGAACACCCTCTCGGTGCACGCGGAAGCCACCCACATCCCGACCGGCTTCGAGTTCGACGTCAGCGAGCTGCAGGCCGGCGCCACGGTCACCGCCGGGCAGGTCAGCCTGCCGCAGGGCGTCACGCTGGCCACCGACGCCGAAGCCATCGTGATCAGCGCGCAGGCCGCGCCGACCGCCGAGCAGCTCGAGGCCGAGCTGGGGGAGAGCCTGGAGCAGGCCGCCGGCGAGCCCACCGAGGGCGCGGCTGTGCCCGAGGGCGAATCGGCCGAGGGCGCCGCGGCCGAGTCCAGCACGGAGTAAGCGGTGGCCGACGAGGCCGGTTCCACGAGGTGGCTGGTCGTCGGTCTTGGCAATCCGGGGCCCGGTTACGCGGGCACCCGGCACAACGCCGGCTTCCTGGTGGCGGATCTGCTCGCGGAACGGCTGCGCGGCCGGTTCAAGGCGCACAAGGGCCGGGCGGACATTGTCGAGGGCCGGCTGGCCGGTCAGCCGGTCGTGCTGGCCAAACCGAAGGCCTACATGAACGAGTCCGGCGGCCCGGTCGCGAGTATTTCGCGGTTCTTCAAGATCCCGGTCGAGCGGCTGATCGTGGTGCACGATGAGTTGGATCTTGACTACGGCCAGCTCCGGCTGAAGGCCGGCGGCGGGGACAACGGCCACAACGGATTGAAGTCGTTGCGCAGCGCGCTGGGCTCCGGAGAGTTTTTCCGGGTACGCCTGGGTATCGGCCGTCCCCCCGGTCGTCAGGATCCCGCCGACTTCGTCCTCAAGGATTTCACCGCCGCGGAGCGTAAGGAGTTGCCGTTCCACGTCGATCGAGCAGCCGACGCCGTGCAGGCGCTCACCGAACTCGGGCTGGACGCCGCCCAGAACCGGTTCAACGACTGACCGGCGCCGACGTACGCTGGACGCACCCCCCGGCGCCGCCGGATCGGGGTCTTTCGTGCTGGACCAGCCCCGATCCGGAGCCATGACCACCCTCGCCCCGCCGGCCTACCTCGCCCCCTCCCTTGCCCCGCTCACCGAGCTCGTCGCCGCCGATCCCGCCCTCGCCGGCGCCGTGGCGGCCGTCGGGCGCGAGCAGGCGCTGGACCTGATCGCGCCGGCCGGGCTGCGCCCGTTCGCGCTGGCATCGCTGGCCGCGCGCGCGCCGATGCTCGCGGTCGTGGCCACCGGCCGGGAGGCTGATGAGCTGGTCGAGGCCCTCGCCGCGGTGCTCGACCCGGACACGGTGGCGCTGTTCCCCTCCTGGGAGACGCTGCCGCATGAGCGGCTGTCCCCGCGCGCCGACACCGTCGGCCGGCGGATGGCCGTACTGCGGCGCCTCGCGCATCCCGAGCAGGACGACGCCGACGATCGCCCCCGGCTCCGCGTCGTGGTCAGCCCGGTGCGCAGCATGCTGCAGCCGACCCTGCGCGATCTTGGTGAGGTCGAGCCGGTGCGGCTCGTGACCGGTGGCAGCGCCGATCTGGACGAAACGGTGGATCGGCTGGCGGCCCTGGCCTACAGCCGGGTGGATCTGGTCGAGCGGCGCGGGGAGTTCGCGGTCCGCGGCGGTTTGCTGGACGTGTTCCCGCCGACCGAGGAGCACCCGCTGCGGGTCGAGCTGTTCGGTGACGAGATCGAGGACATCCGCTACTTCGCCGTATCCGATCAGCGTGAGATCACCGAGCTGCCGCCGCCGCGCCGGCTCCTCGCCCCCGCCTGCCGGGAGTTGTTGATCACTCCCGGGGTGCGTCAGCGGGCCCGGGAGCTGCTCACCGCGCACCCCGGCCTCACCGACATCCTCGACAAGATCGCCCAGGGGATCGCGGTGGAGGGGATGGAGGCGCTCGCCCCCGTGCTGGCCGAGCCGCACCCGGCCGGTCCGCTGGGGCTGCTGCTGGACCTGCTTCCGGCCGGCACGCATGTGGTCGTCTGCGACCCGGAACGGGTCCGAACCCGGGCCGCTGAGCTGTCCCGCACCGGCGCGGAGTTCCTGGCGGCCTCCTGGTCCGCGGCCGCCCTGGGCGGCAGCCAGCCGATCGACCTGGAGCCGGCCGCCTACCGCGAGCTGACCGCCGTCGTCGATCATGCCCGCGGCGCGGGGATCCCGTGGTGGACGATGGCGCCGTTCGGGACCGGTGAGCAGGTCGCGGCCACCTCCGCCCCGGAGTTCCACGGGGACACGCCGGCCGCCGTAGCGGCCCTCCGGGAGCTGACCCACGCCCGGCAGCGGGTGGTGGTCACCGCCGCCGGGCACGGCTCGGCGCAGCGGATGGCCGAGATGCTCGCCGGGGAGGACGTCCCCGCCCTCGTGGTGGACCGCCTCACCGGACTGCCGGAGCCCGCGGTGGTCACCGCGACCACCGCCTGCCTGACGCACGGCTTCCGGGTCGGCACGCTGACCGTGCTGACCGAGGGGGACCTGCTCGGCCCCAAATCGGTGACCGGCACGAAATCCGCGCTGCCGACCCGCCGGCGCAACGTCGTCGACCCGCTCGCGCTGCGGCTGGGCGACCCGGTGGTGCACCAAACCCATGGGGTCGGCCGGTACGTGGAGATGGTGCAGCGGCAGGTCCAGGGGGCCACCCGGGAGTATCTGGTCCTGGAGTACGCCGCCCCGCGCAAGGGGATGCCCGGAGACCGGGTCTATGTCCCGACCGACTCCCTCGATCAGCTGACCCGGTACGTCGGTGGGGAGTCGCCGCCGCTGCACCGCCTGGGCGGCGCGGATTGGCAAAAGGCCAAGGGCCGCGCGCGCAAGGCGGTCCGGGAGATCGCCGCGGAGCTGATCCGGCTCTATGCCGCCCGGACGTCCGCCCCCGGCTTCGCCTTCGGACCCGACACCCCCTGGCAGCGGGAGCTGGAGGACGCCTTCCCCTTCCGGGAGACCCCCGACCAGGCCGCCGCCATCGACGAGGTGAAGGCCGACATGGAAAAGCCGGTCCCGATGGACCGGGTCATCTGCGGTGACGTGGGTTTCGGCAAGACCGAGATCGCGGTGCGGGCCGCGTTCAAGGCGATGCAGGACGGCAAGCAGGTCGCCCTGCTCTGCCCGACCACGCTGCTGGCCCGCCAGCACCAGGCGACGTTCACCGAGCGGATGGCGCAGTTCCCGGTGACCGTGGCGGGGGTGAGTCGGTTCAACAGCGACGCCGAGCAGGCGCAGGTGCTGACCGGGCTGGCCGACGGGCGCATCGATCTGGTCATCGGCACGCACCGCATCCTGTCGGCCAACGTGCGGTTCAAAGACCTAGGCCTGGTGATCGTCGATGAGGAGCAACGCTTCGGCGTCGAGCACAAGGAGCACCTGAAGGCGGTCCGGGCCGCGGTCGACGTGCTGTCGATGAGCGCCACCCCCATCCCGCGGACCTTGGAGATGAGCCTGACCGGCATCCGGGAGATGAGCGTCATCGCCACCCCGCCCGAGGAGCGGCATCCGGTGCTGACCTTCGTCGGCCCCTATGAGGACCGGCAGGTCTCCGCCGCGATCCGGCGCGAACTGCTCCGCGAGGGCCAGGTGTTCTACATCCACAACCGGGTTGAGTCGATCGACCGGGCGGCCGCCCGGATCCGGTCGCTGGTGCCCGAGGCCCGGGTCGCCGTGGCGCACGGGCAGATGCACGAGGACATCCTGGAACAGGTCATGGTCGGCTTCTGGGAAAAGGACTTCGACGTGCTGGTGTGCACCACCATCGTCGAGTCCGGCCTGGACATCCCGAACGCCAACACCCTGCTGGTGGAGCGGGCCGATGCGTTCGGCCTGTCCCAGCTGCATCAGCTCCGCGGCCGGGTGGGCCGCGGCCGGGACCGGGCCTACGCCTACTTCCTCTACGCGTCCGAGAAGCCGCTCACCGAGCTCGCCTACGACCGGCTCGCGACGATCGCGCAGAACACCGACCTCGGGGCCGGCATGGCGGTGGCCATGAAGGATCTGGAGATCCGCGGGGCGGGCAACCTGCTCGGCGGGGAACAGTCCGGGCACATCGCCGGCGTCGGCTTCGACCTGTATGTGCGGATGGTCGGAGAGGCGGTCCGCGACTTCCGGGAGGGGCGCGGGGAGGACTTCGAACCGGAACCGGCCGAGATCAAGGTTGAGCTGCCGATCGACGCCCACCTGCCGCACGACTACGTGCCGGCCGAGCGGCTCCGGCTCGAGGCCTACCGCCGGCTCGCCGAAGCCAGCAGCTTCGAGGCGGTCGAGGGGGTGCGGGCCGAGCTACGGGACCGCTACGGGCCGCCACCGGCGCCGGTGGACAACCTGCTGGCCGTGGCCCGGTTCCGGGTGCTGGCGCGGACCTACGGGGTCCGCGACGTCGGCCTCGCCGGGCCGCAGGTGCGCTTCGCCCCGCTGGAGTTGCGGGAGAGCCAGCAGCTGCGCCTGGCCCGGCTCTACAAGGGCACGGTGATCAAGGCGGCGACCCGGACGGTGCTGGTCCCGCGGCCCACCGACACGGGCCGGATGGGGGGCACGCCGCTGCGTGACACGGCGCTACTCGGGTGGGCCGAGCAGCTGCTTTCGGCCGTCGCCGGCGACAACGTGGGGTCCGCGGCGGCCGCCGCTGCGGGCGTCCGGCAGGATGTCACCCCGTGAAGCGTCTTCTCCTCGCCCTGCCGGCCGTCGCCATCGTCCTGACCGGCTGCACGCCGTTCCACGCCGGAGCCGCGGCGACCGTGGGCAGCACCCGAATCTCGACCTCGCAGCTGCGCGGCATCGTCGACCGGGGCGTCGCTGTGATCCCCAGCGGCCAGAAGGTCGACCGGACCTCCCTGGAACGCACCACGCTGGGGCAGCTGGTCCAGCTGCAGGTGCTGCAGGCCCTCGCCGCCGAGCTGCACGTGACGGTGTCCGCGCAGGACGTCGACGCCGTGATCACGCAGGCGGCGCAGCAAGGCGGCCTGCCCCAGCTGCAGCAGCGGGCGGCCGCCGCCGGCATCGACCAGAACGATCTGCAGCTCTATGCCCGCACCGCCGCCTACCAGAACAAGATCGTCGGCGCTCTCCCGGTCGACCCGGCGGCGTTGCAGGCGGCGTACACGGCGGGCCAGGCGCAGTTCACCCAGGTCCACGTCGCGCTGATCCTGCTCGACACCGCGGCCCAGGGTCAGCAGGTCGCCAAGCTGGCGCGGGCCAACCCGGCGTCGTTCGGCAAGCTCGCCCTGCAGTACTCCACCGACGCGACCAGCAAGGTCAAGGGCGGAGATCTCGGGTTCATCAGCCCGGGCGGGAACCTGCCCAAGGCGTTCTCCGACGCGGCGTTCGCCGGCCGGGACGGCAGCATCGTCGGCCCGGTCGACACCGGCTCCGGGTTCGCGGTGATCCACATCATCGAACACAAGACGGTGCCGTTGGCGCAGGCCGAGTCGACGTTGCGCCCGCAGCTGGTGCAGGCCGAGTTCCTGCGCCGCTACCAGGCGACCGAGGCGCGGCTGCGCGTTGATGTCAATCCCCGGTTCGGGACCTGGCAGGCCAGCGCCGCCAGCGGCCTGGGCGCGGTCGGGGCGGCCACCGGCGATCTATCCATCCCGGTGCCGACCGCCAAGTGAACCCTCCCGGGCGGCTCGTGCTGCTGACCACCAGCCCCCGGGTGGCCCCCGGCCTGCTGGCCGTCGACGCGTGGGACGCCGTGCGCGCCGGGCCGGTGCTCACGGCGGCCGCCGAGCACCCGCAGCTGGCCGCGCTGGCGGCGGCCGGGGTGAACGTGGAAGTCGTGATCACCGGATCGGTCAGCGCGCTGGCCGATCGCCTCGCCGCCCTCGCCGCTGATGCCGGCACCTGCACCTGGTTGTCCAGCGAGGGTGAAGACGGGTTGGCCACCGCGCTGGGGGCGCTCACCACCCGGGACGCGGTCCGGCTGGAGGTGCTGCCGGGTTCCTGGGATCTGCCCGGCGCGCGGCTGCTCGACGCGGTGCGGGTGATGGACCGGCTCCGCTCGCCCGGCGGCTGCCCCTGGGACGCCGAACAGACGCACGCCAGCCTCGCGCCGTACCTGCTGGAGGAGGCCTACGAGACCCTGCAGGCGCTGGAGGACGGCGGCGGCGGGGCAACGGCGGATCTGCGCGAGGAGCTGGGCGACCTGCTAATGCAGGTCCTGTTCCACGCCCGGCTGGCGCAGGAGGCGGACTCCGGCTGGTCGGTCGACGACGTCGCGGCCGGCCTGGTCGCCAAGCTGGTCCGGCGCCATCCCCACGTGTTCGCCGACACGGTGGTCGACGGCGCCGCGGCGGTCGAGGCGAACTGGGACACGATCAAACAGGCGGAGAAGCAGCGCACCTCGGCGGTCGACGGGGTGCCGCTGGGCCAGCCGGCGCTGGCGCTGGCGGCCAAGCTCGTCGGGCGCGCCACCAAGGCCGGGCTGCCCACCTCGCTGCCTGACGCGACAAGGGACACCGCAGCAGACGAGCTCCTGGGCCGGGCGCTGTTCGGTCTGGCGGCGCGGGCGAAGCTCGCCGGCCAGGACCCCGAGGCGGCGTTGCGCGCGGTGGCGCGGTCCTACGCCGAGCTGCTGCGCGCCCAGGGCTGAGCCCGCGGCGGCGCTCGCGCTGACCCGCTGCGGGGTGCGGCTGGGTAGGCTCGGCGATCACATCGGCAACTGGACGAGGGAGAACCCTGTGCCCGCCATCGAGGCCGTCGGCGCCCGCGAGATCTTGGACTCGCGAGGCAACCCGACCGTGGAGGTCGAGGTGTTGCTGGAGGACGGCACGTTTGCGCGCGCAGCGGTTCCCTCCGGGGCCTCGACCGGGGCGTTCGAGGCGGTGGAGCTGCGCGACGGCGGTCGCCGCTACGGCGGGAAGGGCGTCGGCAAGGCCGTGACCGCGGTGATCGACGTCATCGAGGAGGCCGTTCTCGGCCTCGAAGTCACCGAGCAGCGAGTCATCGATCAGGTGCTGCTCGACCTGGACGGCACCCCGGACAAGTCGCGGCTCGGCGCCAATGCCCTGCTGGGCGTGTCCCTCGCGGTAGCCCGGGCGGCGGCGGACGCCACCGGCCTGCCGCTGTTCCGCTACCTCGGCGGCCCGTCGGCGCACCTGCTGCCCGTCCCGATGATGAACATCCTCAACGGGGGAGCGCACGCGGACACCAACGTCGACGTCCAGGAGTTCATGATCGCCCCGGTCGGTGCCGCGACGTTCGCGTCGGCATTGCAGATGGGTGCCGAGGTCTACCACGCGTTGAAGGCGGTGCTGAAGGCGCAGGGGTTGTCCACGGGTGTCGGCGATGAGGGTGGGTTCGCGCCCGACCTGCCGACCAACCGGGCGGCGCTGGACCTGATCGCGGCGGCCGTGCAGGCCACCGGGCTGCGCCTGGGCGCCGATATCGCGTTGGCGTTGGACGTCGCGGCCACCGAGTTCCACCGCGACGGTGGCTACGCCTTCGAGGGGGCTTCGCGGACGGCCGAGCAGATGACCGACTACTACGCCGAGCTGGTCGACTCCTACCCCATCGTGTCCATTGAAGATCCTCTGTCGGAGGAGGACTGGGACGGCTGGAAGCACGTCACCGACGTCCTGGGCGCGCGCGTGCAACTCGTCGGCGATGACCTGTTCGTGACCAACCCCGAGCGGCTGGGGCGGGGGCTGCGGTCGGGGACCGCGAACGCCCTGCTCGTCAAGGTCAACCAGATCGGCACGCTGACCGAGACCCTCGACGCGGTGACGCTGGCCCACCGCGGCGGCTACCGCTGCATGATGAGCCACCGCTCCGGGGAGACCGAGGACACCACGATCGCGGACCTCGCGGTGGCCACCGACTGCGGCCAGATCAAGGCCGGCGCGCCGGCCCGCTCCGAACGGGTCGCCAAGTACAACCAGCTGCTGCGCATCGAGGAAGAGTTGGCGGACGCCGCCCGGTACGCCGGCGCAGCCGCTTTCCCTCGCGCCGTCCGCTAACACCGGCGCGGCAGGTCGACAACGCCGCGCCTCGGCGCGGCCGGTCGACAACGCCGCGCCTCGGCGCGGCAGCGCGGCCCGGCTCCCGACCGCGGCTAGGGTCGATGTTCGTGGTCTATGGAACGGGGCGCGCCCGGTCGGTGCGAGGCGGTGGCACCTCGACCGGCGCATCCGGCGGACGGCCGAAGCGCCCCGCTGCCCGGCAGGTCAGCGGCCGCCAGCAACGGCATGCCCGCCGGCTGAACCCCCAGCAGCTGGCCGAACGGGCCGAGCGTCGCGCGGCGGCGGCCGCCACCAGGCCGGTCACCACGCCTTCGACGGCCGGCGCGCGGCTCACCTTCACCACCCGGGCGGCGGTGCTGGCGCTGGCGTTTTGTGCCGTCGTGCTGACGCTGGCCTACCCGGTCAAGGCCTACCTGGCCCAGCGGGCGGAAATCAACAGTCAGCGCACCGAGCAGCGCACCACGTTGACCCGGCTGACCCAGCTGACCCGCGCGCACGCGCAGGCGCAGGACCCGGCCCAGGTGCAGATCCAGGCCCGTATCCGGCTGCACTACGTGTTCCCCGGCCAGCAGAACTACCTCGAGCTGGCGCCGCCGGCGGTCCCGGCTGCCCCGGTCGCCGAGGCCGGGCACGCCAAGGTGCCGCTGAACCCGCACGCCACCTGGTACGGCCGGCTCTGGACCTCGGACGTCGCCGCCGGCAAGAAGTGAGCGAACCCGATCCCGCGGATACCGGGCCGGTAGGCGCGGATGATGTTGCGGCGGTGAGCGCGCAGCTGGGCCGCCCGCCGCGGGCGATGCGGGCGGTCGCGCACCGCTGCGGCTGCGGTCTGCCGGACGTGGTGGAGACCGCGCCGCGCCTTGCCGACGGTTCGCCGTTTCCGACCTTGTTTTACCTCACCTGCCCGCGCGCGGCGTCGGAGGTCGGCCGGCTTGAGGCCTCGGGTCTGATGCGGGAGATGACCGAGCGCTTGGCGGTGGATCGCGAGCTGGCAGCGCGGTATCGCTCGGCGCACGAGGACTATCTGCGTCGTCGGGACGCGCTGGGGGAGCTGGCCGGGCACCCCAGCGCCGGCGGGATGCCGAACCGGGTGAAATGCCTGCACGTGCTGGTGGCGCACACCCTCGCCGCCGGGCCGGGCGTCAACCCGCTGGGCGATGAAGCCCTCGCGCTGCTGCCGGACTGGTCCCGGCGGGGCCCGTGCGTGTCCCTCCCGGAGCCCGCCGGCCCCATCGCGGACGACCGAGCGTGAGCGGGTGAGCGCGGGGGCGCCGGTGGCGGCCGTCGACTGCGGCACCAACTCGGTCCGGCTGCTGGTGACCCGAGGGGAAACCGACCTGCTGCGCCGGATGGAGATCGTCCGGCTCGGTCAGGATGTGGACCGAACCGGGCGGCTCGACCCGGCCGCGATCGCCCGTACCCGGGTCGTGCTGGAGTCGTACGCGGCCGACATCACCCGGCTCGGCGCCGCGGCGGTGCGGATGGTGGCCACCTCGGCGACCCGCGATGCCAGCAACCGCGCGGAGTTCGTCGCGATGGTCCGCCAGGTGCTCGGCGTCTCGCCCGAGGTAGTGAGCGGGCAGCAGGAGGCGGCGCTGTCGTATGCGGGTGCCACCGCCGGCCTGTCCCAGCGCACCCGATGGCCGGTACTGGTCGTCGACATCGGCGGCGGTTCCACCGAGTTCGCGTGGGGGCCGGGGCCCGGCGCGGTCGGCGGCGCGTACAGCGCGGACATCGGTTGCGTCCGGCTGACTGAGCGGTTCCTGCACAGCGATCCACCCACCCGGATGCAGCGGGATGCGGCCGAGGAGCATGTGCGGGCCGCGTTGGACGCAGCCTTCGACGGTGCCGCCCTGGACCGGGCCGGCCCGCTCGGCACCCTGGTGGGGCTGGCCGGTTCGGTCACGACGGTCGCCGCCTACGTCCTGGACCTGCCGGGCTACGACGCCGACCGGATCCACGGAACGCGGCTTCCTGCCTCCGACGTGCAGGCCGCGGCGGCGGAGCTGTTGGCGATGTCGCGGGCGCAGCGGGCGGCGCTGCCGTTCATGCATCCGGGTCGGGCCGACGTGATCGGCGGCGGGGCGTTGGTCCTGGCTGCGGTGCTGACCCGGACCGGGCTCGATGCGGTGACCGTGAGTGAGCACGACATCCTCGACGGCATCGCGGCCTCGCTGCTGCCGGGCCCGACCCGCGGGCCGGAGCCACGCGTGGCAGAGTCCGAGCTGCCAGTTCCTGACCCCTACCTGGAGGCCTGAACCGTGGGCGAGACGATCACCTACGCCAGCAACGGCGGCAGTGCGGAGGGCTACCTCGCCGCCCCGGTGGGCGGGGCGGCCGGCAAGCCGGGTGTCATCGTGATCCAGGAATGGTGGGGCCTGGTGCCGCACATCGAGAACCTCGCCGAACGATTCGCGCAGCAGGGTTACGGGCTCGCGCTGTGGAGCGCGACCCTGTCCGACGACATCGTCGCGACCGCGGGCTTCTACCCGCCCCTGCCGTGGGAGCGGATGAGCCCGCAATGGGACCGGTACGCCGGTAAGGCGGCCGTGATCCATTGCTCGGAGGGCGACGGCACCGGCGCCGCCGCCGGCATCCAGCAGGCGAAGACCGGGATCGAGCACGGCGGCGGTGCGGTCACCCTGTACGACTATCCCGGCACCGAGCACGCCTTCTTCAACGACACCCGTCCTGAGGTCTATGCGCCCGAGGCGGCCCAGCAGGCCTGGCGGCGCACCCTTGACCTGTTCGGGGATCGCCTGTCGTGACCGCGCCCCCGGTCGGGCCCGTTCGTCCGGGGACCGGCTGGCCCGGCGATGTGGCCAGCCGCTCCACGCCGGTCGCGCACGACGCGGCCGATGTCACCCGGCTGGCCGGATCCAGCCCGAGCCTGACCCACCTCGACGGCCGGGTCAGCGTGTGCCGGGCCTGCCCCCGGCTGGTCGCCTGGCGGGAGCAGGTCGCGGCCGACAAACGGGCCGCCTACGCCGGGGAACGCTATTGGGGCCGACCGGTCACCGGGTTCGGCGAGCCGCGTCCGCGGATCGTCATCCTCGGCCTGGCCCCGGCCGCCCACGGTGGTAACCGCACCGGGCGAATCTTCACCGGCGACAGGTCCGGGGACTGGCTGTTCGCGGCCCTGCACCGTGCCGGTCTGGCCAGTCAGCCAACCTCCACATCTGCCAGCGACGGGCTACGGCTGCATCGGACCCGGCTCTTGGCAGCTGTTCGGTGCGCCCCGCCGGCGAACAAGCCGACCACGGTGGAGCGGGATACCTGCGCCCCGTGGCTGCATGCGGAACTGCGGGCCTGCCTGCCGAGCTCGCGGGTCGTCCTGGCGCTGGGGCAGTTCGCCTGGCAGGCGACCTTCCCCGCGCTGGCCGCGGTCGGCTGCCCGGCGCCGGTACCGAGGGTCGCCTTCGGACACGGGGCCCTGGCCGAGGTGAGCGCACCGCACCGGACGGTCACGGTTCTGGGCTGCTATCACCCCAGCCAGCAGAACACCTTCACCGGCAAGCTGACCGAACAGATGCTCGACGACGTCCTCGCCCAGGCAGTCGCCCTCGCCGGCTAGGCGGCGACGGCCCGGCGACGCCGCCACGCGCTGATCGTGGGTACCGTTCAGCGCATGGCCGGCCCCCGCGAACCCTGGCAGATCCTGATCATCGGTGGCGGATACGTCGGGATGTACGCCGCGATCCGGCTGCAAAAGAAGCTGCGCCTGCGTGGCGGTGAGGCGACCATCACGGTCGTTGACCCCCAGTCGTACATGACCTATCAACCCTTCTTGCCGGAAGCGGCGGCGGGGAGCCTGGAACCGCGGCACGTGGTTGTCCCGTTGCGCCGGGTGCTCTCGCACTGCCGGGTGATCACCGGGACGGTGACCGCCCTGGACCACGACCGGCGCGCGGCGCGGATCCAACCGGTGGAAGGCGTCGCCTTCGAGCTGGGCTTCGATCATGTGGTGGTCGCGCCGGGGAGCATCGCGCGCACCCTGCCGATTCCGGGTCTGGCCGATTTCGGGATCGGTTTCAAGACCGTGGCCGAGGCGGTGTACCTGCGTAATTACGTGCTCTCGCGGTTGGATGCGGCCGCGTCCAACACCGACCCCGAGCTACGCCGCAGGGCATTGACTTTCTGCTTCGTGGGAGGCGGTTACGCCGGGATTGAAGCGTTCGCCGAACTCGAGGACATGGCGCGCAGTGCCTGCAAGTGGTACCGAAACATCACGCCCGCCGACATGCGCTGGGTGCTGGTCGAGGCGGCCGGGCGGATTCTTCCTGAGGTCAGCGAGGACATGGGTCGCTACACCGTGCGGCGCCTGGAGGAGCGGGGCATGGAGGTCCGCCTGAACACCCGGCTGGAGACCTGCGAGGGGATGCATGTCCGGCTTTCCGACGGGACGACGTTCGATGCGGAGACGCTGGTGTGGACGGCCGGGGTGAAGGCCAACCCCGTGTTGGAAGGCTACGGCCTGCCGCTGGATGAGAAGGGCCGGCTGACAGGCACCGCATTCCTCACCGTCGAGGGCCGAGCCAACGTGTGGAGCGCCGGTGATTGCGCGGCCATCCCCGATGTCGCCAAGGGGGGCCCGGAAAGCGGGGCGTTGTGCGGCCCTTCCGCCCAGCATGCGGTTCGGCAGGCGAAGGTCCTGGCCGACAACCTCATTCACTCGCTGCGCGGGGAGGAGCTACAGCGCTACCGGCACGCGTACGCCGGCAGCGTCGCATCGCTGGGCCTGCACAAGGGGGTCGCGGAGATTTACGGAGTCAAGCTGCGCGGCTGGCCGGCGTGGTTCATGCACCGGACCTATCACGTGAGCCGGGTGCCGACGTTGAACCGCAAGGTCCGCGTCATCGCCGATTGGACCCTGGCGCTGTTCTTCCGGCGCGAGGTGGTCAATCTGGGCCAGTTCGCGGATCCGAAGGCTGCCTTCCGCGCGGCGGCGAGCGGCGCCCCG